>NZ_JBQFQF010000006.1:0-294120 GCF_056536745.1 Ruegeria sp. CJ2
CAACCTGCCGTAACTTCGAGACAATCTCTTCGGGCTTCGGTCTCTTGTTTGCCATTCGTGGTCCTCCGTTTCCTAAACATAACGGTGGACCAGTTCAGTTGGGGAGGCTCAGACCTAGACCGCTCTATTGAGCGGTCTTTTTTGTTGCAAGTGATCTTTCACGTGGGCGGGAATGACCTTGTCGTATGGGCCATTCGGTAGCCGGATACTATGCATCCATTGTTTTTTCACTATTTTTGAGCGGTGATCTGTCTACGAGTGGGTTCTAATAGGTTGGTGCTTCATGACAATGGCCCTGTCGCTGGCGGGATAGTTTCCCGCTGGCGTCCAAAACCTGAATCTCTTTAGTCACAAATTTATGAACAGAATATTAACGTCTCTTTTCTGCCAGATTCTTCGCTGATAAGAACGACCACGTGAGCAGTGATTTGTTGAAGGGTGCGGGCGGTACAAGATGAGAGCCGGAGAAAACGGTCGTGTAGTCATTCAATGGAAGCAGACGGAACTCGATGGGCTCGAGGCCGCGCCGCTTTCTTTTCTGGATATCGGTGCAGCATGGTCTTGGCGGGGCCAGGCGATGTTCTTGGTCGACCCGGTTGAACAGGCGGGGTCGCACACAGTGGTTATGCCGAACCAGTTTCTGTCCATAGAGGATCTGGAACGGTCTGAGAAAGGCGTTGTCGTTCTGACCAACGGCGCGCGGGAATTCACGGGCGTGCTGTATTCGGTCCCGGGTGAGCCAGCGCCGGTTTTCGTTTTCGACAACGGATGCCCGGACCGCGATCAGGAATATTGGGTGAACGAGCTTGTCCAGTTGCGCCAGTACAGCGGCGAGGCTGTATCGGGCGGTGACCGAGTCGTCGCGTTTCCGGGTCGAAAGCACGTAAATGCAGATGGCCGCGCGCCTGCGCCTCTGCCTGCGGTGAATGCGGGTGCTGCGCTGGACTGAGCGACCGGCAAAAGGTTTCTGAAAACTCTGGTTATGTGTCAATCGGTGTGTTGACTCTGCCGCTTCTGCGGATATAAGCGCGGCTTCATTGGTGTTGGTGGCCCCCGCAAGGGGATGCCTGTCATGGGGGAGACCTCAAGAGGACAACGCCCTTCATAGTGGCCTGCATGGGCCTCGACCAGAACGAAGGAGATCAGCCGTGACCAAACGCACGTCTGCCAAGTACAAAATCGACCGCCGGATGGGTGAAAACATCTGGGGTCGTCCGAAATCCCCGATCAACCGTCGTGAATACGGCCCCGGCCAGCACGGTCAGCGCCGTAAGGGTAAACTGTCGGACTTCGGTCTGCAGCTGCGCGCCAAGCAGAAGCTGAAAGGCTACTATGGCGACCTGACCGAGAAGCAGTTCCGCCGCATCTACGCCGAAGCCGAGCGCGTCAAAGGCGACACCGGTGAAAACCTGATCGGTCTGCTGGAGCGCCGTCTGGACGCTGTTGTTTACCGCGCCAAGTTCGTGCCGACCGTATTTGCCGCACGTCAGTTCGTGAACCACGGCCATGTCAAAGTGAACGGCAAGCGGGTCAACATCCCCAGCTACCGCGTCAAAGAAGGCGACGTGATCGAAGTACGTGACAAGTCCAAGCAACTGGCTGTTGTTCTGGAAGCTGTCGCACTGGCCGAGCGTGATGTGCCTGACTACATCGACGCCGACCACTCGAAAATGACCGCAACCTTCGTTCGCGCACCGGGCCTGAGCGATGTGCCTTACCCGGTCATGATGGAACCGAACCTGGTCGTCGAATTCTACGCGAAGAACTAATCTTCGCCGATACACATGATCCAAAGGGCCGCGCTTTCAGCGCGGTCTTTTTTGTTTGTGGGGGCTCTGCCCCCGTCGCTGCGCGACTCCCCCGGGATATTTCTGGCCAGATGAAGAGGCGGATCAGATCGGCAGCGGTCGTCCTTCGGCAATAGCTTCCATCGCGAAATACGAGGTCACGCTGTCCAGCTCGACCTTTTCGATTAAACGCTGATAGACCTTGTCATAGGCCGCCATATCCTCGGTCACGACTTTCAACTGATAGTCATAATCCCCACCGATCCGGTGGAAATCCACCACTTCGGGGATGGTCAGAACGTGGCTTCGGAAAGATTGCAGCCATTCCGCAGAATGGTGCCGTGTGCGCATCATGACGAAGACAACCAGGTTCAGCCCCAGTTTCTCGCGCGAGATCCGGGCCGACGAGCCGGTGATTACCCCATCCTCGTTCAACGCCTTCAACCGTCGCCAACACGCGTTTTGCGACAGCCCGACACGATCCGCCAATTCCCGCTGCGACAGGGTTGCGTCCTTTTGAAGTTCGCGCAGTATTCGATTGTCAATTTGATCTATTTTTGTTGCCATTTCTAATCATATGACACAAAAATTTAGAAAACTACCGAAAGAATGGTGAAGTTTATTCGAGTAACCTCAATCATATTCGATGGTGCAATACGGAGCCATCAAATGACCTTGTCCCAATTTCGCACAGCATTAGAAGCCACCACTCCTATCTCAAGCCTGCGCGAAGGATTGATCGGAGAGAATGTTCTGATTCCGGGTCTGCATGGGGATGTTCCGCTGGTTTACGCGGATTACGTCGCCTCGGGTCGGGCGCTGCGGCAGGTCGAAGACTTTGTCGCGGAACAGGTGCTGCCCTTCTATGCAAACAGCCATACCGAGGCTTCCTATTGCGGGTCCTATATGACCCGTCTGCGCCGTGAGGCACGCGCAGAGATCGCCCGCATTGTTGGCGCCAAGGAAGAGGACGCGGTGATCTTCACCGGGGCCGGCGCCACTGCGGGTCTCAACCGGCTGGTCAGCCTGCTTGGTGTGGAGGCGGCTGACCGGCCGGTTGTATTTATCGGGCCATACGAACACCATTCCAACATTTTGCCCTGGCGTGAAAGCAAGGCGCGTGTGATCGAGATTCCAGAGGCACCTGAGGGCGGTGTCGACCTCGAAATATTAGAGCGGATGTTGGTAGATCATGCCGCGTCGGATTTGATCATCGGATCCTTCTCGGCGGCGTCAAACGTGACCGGCATCGTTACCGACCCGAATCCGGTAACGCGGCTGCTCAAATCTCATGGGGCCGTGTCCGTTTGGGATTATGCGGGGGGTGGGCCATACCTGCCGATGGATATGGGGCCTGCATATGCGCGCAAGGACGCCATCGTCGTTTCACCTCACAAATTTCCGGGCGGACCGGGTGCATCTGGCGTTTTGATCGTCAACAAGGCTGCGGTCAAACGCAACTGTCCCAGTTGGCCGGGCGGCGGTACGGTCAGCTTTGTCTCTCCGTGGCGGCACGATTACAGTGAGGACCTTGCCACGCGCGAGGAAGCGGGAACCCCGAACGTGATCGGGGACATCCGGGCTGCGCTGGCCTTTATCGTCAAGGATGTGGTCGGCACGGATGAGATTGCCAGACGGGAAGAGCGCTATAACCGAATGGCGCTGGCCGGGTGGGGCGACAACCCGAACCTGACCCTGCTGGGCGCGGATCATCCGCATCGGTTGCCGATCTATTCGTTCCTTGTACGTGACAACGCGGGCCATCCGGTTCATCAGCAACTCTTCACCCGGATGCTCAGCGACATCTACGGTATCCAAGCGCGCGGGGGCTGCGCCTGCGCCGGACCCTATGCGCATCGGTTGCTGGGTATCGACCAAGCGGCGTCCGAGGGGTTGCACGCCGCGCTGTCGGCAGGGGAAGAGATGAAGAAACCGGGTTGGGTGCGTCTGAACTTCTCATACCTGATGAGTGATGAGACGGTTCAGTTCATAATCGACAGCGTCAACGACCTGTCCCACCGGACCGAGGAATTTGCGCCTTACTACAACGCTGATCCGGCAACGGCCCGCTTCAAAGCGGCGTGACGGAATTGCCGCTTTTCTCAACGCGTTGAGACAGGTAAGAGAGGCTCCAATAAACGGAGCCTCTTATGACAAAGATCACCCCGCAACCCGGCATTATGGACATCGCGCTCTATCAGGGCGGTCAGTCGCATGTGGCCGGGGTCGAGCATGTGATCAAGCTGAGTTCCAATGAAAACCCGTTTGGTCCCAGCCCCAAGGCGATCGAGGCTGTGCGCGACAGTGCAGCCACCCTACATCGTTATCCCAGCACCGATCACGCCAGCCTGCGCGCTGCGATCGGCGCGCGTCATGAACTGGACCCCGCGCGGATCATTTGCGGTGTCGGTAGCGATGAGGTGCTGCAATTCGTGGCGCAAGCCTATGCGGGGCCAGGGGATGAGGTCATCTATACCGAGCATGGCTTTTCCATGTACCCGATCATCGCGCGGATGGCGGGGGCGATGCCGGTCATGGTGCCCGAGACGGACCGTCGCGTGGATGTCGACCATATTCTGGCGGCCGTAACCGAGCAAACACGGATCGTATTCGTGACCAACCCCGGCAATCCGACCTCGACCATGATCCCGGAGGCCGAGTTGGAGCGGCTGGCCGAGGCCTTGCCACAGTCCTGCCTGATGGTCATCGACGGGGCCTATGCCGAGTTCGTCGCGGATTTCGACGGTGGTGCCGCGCTGGTGGACCGGTTTGAGAATGTGATCATGACCCGGACGTTCTCCAAGATTTATGGGCTAGGCGGGATGCGCGTCGGTTGGGGCTATGCCGCGCAGTCGATCATCGACGTGCTAAATCGGGTACGCCAGCCCTTTAACCTATCGCTGACCGCGCTGGCTGCGGCGGAAGCCGCGATCAAGGACGAAGAGTATCTGGCCTTCTGTCATACGGAAAATACGCGTCTGCGGGTGTGGCTGTCCGACGAACTTGCTAAGGTCGGCGTACCGTCGGACGCGTCCAGCACCAACTTCATCCTCGCGCGGTTTCGCGATCAGGCCGAAGCAGAGGCATGTGACGATTACCTGAAATCACAGGGTTTGATCGTGCGCCGGGTTGCGGGGTACAACCTGCCGAACGCGTTGCGGATCACCGTGGGCGACGAAGACGCCTGCCGCCGCGTCGTCACGGCCATAACCGCATTCAAAGAGGGCGCCGCATGACCCAAGTTTACGACCGTGTTGCGCTGATCGGGCTGGGCCTGATTGCCTCTTCGATGTTCTGGGCAATCAAACGCGCTGGTCTGGCGGGCGAGGTGACGGGTTATGCCCGTTCAGAGGCGACGCGCGACACGGCGCGCAAGATTGGCTTGTGTGATCGGGTGTGTGACACCGCACAAGAGGCGGTCGAAGGGGCTGATCTGGTCGTTCTCTGTGTGCCGGTCGGCGCGATGGGCGCGGTAGCCGCCGATATCGCGCCAGTATTGAAGCCGGGTGCGACCGTATCGGATGTAGGCTCGGTCAAACGGCATGTCATTGAGGCTGTGTCGCCGCACATCCCCGACGGCGTGCATTTCATCCCCGCGCATCCCCTGGCGGGAACCGAGCATTCCGGCCCCGAAGCCGGTTTTGCAGAGTTGTTTGATAACCGCTGGTGTCTGTTGGTCCCGGTCGAAGGCACCGACCCCGACGCCGTCGCGCATTTGCGTGCGCTGTGGGAGGGGATGGGCTCCAACGTGGATGAGATGGACGCGGATCACCACGATCTGGTTCTGGCCGTGACCTCGCACGCGCCGCACCTGATCGCCTATACGATGGTCGGTGTGGCGGATGACTTGCGCCGGGTGACCGATAGCGAAGTCATCAAGTATTCGGCCGCCGGTTTTCGGGATTTCACGCGGATTGCGGCGTCGGACCCGACCATGTGGCGCGATGTGTTCCTGACCAACAAGGACGCAACGCTGGAAATTCTTGGCCGCTTTACCGAGGAGCTTTTCGCCCTGCAGCGGGCTATTCGTACCGGTGACGGGGATCAGTTGTTTGACTATTTCACCCGGACCCGCGCGATCCGCCGTGGGATCATTGACGCGGGGCAGGATACGGATGCCCCGGATTTCGGACGGGGGAAAGCAGGCTCATGATAGGCGTCCAAAGGGTTCTGGCGGTTGGAATTGTGGCGCTCAGCGCCTCGCTTTCGAACGCGGCCCCTTTGGAACATTCTCTGATCCCTATGATGCGACCCTCTGCGACCCCGGTCCTGGCCTTTGCAAGCCCAACCCCGTCCAAGATGCGCCCCGAATTGCGCCCCGTTTCGGCACAGGTTCTGGCGGTCGCGGCACGTCCGGTAGATGTGCCGACGCTAGGGCCAGATACGTCCCTGATGCCCTATCTGCGCCCAAAAGCGCTGGAACAGGAGGCGTTGTTCAAAAAGCGCAAGCTTCGCAAAGGGTCAGTCTGTGGTGATATTCAAATACAGGGCAAGGCCGTTGGTAAGGTTCCCGGCAAGATCAAGGCCTGCGGGATCAAGGATGCGGTTCAGATCACGTCCATCTCGGGTGTTGCGTTAAGTCGCCCGTCGACAATGGATTGTGGCACGGCGATCGCCTTGAATGAATGGGTCGACAAGACGGTCATTCCAACCTTCAAGCGGCGCGGTCCCGTGGTCGAACTGCAAGTTGCGGCCCACTATGCCTGCCGGACCCGCAACAACCAAAAGGGCGCGCGTATCTCTGAACACGGAAAGGGGCGCGCGATAGATATCTCGGGCTTCAAGATGGCAGACGGAGAAGTCGTGACCGTGCTGAACGGCTGGCGCAAGAATCCCTCGCAAAAACAGTTGATCAAGGTCTGGCGCGGCGCGTGCGGACCGTTTGGCACGGTACTGGGGCCAAATTCAGACCGGTATCACCGCGATCATTTCCACTTGGACACAGCGCGCCATCGCCGTGGGGCGTACTGCCGTTAGCGCAGGATCAGGCGCGGTGCGGGTCCAAGGGGCAATGGACCCAGGGCAACAAACCCGTCGCGGAAATTCAACTGCATATCCAGTGCATTGGGATTGCCCCCAAGCCCGGCCATGAAATTCAAGGCGCGCGTTACCGGGCTGACGGCCTGATCGGGCAGGGCGCCTGCGGCATTGGCCATAGCGACCATGTCCCGCCAATTCTCGGCCTTGATTGCGATTTCGCCGGTTGGAATGCCCTGACCGTCAACATCCAGTTGCCCAGCCGCGAACAGACGCAACGCACCCCATTTCATCTCCGCCAGATGGAGGTCGATCTTGACCGGCTGGGGCCTGCTTTGTTCAAGCGCCGAGCGATCCCAGACTTTATCGAAGGTGGTTGTCATGTCCAATTCCAACGTCTCGAATGACTGGGGCAGGGTGGTTGCAGAACGCATGAGATCGCGCAGGTCGTCACCAGGGGTAAAGCCATCAATTCGCGCGCTGATGTTGTAAGCTTCCGACAGATCGGTTTGCTCCATGACGAGGCCAAGCGTTTCGCCACCCGCCAATTCCTCGGCTTCGTCCTTGATGGACCATGGTCCTGCTGTCAGTGCCATCTTTTCCAGCACGAGGGCCACGCCGGGTTGCAATTGCAGCTCTGCCTGAAGGTCATCGGCCTGAATTGTTGAAGTCTGATCGAAGTAGGACAGGCGCTGCGGCGCGTCGGCGAACCGCAGCATCTGACGACCCGGCCAGATTGCGGGGCTTTGAAATTCGATCCAATCCGCGCTCCAGGCGGTTCCGTTAACGGGATCGGCCAGGGCCGGATTGTTCAGGCGCGTGACGTGATGCGTGGGGTAGCCCGCCGTTTCAACGGCTGAGAAATCCGCCTGCCAGCCCATCTCCTCCTGCTTGTCGAACCAGGTTGTGATTGCGTTGCGCAGCCCATAACCGGCGATGAACCAGTACGCGCTCCAGATCACGATTACGAAAATGACTGCTCTGATCAAACCGCGCATGGCAGTTGGCCCTTTTTCCCGCCTTGGAATTGATGTTTATAGGCGCAAACGGGCAAGGACCAGTACAATGACAATGTGGGTATTCGGATATGGGTCGCTGTTGTGGAATCCCGGCTTTCCCGTGGCCCGAAGCGAACACGCCACCTTGCACGGCTATGCACGTTCCTTTTGCATGAGTTCGATCCATCATCGCGGGACAGAAGAAGACCCGGGGCTGGTTCTGGCTTTGGACGAACAGACCGACGCGAATTGCACTGGTCTGGCCCTTGCAGTTGAGGCGGGGCACGAGGACCGCACGTTGCAAGAACTGCGCGACCGTGAACTGATCTCATCAGCCTATGTCGAGAAAATGTTGGAGGTTCATCTGCACGACGGGCAGGTCGTAACGGCGGTGACCTATGTCATCGACCCGGACCATGTGCAGTACTGCGGAGGGATGCCGCTGGAGGAGCAGGCACAGATCATCGCGCATGCTGTCGGGGGGCGTGGTCCGAATACGGAATACCTCTATAATACGGCAGAACACCTGACCGAGATTGGCCTGCACGATCCTGATCTTGAGTGGTTGGCGCAACGGGTGCGGACCATTACCGCATAAACCCTTGGCGTCACCGGCGGAATTTCGCTAGATTCAGCGTGGAGCAGGAAAAAAACCGGGAACCACGCGCATGGCGCAGGCACATCAGGGCGCGAGACCGCATTTCTCGCAACCCATTCGCCAGATCGTAACGATGCTGGTCGCGATTGGTTTGGCGGGGCTGGGCGTTTTCATGGCGACGCCGTATGTCCTGCCGGTCTTTTACGCAAACCCTTACCTGAACGGGTTCATCCTGCTGGTCTTTGTGGTCGGTGTCTTTGCCTGTTTTTATCAGGTCACCCAGTTGATCGGCTCGGTCCGGTGGATCGAGGCGTTTGTTGGCGGTGTCGTGCGCGAAGATGCCCGCACCCCGCAACTTTTGGCACCCTTGGCGTCGTTGCTGCGCGAGCGGGGGGCACGGTCTCAGATCAGTTCCAGCTCGACACGATCCATTCTGGATTCGGTGGCCGAACGGGTGGAAGAAGAACGTGAGATCACAAGGTACATCACCAACGTGCTGATTTATCTGGGTCTTCTGGGAACATTCTTTGGGTTGGCGACCACGGTTCCAGCCATTGTGGACACAATCCGCAGCCTCAATCCGCAAGAGGGTGAAGAGGGTCTCGCTGTGTTCAACCGCCTCATGGTCGGACTGGAATCGCAGTTGCAGGGTATGGGCGTAGCCTTCGGATCCTCGCTGTTGGGGCTGGCCGGATCGCTGATCGTGGGTCTGCTCGAGCTTTTTGCGGGTCACGGGCAAAACCGGTTTTATCGCGAACTGGAGGAATGGCTGTCCTCGATCACGCGCGTCGGGTTTGCCGCTGGCGATGAAGGCAGCAGCGCAGAGCTGGCAGTTCTGACCCCGGTTCTGGACACGATGTCAGAGCAGATGAACGCACTGCAGGACCTTTTTTCAGCGCAGGAACGCGACCGTGTTGAGCTGTCAGCCAAGCTGGGTCAACTGGTCGACGTGATTGGTGACATGAACCAGCGGCAATCCGAAAGCGAAGGCGTGACGGCTGCGTTGGAACGCGTCGCGCTGGGGCAGGATGCCTTGCTTGATCATATGCGCGAGCAAGGGACAGGCGACGGTATAGATGCCGAAAGCCGGATGCGCCTGCGGTCCATGGACGTGCAACTGCTGCGAATACTCGAAGAGATTTCGGCTGGCCGTCAGGAAAGCATGAGCGAATTGCGCAAAGATATCGAGTTGCTGGTCAAAGCGCTCACACTCCCCCGAGGCGCCGTGCGTACCGCTCCGGAAGGAGAGTAAGCCATGGCGCTGTCCCGTCGCACTGGTCAACGGTTCCAGGGGTCGGTCTGGCCCGGATTTGTGGACGCGATTACCGGGTTGTTGATGGTGCTGACATTCGTGCTGACCATTTTCATGGTCGTGCAGTTTGTCTTGCGCGAAACGATCTCGGGACAAGAGGATGAACTGACGGCGTTGTCTGATGAAATAGCGGCGCTGGCCGGTGCTTTGGGCTTGGAAGAGCGCGAGAATAGCCGCTTGCAGGCAAGGCTCGGGGCGTTGAATTCGACGTTGTCGCAGGTCGAAACCGAGCTTGTTCAAGCCCAGATTCGCCTAACGGATTTCGAAGATCAGGTCACGGCGTTACTGGCGGAACAGGAACGGGCGGAAGGCGCCATTGCGGGGCTTGAGGCCGAGCGTGACGAATTGCTGACCGAGCAAGACGCGTTGAATCTGGCGCTTGCCCAAAGCCGCGCCGAAATCGACGAACAGACCGAGGCCGCGCGCCTTGCCGCAGCCCGGCGTGAGGCGCTTGAGGCGCTGATCGCTGATCTTGAGCAAAGCGAAGCCGCGCAATCTGCACTGATCACCGAACTTGAGGATCAGCTGAGCGCCGAGGAAGCCGCAAGACTGGCCGAAGCCGCCGCTGCCGAAAATCTGCGCAACAGGCTGCAAGACGCTGACGCGGAACTGACGGCCATGACGCTGGCGCTTGAGGCGCAGCGCAAAGAGGCAGAGGATACGCTGACCCTTCTGGCCGCCGCGCAAGCTGCAAAGGCTGAACTGGAGCGGCAGTTTGGAGAGTTGAGCTCGCAGGACCTGCAAGCCCGGCTTGAGGCGGCGTTGGCCGCACAGACCGAAGCGCAGGCCGAGGCGCAGACGCAGCGCACTCTGGCTGAAGAACGCGCAGCCCTGCTTGCGGTCGCGCGTGAAACCCTTTCGGTCGAGCAGACAATTTCAGAAAAAGCCCAGCGTGAGGCGGCCTTGTTGAATCAGCAAATGGCTGCTTTGCGACAGCAACTGGGTGGGCTACAGGCTTTGCTTGACGACTATGAAGAGCGCAATGCGGCTGCGGATATCCAGATCCAGTCACTGGGTCAGGATTTGAACGCCGCCCTCGCGCGCGCCGCGTCAGAGGAACGCCGCCGCCGCTTGCTGGAGGAAGCGGAGCGCGCCCGTTTGGAAGCCGAAGCTGAGGCATTGTCAGGTCAGAACGAAGAACTGGTGGCCCAAGCCGAAGATTTGCAACGCTATCGCTCAGAGTTCTTTGGCCGGCTGCGCGATGTTTTGGGCGATCAGGCAGGTGTTCGAATCGAAGGTGACCGGTTCGTATTTTCGTCCGAGGTTCTTTTTGACACAGGCTCGGCCGTGTTGTCAGGGGAAGGGCAGTTGGAGGTTGCCAAGGTTGCGAATATTCTGCGTACCGTGGCCGCCGAGATCCCGGAAGGCTTGAATTGGGTTATCCGCGTCGATGGCCACACGGATAACGTGCCACTGGCCGGAACAGGGCGTTACCGCGATAACTGGGAGTTGAGCCAGGGGCGGGCCTTATCGGTTGTGCGTTACATGGTCGAGGCGCTGGGTATCCCACCAAACCGGCTGGCTGCAAACGGCTTTGGCGAGTTCCAGCCGGTCAACCCCGCCGACACGCCTGAGGCCCGCGCTCAGAACCGTCGGATCGAATTGAAGCTGACCGAACGGTAATGGGCCTGTCCAAGGGGCGCGTCGCCCGATACCTGACACATCCGCAGGTTTCGATTGATCCTACAGTCGACGTGACACGCTGGTCGTTAAACGAAACAGGCAAAACTCGGGTAATGCGCTTGGTTGAGAACCTAGGGGCATTGAAACATACCACGCGTATTGTCAGCAGTCTGGAGGTCAAGGCCAAGGAAACGGCTCAGCCCTTCGCCGACGCGCTGGGGATTGAGGTCGAGTTGAACCCCGAGATGCATGAGAATGACCGTTCAAGCACGGGTTTTCTGCCGCCTGACGAATTCGAAGACGTCGCCGATCAATTCTTTGCTCAGCCAGAGTGTTCAGTACGGGGATGGGAACGGGCCATTGATGCACAGGCGCGAATTTTGAACGCGGTGAAGGCGTGTTTGTCCGGCGGTGATGGCGGCGACATTCTGTTTGTTGGTCACGGAGGTGTGGGAACTTTGCTTTATTGCGCCTTGTCCTGCCTGCCGATTGACCGCCGCTATGATCAGGGCCCGGGCGGAGGGGGAAACTGGTTTCCGTTCAGCCTTGATCAAATGAAACCGCTGCAAGGCTGGCAGTCAATGGAGACGTTGTCAGGGCTTTAACTGTGCTGCCACAGGTTAGAAAAAGCCCGCCAATCAGAAGATGGCGGGCTTTGTGTCAGTGTTTGTGGAATTCTCAGTCCGCTGTCAGCAACGGTGGCTTGTCGCCCGGAATGCGCGGCTGATCGGGGCCGAGAATTTCGAGATTCAGATCACCCTTCTTGACCGAGACACGGACCACGCCGCCCTTGGCCAGCTTGCCGAACAGCAGTTCCTCGGCCAGAGGTTTCTTGATGTGCTCTTGAATGACCCGGCCCAGCGGACGCGCGCCCATCTTGTCATCATAACCCTTGTCAGCCAGCCATTCGGCCGCTTTGGGCGTCAGGTCGATGGTCACGTTGCGATCCAGCAACTGGGCCTCAAGCTGCAGGACGAATTTCTCGACAACCTGCAGAATGACCTCTTTCGGCAGCGGCGCGAAGGAGATTACGGCGTCCAAACGATTGCGGAACTCTGGCGTAAAGGTCCGTTCGATCGCGGCGGTGTCTTCCCCTTCGCGGCGATCCCGTCCAAAGCCGATGGCGGCCTTGGCTTGTTCTTGCGCACCGGCGTTCGAGGTCATGATCAGAACCACGTTGCGGAAATTCACCGTGCGGCCGTTATGATCAGTCAGCTCACCGTGATCCATCACCTGCAACAGGATGTTGAACACATCCGGGTGCGCTTTCTCGATTTCGTCCAGCAGCAGCACGCAATGCGGGTGCTGGTCGACACCGTCGGTCAGCAAGCCACCTTGGTCAAACCCGACATAGCCCGGAGGCGCGCCGATCAGACGGGATACCGCGTGTTTCTCCATGTATTCCGACATATCGAAACGCAGCAGTTCCACACCCAGCGTATCCGCCAACTGTTTCGCGACCTCGGTTTTACCCACACCGGTCGGACCGGCGAACAGGTAGTTGCCGATGGGTTTCTCAGGCTCACGCAGACCGGCCCGGGCCAGTTTAATCGCGCTGGAGAGCGCAACGATGGCGTCATCCTGTCCGAACACCACCCGCTTCAGCGAGGCTTCAAGGTCTTTCAGAACCTCGGCATCGTCCTTGGTGACATTCTTGGGCGGAATACGGGCGATCTTGGCCACGACAGCCTCGATTTCCTTGACGCCGATCGTCTTGCGGCGCTTGCTTTCCGCGACCAGATGCTGTGCGGCACCGGCCTCATCAATCACGTCGATGGCTTTGTCGGGCAGTTTGCGGTCGTTGATATAACGCGCAGAAAGCTCGACGGCTGTCTTGATCGCGTCGGCGGTGTATTTGATCTCGTGATGCTTCTCGAAATAGGGTTTCAGACCGCGCAGGATTTTCACGCTGTCTTCGACCGAAGGCTCATTCACGTCGATCTTCTGGAACCGGCGGCTCAGCGCGCGGTCCTTTTCAAAATGCTGGCGGAACTCTTTATACGTGGTCGAGCCCATCGTACGCAGCTTGCCACCCTGCAACGCAGGTTTCAGCAGGTTCGACGCATCCATCGCGCCACCCGACGTGGCACCGGCACCGATCACGGTGTGAATTTCGTCAATGAACAGCACCGCATCGGGGTGATCTTCCAATTCGGTCACGACCGCTTTCAGACGTTCCTCGAAATCGCCGCGATAGCGGGTGCCCGCCAACAGCGCGCCCATGTCCAGAGAATAGATCGTGGTTTCCGACAGAACGTCCGGCGCTTCGCCCGCGACGATCTTGTGGGCCAACCCTTCGGCGATGGCGGTTTTGCCCACGCCCGGATCACCCACCAGCAGCGGGTTGTTCTTGCGGCGGCGGCACAGAACCTGAATGCAGCGTTCAACCTCGTCGGCTCGGCCGATCAGCGGGTCAACATCACCTGCGCGCGATTTTGCGTTCAGATCAACGCAGTATTTCCCAAGCGCGCTTTCTTTCTGTTCGCCTTCTCCGGCGTTTGACTGAACTTCCTCTTCGACCTGATCCGCGCCGGAAACCGACCGGTTCTCGCCATAGGCGGGGTCTTTGGCGACGCCGTGCGCGATGAAATTCACCGCGTCATAGCGGGTCATGTCCTGTTCTTGCAGGAAATAAGCCGCATTGCTTTCGCGTTCAGCGAAAATCGCAACCAGCACGTTGGCACCGGTTACTTCGGTCCGGCCCGAGCTTTGGACGTGGATCGCGGCGCGTTGGATCACGCGCTGGAAGGCTGCCGTCGGAACGGCTTCGGACCCGTCGATATCCGTGACAAGGTTCGACAGGTCTTCGTCGATGAATTCGACCAGAGTACTGCGCAGCTCATCCAGATCGACGCTGCAGGCTTTCATGACGCGGATGGCATCAGGCTCTTCCAACAGCGCCAGCAACAGATGCTCCAGCGTTGCAAATTCATGTCGCCGTTCGTTCGCAGCAGCCAAGGCCGCGTGAATGGCTTGTTCTAATGTGCTCGAGAATGAAGGCACGCGGGTGCTCCTCTGTCTTGGGTCGGAAGGGGCGCGGGCTTTAGGCCGGATCCCCATCCCAACCATGTCCTCATACTATTAGAGTTTGGTTGATCGCGGCCCGGCTTCAAGGGTTTTCTTTCACTTGACAGTCACATTTATTGTGACCGTGGCCGTGAAGAGCGCGAAATAAGCACTAGAAGCGGTCTTTTCTAGCCCGGATTTCTGCAAAAACTGCGGCAGGATCGGCATTTTCCATCCCAAGATGCGCCTGAATCGCTGGATCAGCGGCGCGAAGGAACGGATTTGTGGCCTTTTCCAGCGCCAAAGTGGACGGCACGGTTGGCTCTCCGGCGGCGCGGGCGCGTGCGATATCTTCGACACGGTCCTGCAATGCCGCGTTATCAGGATCGACAGTTACTGCGAATTTCCCGTTGGACTGCGTGTATTCGTGACCGGAACAAATCAGTGTGTCGTCGGGCAGGGCGGCCAGTTTCGACAGCGAAGCCCACATTTGCGGCGCGGTGCCTTCGAACAGACGGCCGCATCCAAGGGCCATGAGGCTATCTGCGGTGAAAACGACGGAACTCTGCGGCATGTAGTAAGCGATATGCCCGACCGTGTGACCCGAGACATCCATGACCTGAACGGGCTCTCCACCAACCTCAAATTGGTCGCCCTCGCCAACCTGCTGATCCAGCGGCGGCAGGCGATGCGCGTCAGCGGCGGCCCCGATCACCTTGGCCGGATGTTTTTCGAGAATGGCGGGCAGGCCATCCACATGGTCGAAATGATGGTGTGTCAACAATACGTGACTAAGGGTCCACCCGCGTTTTTCCAGCTCGGCCAGAATGGGACCGGCTTCTGGCGCGTCGATCAATGCGGTGTTGCCGCTTTCGGCGTCATGGGCCAAAAAAGCGTAGTTATCGCTGAGACATGGGATGGTGACGATCTCAAGAGGCATGGCCTTTTGCCCTTTCGTTGCTAGACTGCGCCGAAGCTAAGCCGATTGACCGGGTGTCCGCAATGCATCTTGATGTGCAGGATCTGAGGAACTTTTACTACCGCAGCACCCTGGGCCGTGCGGCGCAGGCTGCAATCCGCGGACGTTTGACGGATTTATGGCCCGAAGCCAAAGGGCAAACCGTGGTTGGATTCGGCTTTGCCGTTCCATTGCTGCGGCCTTATCTGACCGAAGCGCGGCGTGTGATCGGTTTGATGCCCGGGCCGCAGGGGGTGATGCCCTGGCCTGCCGGGATGCCCAACGTGTCAGTCCTGACGGAAGAGACGCTTTGGCCGATTGAAACGGGTCATGTCGACAAGCTGGTCGTTATGCACGGGCTTGAGACATCACAGCGCCCCAGCGAATTGCTGGATGAATGCTGGCGCGTATTGGGGCCCGGAGGTCGGGCATTCTTTATCGTGCCCAACCGGGCCGGGCTATGGTCGCGGACCGACCGCACCCCCTTTGGATTTGGACGGCCTTATTCAGCGTCGCAGCTTGAAAGCCAGCTCAAGTCGCATCACTTCATCCCGGAAAACCACTGCTCGGCCCTGTATCTGCCGCCATCCTTCCGCCGGTTCTGGCTGAAATCCGGAAGTTTGATCGAAAAAACCGGACAACGCCTGCCGACGATCATGGCGGGTGGGGTGCTAATGGTCGAGGTGACCAAACATATCCGGCCACCCAGCGGCAGTGTCACAAAAGACACGGAACGGCGTCCGATCAAGGCGCTTGATGGCCTGTTGAAACCGGCCTAGGCCGCGCCAAGTATTTAACGCGACGTCAGACGCAGAAATTGCGGCAAAAAGGCCGCAGGAATCGCAAAAACCTACACTTTGGTAACATTTTTCGCGCCCCTCAGCCGGACAAAAGGGTCGCACCTTACGTAAGTATTTGAAATAGAACATTTTGTGGATAACGCGGGGGGGATTATAACGTATTGCTAGGTTGGTTCGGCTCTGCTACATCCCCGGTGATTTTGATCCCCGACCGCATGGGCGGGGTTTCTTCACGCCCCCGGGGTAGCGGCCGCTACGCGAATTCGGGGCCTCAAATATCGGAAGGGTGGACGTGTCCGAACCAGCTTCGATTTCCACTGGCATTGCCGAGCGCTATGCCACTGCGATCTTCGAGATCGCCAAAGAGAATAATGACCTTGCAGGTCTGGAAACCGGAATCAACGATTTGGCAGCAGCATTGGGCGACAGCGCCGAACTGCGCGACCTGATTGCTTCACCTCTGGTTTCGCGCGCCGAACAGGAAGGCGCCATTACTGCGGTTGCCGACAAAATGGGTCTGAACGCCATCCTGCGCAATACGCTGGGACTGATGGCGCAGAAGCGCCGCCTGTTTGTTGTGCCCCAGCTGATCCAAGTTCTGCGTGACATGCTGGCCGAAGAGCGTGGCGAAGTGACCGCCGATGTCGCCTCGGCTAAGGCGCTGACCAAGACACAGATGGAAAAACTGTCCAAGACGCTGTCCGAGCGTGTGGGCAAGACCGTGACAATCAATGCGACCGTTGATGAAAGTCTCATCGGCGGTCTTGTCGTTAAAGTGGGTTCGAAAATGATCGACAGTTCGATCCGTTCGAAGCTGAACTCCCTACAGAATGCAATGAAAGAGGTCGGATAAATGGGAATCCAAGCTGCAGAGATTTCTGCAATCCTGAAGGACCAGATCAAGAATTTTGGTCAGGAAGCCGAAGTAGCCGAAATCGGCCGCGTGCTGAGCGTCGGTGACGGTATCGCCCGCGTATACGGCCTGGACAATGTGCAAGCCGGTGAGATGGTCGAATTCCCCGGCGGCATCATGGGCATGGCCCTGAACCTGGAAAGCGACAACGTGGGTGTCGTTATCTTCGGGTCTGACCGTGACATCAAAGAAGGTGACACTGTCAAGCGCACCAACTCGATCGTGGACGTTCCAATCGGTGACGAGCTGCTGGGCCGCGTTGTTGACGGTCTGGGCAACCCGCTGGACGGCAAAGGCCCGATCAATGCCTCCAAGCGTGGCGTTGCAGACGTCAAAGCCCCTGGCATCATCCCGCGTAAATCGGTGCACGAGCCGATGGCAACCGGCCTGAAATCGGTTGACGCGATGATCCCGATTGGCCGTGGCCAGCGAGAGCTGATCATTGGCGACCGTCAGACTGGTAAAACCGCTGTGGCTCTGGACACCATCCTGAACCAGAAAGTTTACAACGACGCAGCAGGCGACGACGAGTCGAAGAAACTGTATTGCATCTACGTGGCTGTTGGTCAGAAGCGTTCGACCGTTGCGCAGCTGGTGAAGAAGCTGGAAGAGTCCGGCGCGATTGAATATTCGATCGTTGTCGCCGCAACCGCGTCCGACCCGGCACCAATGCAGTTCCTGGCGCCTTACTCGGCGACCGCGATGGCGGAATACTTCCGCGACAACGGCCGCCACGCGCTGATCATCTATGATGACCTGTCGAAACAGGCTGTGTCCTATCGTCAGATGTCGCTGCTGCTGCGCCGCCCGCCCGGACGTGAAGCTTACCCGGGTGACGTTTTCTATCTCCACTCGCGCCTGTTGGAGCGTTCGGCGAAGCTGAACGAAGATTTCGGCGCGGGATCGCTGACCGCTCTTCCGGTTATCGAAACTCAGGGTGGTGACGTTTCGGCGTTTATTCCGACCAACGTGATTTCGATCACCGACGGTCAGATCTTCCTGGAAACCGAACTGTTCTATCAGGGCATCCGTCCTGCTGTGAACACCGGTCTGTCGGTTTCGCGTGTGGGCTCCTCGGCTCAGACTGACGCGATGAAATCGGTTGCTGGTCCGGTGAAACTGGAACTGGCGCAGTACCGCGAAATGGCGGCCTTTGCTCAGTTTGGCTCGGACCTCGACGCCGCGACCCAGCAGTTGCTGAACCGTGGTGCGCGCCTGACCGAACTGATGAAACAGCCGCAGTACTCGCCGCTGACCAACGCGGAAATCGTCTGCGTTATCTTTGCGGGCACCAACGGTTACCTCGACAAGATCGACGTCTCGGATGTTGGCCGTTATGAGGCTGGTCTGCTGGCGCATCTGCGCGGCAAACATGCTGACCTGCTGAAGTGGATCACCGACGAAGATCCGAAGATCAAGGGTGACGCGTCCGACAAGATCAAGGCAGCGATCGACGAATTTGCCGCGACCTTCGCGTAACGGGGGGTTCCGATGCCTAGTCTGAAGGACCTTAAAAACAGGATCGAGTCGGTCAAATCGACCCGCAAGATCACCAAGGCCATGCAGATGGTCGCGGCCGCAAAACTGCGACGCGCCCAGGAATCTGCCGAAGCCTCACGCCCTTATGCCGAGCGGTTCAATGCTGTGATGGCGGGGCTGGCAGCTTCGGTCGGGGGCAGCGACAGCGCCCCCAAGCTGCTCCGTGGTACGGGCAGTGATGATGTGCATCTGCTGGTTGTGATGACAGCTGAACGCGGCCTTTGCGGTGGCTTCAACTCGAACATTGCCAAGCTCGCCCGTGTCAAAGCGGAAGAGCTGCGCGGCAAAGGCAAGACGGTCAAGGTTCTGACCGTCGGCAAGAAAGGGCGCGACGCGCTCAAGCGTGATTTTGGCGATCTGTTCGTTGGACATATCGACCTGAGCGAGGTCAAGCGCATTGGGTACACCAACGCGCAGGATATCGCGAAGGACATCCTGTCCCGCTTTGACGGGGCTGAGTTCGATGTTGCCACGATCTTCTACTCGAAGTTCGTCAACGTCGTGACCCAGATCCCGACGGCACAGCAGATCATCCCCGCCTCGTTCGAGGACGAAGCGACGGGTGACGACAGCGGTGCCATCTTCGACTATGAGCCCAGCGAAGAGGCTATCCTGGCCGACCTGCTGCCCAAGGGGGTTGCGACCGCGATCTTCTCGGCTCTGCTCGAAAACGGAGCGTCTGAACAGGGTGCACGGATGTCCGCAATGGACAACGCGACACGCAACGCGGGTGAGATGATCGACAAGCTGACGATCCAGTTCAACCGCTCGCGTCAGGCCGTGATCACCAACGAGCTGATTGAAATTATTTCCGGCGCCGAAGCGCTGTAGAGACATACCGGAGACGAAACATGGCGAATGCAAAAGGCAAAGTCACACAGATCATCGGGGCCGTCGTTGACGTGCACTTCGAAGATCAGCTGCCTGAAATTCTGAACGCGCTGGAAACCACCAACAACGGCAAGCGCCTGGTGTTGGAAGTTGCTCAGCACCTGGGTGAAAACACCGTCCGTACCATCGCGATGGACGCGACCGAAGGTCTGGTCCGCGGCGAAGCCGTGACCGACACCGGCGCACCGATCTCGGTTCCGGTTGGTAATGCCACGCTGGGCCGCATCCTGAACGTGGTCGGTGAGCCGATCGACGAAAAAGGTCCGGTTGAAGCAACTGAAGCCCGTGCCATCCACCAGCCCGCGCCCGAGTTCGACGAACAGTCGACCGAGTCGGAAATCCTGGTCACCGGCATCAAGGTTGTTGACCTGCTGGCCCCTTACGCCAAAGGCGGCAAGATTGGCCTGTTCGGTGGTGCCGGCGTGGGTAAAACCGTTCTGATCATGGAACTGATCAACAACATCGCAAAAGTGCACTCGGGCTTTTCCGTGTTCGCGGGTGTTGGTGAACGGACCCGTGAAGGGAACGACCTGTACCACGAGATGATCGAATCGAACGTCATTAAGCCTGACAACCTGTCGGAATCGCAGGTTGCGCTGGTTTACGGTCAGATGAACGAACCTCCCGGAGCGCGTGCGCGTGTTGCTCTGACCGGTCTGACCCTGGCCGAACAGTTCCGCGACCAGTCCGGTACCGACGTTCTGTTCTTCGTCGACAACATCTTCCGCTTTACGCAGGCGGGTTCCGAGGTTTCGGCTCTGCTGGGTCGTATTCCTTCGGCTGTGGGCTACCAGCCGACTCTGGCGACCGACATGGGCGCCCTGCAGGAACGCATCACCTCGACCAAGTCGGGCTCGATCACCTCGGTGCAGGCGATCTACGTGCCTGCGGACGACCTGACCGACCCCGCGCCGGCAACCTCGTTTGCGCACTTGGATGCGACCACCGTTCTGAACCGTGCGATCTCGGAAAAGGGTATCTACCCGGCGGTTGACCCGCTCGACTCGTCCTCGCGTCTGCTGGACCCCGCGATTGTGGGTGAAGAGCACTACGGCGTTGCGACCGACGTTCAGCAGATCCTTCAGCGCTACAAGTCGCTGCAGGACATCATCGCCATCCTCGGCATGGACGAACTGTCGGAAGAAGACAAACTGACCGTGGCTCGCGCCCGTAAGATCGAGCGCTTCCTGTCGCAGCCGTTCGACGTTGCCGAAGTCTTCACCGGTTCGCCGGGCGTTCAGGTTCCTCTGGACGTGACCATCGCGTCGTTCAAAGCGGTTGTCGCTGGCGAATACGATCACCTGCCCGAAGCGGCCTTCCTGATGGTTGGCGGCATCGACGAAGTGATCGCCAAAGCGGAAAAGATGGCCGCAGAAGCCGCCTAAGGAGTATCCCTGATGGCAAACACGATGCAATTCGACCTCGTCAGCCCCGAGCGGAGCCTTGCTTCGCTTGAGGCCACCGCGGTCCAGATTCCCGGCGCGGACGGGGACATGACGGCGATGCCCGATCATGCCCCCACCATCACCACGCTACGCCCCGGTCTGCTGAAGGTTGAGGCACCCGCAGGAGCCAGCGAATACCTGGTCACCGGTGGGTTTGCCCAGATCAACGGCGACAGCATGTCGGTACTGGCTGAAAAGGCCATTCCGGTTGCCGAAGTGACCCGGTCGCATCTGGACGACCTGATCGCCGAAGCTCGCGCCTCGCACGAAGCTGCCAAGGCAGGCGACGATCAAACCATCGTTGACGACGCAGCCAAGCTGCTGGCCGACATGGAAGCGCTTGGGACACATATGAGCCTGTAAGGTTCATATTACACCCAGATTGTAAGACGGCCTTGCAAATGCAGGGCCGTTTTTTTGTCGTGATTTTGACAATGCGTCGGAATAAGCTGCCGAAATAGTTAGTAAAGAAAACATAACCGAAGACATAAATGCAGGTTTTTCGAACGCATCCGATTGGCATCGACCAAGGCGAAACCGTCTTGTTTTCCGACTTTTCCAACGGCGGAGACATGTGGACAGGCGAGGGCGCGCGGGAAAGGCGCTCGGTTGTCACATTCAGTCAGCCATTCCGCACCCCACCTGTGGTTCAGGTCAACATTTCGCTTTGGGATGTGGACACGTCCTCGTCCTTGCGCGCAGAAGTCGTGGCCGAGGATGTCACGGTCACTGGATTCAATGCAGTCTTTCGCACGTGGTCGGATACGCGCATCGCGCGCATCCGCGTGAAATGGACCGCGATTGGTGAGGTGGCCCATGACGATGATTGGGATATCTCATAGGCCCCTGATCAAGGGGCCGGGCCGTTTTCAAACGCCCTGAGGTTCGATCATATCGACGCGGGTGGCATGGCGGCCGCCCTCAAATTCAGCGTTCAGGAAGGCATTCACGATATCCAGCGCCTGTCCTTCGCCCACAACACGCGCGCCGATGGACAGCATGTTGGCGTTATTGTGCTGGCGGATCATCCGTGCCGAAAACGCATCCGAACAAACGCCACAGCGAATGCCGGGCACTTTGTTGGCGGCCATCATGATCCCCTGACCGGTGCCGCACAGAATAATCCCCAGCGCACAATCGCCCGCAGCAACGGCTTGAGCCGCAGCCTGACCATGGATGGGGTAGTGGGTGCTTTCCGGCGAGGTCGGGCCGATGTCCATGACCTCCCAGCCTTGGGCCGAGATGTGGTCGGCCACCGCCTGGCGCAGCTCGATTGCGGCGTGGTCACTGGAAAGAACAATACGTTTGGGGGCTGTCACGGGAAGCTCCTGCCTTTTGGTCACGAAAAAGGGCGGCTGGCGAGCCGCCCGTTCAGATCAATCCATATGGTACATGGACTCGTAGATCGGGGTCAGGGTCTTATCCTCGAACAGGGACGACACGCTGGTGCCATTCCAGATATTCAGGATCGCCTGTGTAAAGATCGGCGCGGTCGGCACGATGCGGATGTTCTTGGCCTTCGCGACCTCCTTGGTGGGCTGGATCGTGTCCGTCAGCACCAGAGATTTCATCACCGAATTGGTCACGCGCTCGACCGCGGGGCCGCTCATGACGCCGTGGGTGATGTAGGAATGAACCTCTTTCGCGCCGTTATCTAGCAGAACTTGCGCCGCTTTGCACAAAGTGCCAGCCGTGTCGCACATGTCATCGACGATCAGGCAGATTTTGTCTTTCACGTCACCGATCACGGTCATCTCGGCCACTTCACCAGCCTTCTCGCGGCGTTTGTCCACGATCGACAGCGGCGCGTTGATGCGTTTGGCCAGTTCCCGCGCGCGGGCAACGCCGCCCACGTCGGGTGAAACCACCATGATCTCGTCCAGATTGTCCTTGAACTGGTTTTTCACATCCAGCGCAAAGATCGGCGAGGCGTAGAGGTTGTCCACCGGAATATCAAAGAACCCCTGAATCTGAGCGGCGTGCAGATCCATGGTCAGAACGCGTTCAATCCCCGCACCGGTCAGCATATTGGCGACCAGCTTGGCGGAAATCGGCGTGCGCGCCTTGGTGCGGCGGTCCTGACGGGCATATCCGAAATAGGGGATCACGGCGGTGATCCGCTGCGCGGACGAGCGGCGTAGCGCGTCGGCGATGATCAGCAGCTCCATCAGGTTATCGTTTGCCGGGTTCGAGGTCGGCTGAACGATGAACATATCCTCGCCCCGCACGTTCTCGAAAACTTCGACGAAAATCTCGCCGTCATTGAACCGCTCGACGCGTGCATCGACCAAACCCTGATCGACGCCGCGATACAGGCTCATGCGTCGCGAGATGGTTTCGGCAAGAGGAAGGTTGGCGTTCCCAGCGATTAGCTTGGGTTCGTTGAGTGTCGGCATCGGCTGTTTTTCCCCGGGCAGCAATGGCAATGTGACAGATTCGTGATGTTGACACCGCTTATCATGGCCTTACCGTCTCGCAAAGATTACGCAGCGGAGAAAGTGAACATGCCTACCATTGACTACTATTTTGCGACACTCTCGCCCTTCACCTACCTGGCCGGAACCCGGCTGGAGGAGGTAGCGGCGAAACACGGCGCGACAATCAACTATAAACCGCTGGATATTATGGCTCTGTTCGGCCGCACGGGGGGGACACCGCCCAAGGACCGGCATATCTCGCGCGTGGAATACCGGGCGCAGGATCTGCAGAGGCAGGCAAAAAATCTTGGTATGGCATTCAACCTGCAACCGGCACATTGGCCGACCAATGCCGCGCCATCGTCCTATGCGGTGATTGCCGCGATCAAGGATGGCTCCGGGGATATCGGAAAGCTGGTTCATTCCTTCGTTCGCGCGTGCTGGGCCGAGGAAAAAGACATCGCGCAGGATGACGTGATCCGCGATTGCCTGACGCAAGCCGGGTTTTATCCGGGACTTGCCGATAGCGGCCTGCTGGTTGGAGCCGAGACCTATTCGGCGAATCTGGAAGAAGCCGTCGATCGCGGTGTGTTTGGTGCCCCGTTTTACATAACCGAAGACGGTCAGCGTTTCTGGGGGCAGGATCGACTGGATGATCTGGATCGTCACCTGTCGGAGATGAAGGGGTGAACGACGGAACAGTCACATCCCCTGTATTCGTCAGAACACTTGGACAGGGCGCGCGCAAAGTGCTCGCCCTGCATTGTACAATCGCGCATTCTGGGGTGTGGGCCGGTCTGACCTCTGCGCTGGGTGATCAGGCCACTTTGATCGCTCCGGACATGCTTTCTCATGGGCGCAGCCCGGATTGGGACGGGCAGGGGGATTTCTTTGATCTCACCACCGGGTTTTCGGCCAATCTGTTGACCGAACCGATGGATGTGATCGGCCATTCTTTCGGCGCAATGGTCGCGCTACGGCTTGCGCTGCAGTACCCGGACCGCGTTCGCAGCGCCGTGTTGATAGAACCGGTTTTCTTTGCCGTGGCCGCGCAGGATGCGCCTGACGTTCTTGCACGCCACGATCAAGAGGCGCAGCCCTATGCCGATGCCTTGGCTGCTGGGGATATGCAACTGGCGGCTCGGCTGTTCAATCGAATGTGGAGCACCGATATCAGCCCGCGATGGACAGAAATGCAGGAGAAAACCCGCACCGCGATGATACGGGGTGTGCCTGTCGTGCCAGCCGTGAAAGAAGCGGTGTTTGACGACCAAAAGGGCTTTTTGAAACCCGGTGTTCTGGACCGTGCAACCATGCCCATCTTGGTTCTGAGCGGTTCAAAAACGAACCCGGTCATGCCTGTGATCGGTCAGGGGTTGCAGAGCCGTCTGCCCAACGCGTCCTTTGACGTCGTCGAAGGAGCCGGGCATATGCTGCCGATCTCTCACCCTGCGGCAACCGCACAGCTTGTGCAGAGCTTCTGGAAAACCACCGGCTCCTCGGGATAAGCTGGCGTTTGCCCTGAGAGCGTTCAGAGCAAGGCGAGGAAGCGGTCGATGTCATCCGAACTGATCGACCAGTCGCAAACAAGCCGGCAGGCGAGGGGCTCTTCCTCGTTTGCACCATCCAGTTCCGCGCCCCACAAGTGATAGACTGCGCCAGCTTGGTGCAACTGCTTGTGGCGTGCGCGCGAAAACTCGGCAAAGATCATGTTGGCTTGCGGCTCGTGCAGGAACGAGGCCCCTTTCGCCCGCAGCCCGTCTGCAAGCCGTGCGCAGTTGGTATTGGCCTGACGCGCCATTGTCAGCCACAGATCGTCCTGAAGGTATGCCGCCATTTGCGCCGACAGATAACGGTGCTTGGAAAACAAATGCGCCCCGCGTTTACGGCGCAACTCGAACTCCCAGGCTTTGGTCTCGTCGAAGAATACAACGGCTTCGACCCCCATCAGGCCGTTCTTGGTGCCACCAAAGCTGACCACATCCACCCCTGATTTCCACGTCATCTCGGCTGGGGAGCAGTTCAACGCGACCAGAGCGTTGGTGAAGCGCGCGCCATCAAGGTGCACAGGCAGGCCGTATTCTTTTGCCACGTCGCACAATGTCTGTAGTTCGCCCAACGAATACACCGACCCGCGCTCGGTCACTTGCGTGATGGAGACCGGTCCACGCTGGGGGCCGTGTACCCCTCGGGTTTCTTCTGCCAGAATTGCGCCACGCAAAGCATCCGGGTCCATCTTGTCTCCACCCGGTACAAGCGTCAGCTTTGCGCCGGTGTAGAATTCGGGCGCGTTGCATTCATCTTCGTGGATATGCGCAACCGGCGAACAGAACACGGTATCCCAAGGGTTTGTCAGGGTTGCCAGCGCCAGCGAATTCGCCGCTGTCCCGGTCGCCACCAGATAGACCGCCGCTCCCGGAGCCTCAAATATCCCACGGATGCGGTCGCGCACTTCGTTCATAAGCGTGTCAGCGCCATAGGCCATCTGATAGCCTTCGTTGGCCGCGTTCAAGGCGGCCATGACCTGCGGATGAACCGGCCCGGAATTGTCAGAGGCGAAATACATCAGCTGGGCTCCTCGATGATATAGTCTTCCCACTCTTCCATGGGGGTTTCGAACTCGGACACCGTGCGCCCCTGAACCGAGATCCCGGCGGCATGCACGCTATCGGGCGTACCAGATATCAAAGGATGCCAGTCGTAAAGGGGCTTACCCTCCCACAGCAACCGGTAGGCGCAGGTCTGGGGCAGCCAATAGGCATGGCTGTCGATATTGTCGGGCTTCATAACGATGCATTCCGGCACGAATTGGTGGCGGATATCGTATTGGGTGCAGCGGCAGTTCTCATCATCCAACAGGCGACAGGCGACGCAGGTCAGGGCGACCTCGCCAGTGTCTTCGTCTTCCAGCTTGTTCAGGCAACATTTGCCGCACCCGTCACACAGGGCCTCCCACTCGCGCTGGTTCATCTTGGTCAGCGGTTTGCGCTCCCAGAACCGGGCGGACAGACCGTTGCGGTCGATCGGGTCGGTGGTCATAGCGCCGCCAAAAGCGCGCGGGCCGAGTCGCAATCGGCATTCATCTGGGTAATCAGCCCGTCCAGCCCGTCAAAGGTCATCTCGGGGCGCAGGTATTCAACCAGTCCGACCGAGAGGGTCGCGCCATAGAGATCGCCAGAAAAGTCAAACAGGAACGTCTCGATATTGGGCACTTCGCCCTGAAACATAGGCCGCGTGCCCACCGAGGCCGCCCCGTGGTAGCTGCCCCGATGCGGGCCGTCCAGCACATCGACCAGAACCGCATAGACACCGAATTTCGGCGGGTGCAGCCCCTCGATCGACATGTTCGCGGTGGGATAGCCCAGCTCGCGCCCGCGCTGTTCGCCGCCGATCACTTCGCCCTCGATCCGGTGCCAATGGCCTAGCATGGCGGCAGCATCGCGCGGACGGCCTTCGGACAGCGCGGTGCGGATCGCGGTCGAGGACACGACGTTTTCGGACCGCTCCATCAGGGGGGCGATGGTCACACCAAACCCCATCTCTTTTCCAAACCGCACCAGATCTTCTGCCGTCCCGCTTCTGCCCTTGCCGAAACAGAAATCTGCTCCGACAACCACGTGCGACAACCCCAACCCATCGTAAATCACGGTGCGCGCAAATTGCTCGGGCGTCAGCCCGGCCAGCGCCGCGTTGAACGGTAATTCATACAGCTTCTTCACGCCCAGTTTCTGCAACCGGTGCGCGCGCGCATTGCCTCGCATCAGGCGAAAAGGCGGAGAATCCGGGGCAAAATACTCGCGGGGATGCGGTTCGAACGTCATGACACCAAGCGGCGCGTCCGGCGCGGCGTTCCGCGCCAGTTCAATAACCGACTGGTGACCGATATGGACGCCGTCAAAATTACCGATGGCTACGCTGGCGCCACGGTCTTGAGGCTCGACAAACTGAAAATCCCGGATGATGCGCATAGCGTCTGCCTAACGGGACTACAGCCGGTGTTCAAGAGGTTGAGACGTCAGTCGAACTTGCGCGACGGGGCCAGCACCATGGCTTCGCCCACCAACACCTTTTTGCCGTCCACCGCACAGTGGCAATCCAGCTTGACCCGGCGCTTGGCAAAGTCGATGTCGATCACTTTGACTTCGGCATAGACCATGTCGCCCGGGCGGACAGGGGCCAGGAATTTCAGCGACTGCCCCATATAGACAGTGCCATGACCGGGCAGTTGCTCGCCGATCACAGCCGAAATCAACCCAGCCGTCAGCATCCCGTGGGCAATGCGCCCTTCGAAAATCGTGTCACGGGCGTAATCGTCATCCAGGTGCACCGGATTCCGGTCGGTCGAAACCTGCGCGAACATCTCGATATCTTCGTCCGTCACCACTTTGCGCAGGTGGCGGGTCATACCCATTTCGATGTCTTCAATGCAGATCGTGCCGCGTGGAAGATTGTCCAACATGTCACCCTCATTCGATTTGACCGGGCAACAAAAAAACCAAAGTCACCCATGTTGGGTAACTTTATTACTTCGCAAGCGCAGAAAATCAAGCCCTTTCTGATCAGCGCAAACGTCCGATTGTGTAGGTCGGATTGATGTTTTCCCTTGCAATATAATCAGTTAGGGATTCGTGATGAGGGTGGTGCGACGTTTTAGTCTCGGCAGCGGCCAGCCCGCCCGAGATGAACAGAGAATCAATCCCTTCGCCCATCCCGCCCAGAATGTCTGTGTGTGGCCCGTCGCCGATCACCAGAATATCGCTGTCGGGGATATCGTGGCCCAGTTCCTGCAACCTGCGACGTGCCAGATCATAGATTGGCGGGTGCGGTTTTCCGAAATACAGGCTTTCGCCCCCCATGTCTGTGTAGAGCTTGGCCAAAGCCCCGGCGCACCATTCCCGTACCTCTCCTCGGTCGACGACGATGTCTGGGTTGGCGCAAAGCAGTTTCATGCCCTTCTGCTTGGCAAAAAGGAAATCTGCGCGATTCACGGACGGGTCGGCCATCGGGTCGAATGGACCGCAACAGACAATACCTTCGGCGTCGCTTAGGGGAACACGCTCAATGTGAATGGGGTGATGCAGCAACTTCAGCGGCTCGAAAAAGCCAGCATCCCGTTCCCATTCGCCCATGAAGTAAACCTTCTCACCAACGGCGCCTCGGAACATGGCTGACCGGGCGGAATCGCCACTGGTGGCAATTGTGTCATAGGCGTCCTTTGGGACGTTGAACTGCGTTAGCTGCTCAGCCACGCCCGCGCGGGGTTTGGGAGAGTTGGTGACCAAGACAACAATTCCACCCTTGGCGCGGTAATCCTGCAAAGCCGCGACAGCCTCGGGGTAGGCCGTGATGCCGTTATGGACGCAGCCCCACAGGTCCACGAACAGGGCTTTGTATCGGTCAGAGATGTCAGAAAGTGTATGGATGATCTGGGTCATTTGATTGCCCCCGGGCACAGAAATCGCAGTTGCGTCAGCTATGGCAAAGCTGATGTGTTTTGACCATCCCGCAATGCGAATTCCTGACGGTTGCGTGGCATACCCATCAGTTTTCTTCCGAAATCTTGTCTACATCCGGCGCTTGCTGAATATTCTCTGTCCCCAGGATGAGTTGTGCGCCAATTCTATTCTGGAACCTCACGACTATCAGATATCCGGGCCCCAGTTCGTCCTCCAAAACGTCGACCAAGGGCGTTTCTCTCAGGCTGTCAGGCAGCAGCCCCGCGATCGAGGACACTTTGAAAGCCGCTTCGATGGGTAGGTCGACGATCAGCCAAAGGTCGGCGTGTTTGCGCTTGGCGCTGACGTCGATGCGGACGATCTCAACCGAAACCGGGTCTGCCCAATCGCGGATTGCCTGTGCGACGCGCGCCTCGGTTCTGGTTTCAAGGTACCGGTTATATGTGGATTTCCCCAATTGCAGGACCACGACTGCGAGGAATGCAAGGGTGACGAACACGCTGGCCGTAAAGCTAAGTTTGCGTTTGCCCTTGCTGAACATCACCGACCGCGCGGCATAGACGATATAGACGGCGCAGGCGGACAGGATAATCGCCCCAAGGTTTGTCGCAAACAGCAACCCGGCTTCATAGGCGTCAGCGGGCTCGCCGAAATACAGCAGAACACCCGAAGCAGACAGAGGGGGCACAAGCGAAACGCCAATCGCGGCCCCGGGCAGCAAGCTGGCCTCTGATCTGTTGATCTGGACATATGCAGCCGCCACGCCAGCGGCCAGCGCGACAATCAGGTCTTCAGTTCCCGGGTCAGTGCGCGCCAACACCTGATTGGGGATCAGAATGCCCCGCGGTACGTCTGCTAAGTAGACCAGAAACCAGGCCAGCAGAACGCTCAGAAAAGCTGCGGCACAGACAGTCAGGGCCAGAAACAGCGCGCGTTTGAGCCACCCCATGACCATCGCCGCCGCAATCCCAAGGATCGGCGTCATCAGGGGGGCAACAAGCATTGCAGCGATTACAACTGCGCCCGAATTGCGCAGCATACCCATTGTGGCAATGACCACCGACAGGGTCAGCAGCATGGCAAAGCGCCGCCAGTAAGCAGCTTGGTCTTTTCCCTCAAACCGCAGGATATCCCGCGTTGTGCTATAGCTGAGCATACTCATGCGATTGGTTTCGCCCGTGTTTCCGAGGTGTCTTGGATCAGATTACCAACGGAAACGGTTCTCGCAAATCTTTAGGCGCAAACAAAAAAGGCGCCCTGACCGGGCGCCCTTTCAATCACTGGATTGGCAGATCAGACCTTGAGGTTCGGGATGATCTGTTTTTTGCGGCTCATGATGCCGGGCAGAACGACGGCGTCGCCATCGACCGATGCGCCAAAGCTTTTCTCGGCGACCGATTTAACCAGATCGTTGGGGACCAGCAGGGTGGCCTCTTCGTTCAGGATGTCGACCACGAACAGCAGAACCTGATCGACGCCGTCTTCCTTGGCAACATCCACCATCGACGTGGCCAGGCTGTCTTTGCGGTCCAGAACAACGCCCGGGGCGGTGGTTTCCAGAACCGAGACGCGGAACTTGGTGCCGTCGACCTCGTATTCCTTGCTGTCCATGCGGATCAGCTCGGCGTCCGAGAACGAAGACACGTCCGACTTCGCGGCGAACATGTCAGCAGCATAGGCCGAAACGTCCAGCCCCAGTTCAGCGGCCAGCTTTTCGGCCACGGCGCGGTCATGCGCGGTGGTGGTGGGCGAGCGGAATTCCAGCGTGTCCGACAGGATGCAGGTCAGCGCCGCGCCTTTGACAGCGTCGGGCATTTTGGCAGCGTCGTCACCCATCAAGTCAACCATGATAGTCGCGGTGCAGGCCAGCGGGCGCACGGTGATGTCGATAGGGCCTTTGGTTTCCAGACCGCCGACCAGCTTGTGGTGGTCGATGATCGCGCGGATATCGGCGCTGTTGACGTTGGCGGGCAGCTCGGCGGGGTTGTTGGTGTCAACGATGACAACCGGCGCGTCTGCGTCCACGTCTGCGATGATGCGCGGCTTGGGCAGGTCCCAGCGTTGCAGCATGAAGGCTGCTTCGGTGTTGGGTTCGCCCAGCAGAACGGGCTCGGCCTGTTCGCCTTTCACTTCGTTCAGGTACCACGACCACAGGATCGGAGAGCCGGTGGAATCGGTGTCGGGGGATTTATGTCCAAATACGAGGGTTGTCATGTCAGGGTCCTGAGGATGGTCATTTTGCGCGCCTTATAGGGCGGTCCCGCAGGCTTGTCACCCGCCCTCGCGTAAACTGCGACGAAGGGTAATCTTTGCGTCAGAACTCGGCCCGTTCCAGCGTGTATCCGGCTTGCTGAAGTTGGTTGAGCAATCCGTGCTCACCGCCCAGATGACCAGCGCCGACCGCGATCACGACCATCTGATCCTGAATGCCCAGAATATGCTGCATCCAGTTGTTGTTGCGTTCGACCAGAAGCTGCTGTTCGAAGCCGCCCCATTCCTCGTCAAAGATTTCTTCTGAAAGACCGGAAGATTCGAGCCCCTGAAGGCGGGCGAACTGAATGATCTCGCCGTGTTTTTCTTCGAGATAGGCATTCAGCATGGTGGCCAACTGGTCTTCGCTGCTTTCAAACGCGTCTGCCATACGCACCAGGGATTGCACCTGCTGTTCCATGGGGAATTCGTCGAACATCGCCATCAGGTCTTCGATGCGTTCAAGCGAGAGCTGCGGGATATCATGTTCCGCAGCCAGATCGGTCAGGCGTGCATCCATCCCGTGGTTGGCGTCCGCGTCCTGAATCATGCAAGGTGGGATGCCAAGGGTCATGCTCAGGAACCATGGGCGCATTTTCGCGCCCATCCAGCCGGGAATGCCGCGATCGGCCAATCCTTTGGACAGCGCAGCCCAGTCTTCCTCTGACATCATGTCGATCAATGTTGGTCCGGACGTGATCAGAACCGGGCTGAGGTCCTGCGCCAGTTCCTGCTCGAACGCTTTCATTTCGGATTGTGTCACCTCGAAATAGAACGCGTCAGCTTGGCTGAGGGACGGGGCCAGTCTTTCAACCACGGCGTCCATGCGCGGGTCGTTTGTATGCACGGTGCCGATCAGGTGCAGAACCGTGTCGCCTTTCGTGGCCGTCCAGTGGTTGCCTTCGGGAAATGGGAAATCTTTCAGGGCCTGTTGCAGTTCCTCTTGCATCTCAGCCGATATGTCGGGTCTCAGATCCCGCCCTTCGCAGGCTGCATGAACCGCCAGCGGCAAAAGCGAAAAGAGGAAGACAAAAAGAAATCGCATCAGCACCATCCCGTTAAACCAAGTACTTATATGTGTCGCGACCTTGCCTTGCTCAAGGTGTTGGTTCAAGCGACTTGGAGACAGGCAGGGTCGATCTGTGTCTGGCATTCCACAGCAAAACGCCTAGCATGGCAGGATGAACCGCGAGCAGGACCTCTATCCTCCCATCAAAACGCTGCTGGAGCGTCAGGGTTACACCGTCAAAGGCGAGGTTGGCGCGGCCGATATTGTTGCTGTTCGCGCCGATGAAGAGCCCGTGATCGTCGAGTTGAAGCTGCGGTTTTCTTTGGCGTTGTTCCATCAGGCCATCACCCGGCTAAAAGTGACGGATCAGGTCTATATCGGGGTGAGCAAACCGACAGGGCGCACGGCGCGCCGTGCTTTGAAAGACAATGTTGCGCTGTGCCGTCGTTTGGGGTTGGGGCTGATCACGGTGCGCGCGGATGGCGCTGTCGAGGTTCAATGCGATCCCGGCCCCTATGCGCCGCGCAAAAACAAGGCCAAGGCTGTCCGGTTGTTGCGCGAATTCGACCGGTTGGAAGGCGACCCCAACGCCGGAGGCGCCACGCGGCATGGGATCGTCACCGCCTATCGTCAGGATGCCCTGAAATGCGCTGCCCATCTTGCCGAACAGGGTGCCACCAAAGGGGCCGAGGTCGCAAAGGCCACCGGTGTTTCCGAGGCGACCCGGCTGATGCGTGACAATCACTATGGCTGGTTCGACAAAGTCGAGAAGGGCGTCTATTGCCTGACCGAAGCCGGGCAGGAGGGCCTGAAGCACTGGGCCTATAGTTGGGAACAGCCGGAATAGGACCCCACGTCAAAAAAACCTTCACAGCTTGTTGACTCGGGGTTTTGAACTCCCTAGCTATGCGTCGTTATCACTCGCATACCCTGAGTGCTAACGCCCCGCCATCCGGCGAGGGGAGGATTAACAACTTTGAGCCCAAGGAGCTGCAAAGATGGCATTGAAACCGCTTCATGACCGCGTGCTGGTTCGCCGTACCGAAAGCGAAGAAAAAACCGCAGGTGGCCTGATCATTCCTGACAGCGCAAAAGAAAAGCCCAGCGAAGGCGAAGTCGTCGCAACCGGCGAAGGCGCACGCAAGGACAGCGGCGAGCTGATCGCAATGGCTGTAAAAGCTGGCGACAAGATCCTGTTCGGCAAATGGTCGGGCACCGAGGTTCAGGTCGACGGCGAAGAGCTGCTGATGATGAAAGAAAGCGACATCATGGGGATCATCGAGTAAGCGCGCGCTTCACTCTGATCTTCATTTACAACTTATTTCTCAAGGAGAAACGACATGGCTGCAAAGGACGTCAAGTTCGACACCGATGCCCGTAACCGCATGCTGGCAGGCGTAAATGTTCTGGCCGATGCTGTTAAAGTGACCCTGGGCCCTAAAGGGCGCAACGTGGTTCTGGACAAATCCTTTGGCGCACCGCGCATCACCAAAGACGGTGTTTCGGTTGCCAAGGAAATCGAACTGGAAGACAAGTTCGAAAACATGGGCGCGCAGATGGTGAAAGAAGTCGCCAGCCGCACCAATGACGAAGCCGGTGATGGCACCACCACCGCGACCGTTCTGGCCCAAGCCATCGTGCGCGAAGGTCTCAAGCAGGTTGCTGCTGGCCTGAACCCGATGGACCTGAAGCGCGGCATCGACCTGGCGACTGCCAAAGTTGTTGCTGGCATCAAAGACGCGTCGCGTGAAGTCAAAGACTCGGCAGAAGTTGCTCAGGTTGGCACCATCTCGGCCAACGGCGAAGCCGAAATCGGCCAGCAGATCGCAGACGCGATGCAGAAGGTTGGCAACGAAGGCGTTATCACCGTCGAAGAAAACAAAGGTCTGGAAACCGAGACCGATGTTGTCGAAGGTATGCAGTTCGACCGTGGCTACCTGTCGCCTTACTTCGTCACCAACGCAGACAAAATGATCGCAGAGCTCGACGACTGCATGATCCTGCTGCACGAAAAGAAACTGTCCTCGCTGCAGCCGATGGTTCCGCTGCTGGAACAAGTGATCCAGTCGCAAAAGCCGCTGCTGATCATCGCGGAAGACGTTGAAGGCGAAGCGCTGGCGACCCTCGTGGTCAACAAACTGCGCGGCGGCCTGAAAATTGCGGCTGTCAAAGCACCGGGCTTCGGCGATCGCCGCAAAGCCATGCTGCAGGACATCGCGATCCTGACCGGTGGTCAGGTCATCAGCGAAGATCTGGGCATGAAGCTCGAGTCCGTGACCATGGACATGCTGGGCACCGCCAAGAAAATCGAAATCACCAAAGACGAAACCACCATCGTCGACGGTGCTGGCGAGAAAGCCGAGATCGAAGCACGTGTTGCTCAGATCCGCACTCAGATCGAAGAAACTTCGTCGGACTACGACCGTGAGAAGCTGCAAGAACGCGTTGCCAAACTCGCAGGCGGTGTTGCTGTGATCCGCGTCGGCGGAATGACCGAAGTCGAAGTGAAAGAGCGTAAGGACCGTGTGGACGATGCTCTGAACGCGACCCGCGCTGCTGTGCAGGAAGGCGTTGTTGTGGGCGGCGGTGTTGCTCTGGTTCAGGCCGGTAAAGCACTGGAATCGCTGGAAGGTGCAAACGCCGACCAGAACGCCGGTATCAACATCGTTCGCAAAGCAATCGAAGCGCCGCTGCGCCAGATCGCTGAGAACGCAGGTGTTGACGGTGCGGTTGTTGCGGGCAAAGTCCGCGAATCCGGCGATGTATCGTTCGGCTTCAACGCACAGACCGAAGAATATGGCGACATGTTCTCGTTCGGTGTGATCGACCCGGCCAAAGTTGTACGTACCGCTCTGGAAGATGCGGCCTCGGTTGCTGGCCTGCTGGTCACCACCGAAGCAATGGTTGCTGATCGCCCGGCCAAAGAAGGCGCGGCCCCCGGCGGCGGCATGCCCGACATGGGCGGCATGGGCGGCATGATGTAAGCTGTCTAAGCCTTAGTGCTAATGGATGGGGTCGCCTTCGGGCGGCCCCGTTTCGTTTAAAATGCCCGCTGCGCGGCCATGCCTCCGGCGGAAGTATTTTTGAACAGAAGAAGATCGGGGTTTTGTTTGCGGGAAAGTGAGTGTGCAAACGGCGTGGAACCCGCTATGCGGTGGGTATGCGACTGTTTTTACTCACTGCCCTGACCATGTGCGCTTTTGCGGCGAATTCGATACTGAACCGGTTGGCCATTGACAGCGGCGCTGCCGACCCTGCCGGATTTGCCGTGATGCGCGTTCTGGCAGGGGCTGTGGTTCTGGCCGCGCTGATCTTTCTCAGAGGCGGGCATCTGCCGTTGGGAAACACACGCCGGATCGCCGGGGCCGGGTCACTGTCTTTGTATATGATCGGCTTTTCGATTGCCTACCTGACGCTGGATGCGGGATTGGGCGCGCTGATCCTGTTCGGTGTCGTCCAGATGACCATGTTTGCGGTGACATCGGTGACCGGAACCACTCCGAGCGCCCGCCAGATCGCCGGGGCCGCGATTGCACTTGCCGGGCTTGCCTGGGTTTTATGGCCCTCTGGCGAAGTGCGTGTGGACCCTGTCGGTGCCGCCTTGATGACGGCTGCTGGCGTGGGCTGGGCCATCTACTCGTTGGTTGGCCGGTCAGAGCCGGACGCGTTGGCAGGCACTGCAGCCAATTTTGTTGTCGCGCTGCCGGTCACTGGATTGGTTCTTTTGTTCAGCGGCGCCGACTGGCATATGACAGTCAACGGTTACCTGCTGGCTGCTCTTTCTGGGGGTGTTACATCCGGATTGGGCTATGCGCTTTGGTACCGTGTTCTGCCACAACTGGCACCAACCACGGCGGCGGTGGTGCAGTTGAGCGTTCCGATCATCGCGATTGTTGGCGGTGTCGCCCTGTTGGGTGAAGCCGCTTCTCTGCGCCTTATTCTTGGTGCGGCTCTTGTGTTGGGCGGCATTGCGCTGGCGGTCCTTAAGTTGCAACCGCGCTAGGGGTTTTATTACACCTTGTTTGGGCTTATCTGGCCGCTATGAGATACCTGCTTGCCCTTGTTCTGTTTTTAGTTCCCGCTGTCGTGCAGGCTAAGTGCGTTGTGCTGTTGCATGGGCTTGCGCGCACCGAAGCGTCGTTTACCGTGATGGAGCAGCTGTTCAAGGCACATGGCTATACGGTCGTGCGGCCCGGCTACCCGTCGACGGATCTGCCAATCCCTGAACTGGCCCACCAGACTTTGCCCGAAGCATTTGCGGCCTGCGGCGACGACACGGTGAATGTAGTGGCCCATTCGATGGGGGGCATTCTTCTGCGGTATTGGCTGCAGGATAATCAGCCCGAGAATTTCGGCCGTGTAGTCATGCTTGGACCGCCCAATCAGGGCAGCCAACTGGTGGATGAGTTGGGTGCATATGAGGTGTTCGGAATGCTTCACGGACCTGCGGGCCTGGCGCTGGGAACTGGACCAGAAGGGATACCAGCCCGGTTGCCGCCAGTTGATTTTGAGTTGGGGGTAATCGCGGGTGAGAATTCTCTGAACCCTTTGTTTTCTTCGATGATCGACGGCAAGGATGACGGCAAGGTCTCTGTCGAAACCACCAAAGTTGACGGGATGAAGGACCATATCGTCTTGCCCGTGACCCATACGTTCATGATGAACAACCCGCGCGTCATGGCTCAGGCGCTGCATTTTATCGAGTTTGGCCAGTTCGATCCCGAAATCACATGGCTGGACGGGGTGCAGGATATCATTGATGAAATCTGCATCGGGCAGGATTGTTCGGAACCTGCCTCGGAGCCCTCGCAATGACCCCACTCAACCTGACGCTGGCCGGGGCGGAGGTTCTGTTGCCGGATAGTGGCCTGACCTGTGCCGATCTGTCATTGGCCGAGGGGGTCATTCAGCCCGGCCGCACCGGGCGGGTCATCGACCTGTCAGGGTACCTTGTCCTACCTGGCATCATAGACCTGCATGGCGACGGGTTCGAACGCCACATCGCGCCGCGCCGAGGGGCGATGAAACAGATGGATGAGGGTATCCTGTCGGTCGAGGCCGAGCTTGCCGCCAACGGAATCACAACGGCTGTCTTGGCGCAGTTCTACAGTTGGGAAGGCGGCGTGCGCGGTCCTGAATTTGCAGGGCAAGTATTTGATGCGATCGCGTCGGTGAAAAGCCAGGTCGTAACGGATTTACTGCCTCAACTGCGGTTTGAGACGCACATGCTGGATGACTACACCGGCCTGCCGGAACGCATCGCTGCTTGGCAAGTGCCCTATGTCGTCTTCAACGATCACCTGCCGCATGACCGCCTGTCAGAAGGGCGCAAACCGCCGCGCCTGACTGGGCAAGCGCTGAAGGCAGGACGTAACCCGGACAAACATTTTGAGATGCTTCTGTCCATGCACGCGCGCAGTGCCGAGGTGCCTGGGGCGCTGGACGATCTCTGCGCGACACTGGCAGGGCAGGGGGTGCGCATGGGCAGTCACGATGACGCGACTTTGGCAACCCGGACCGACTGGCGAAGTCGGGGCGCGCGTATTTCCGAGTTTCCCGAAACGCTTGAGGCAGCCGAGGCCGCCCGTTCTGCGGGAGATCACGTTATTCTGGGGTCCCCGAATGTGGTGCGTGGCGGATCGCATAAAGGCAATGTCAGCGCGCTCGACTTGATTGCTATGGGGCTGTGCGACGCTCTGGCCTCGGATTACCACTACCCTAGCCCACGTCGTGCCGCTTTGATGTTGGCCAAAAGCGGTCTGCTGGATTTTGCCGGCGCCTGGAGCCTTGTGTCCTCTGGCCCGGCGCAGGTTCTGGGATTGCAGGACCGAGGCACGCTGGCACCCGGCCAACGCGCTGATCTGGTCATTTTGGACGCAAAGACGCACCGGGTTGCCACCACAATGGCAGCAGGCCAGATCAGCTACATGGCCGGAGATATCGCGGCCCGGTTCCTAGCCTGATCCGCAGGCTTCATCTGGCCAAAAATATCCCCGCCGGAGGCATCGCGCGTCAGCGCGATTTCTCACCGGATGATACGGTTGAAATGGCCCATCTTGCGGCCAGCCTTGACCTCAGCCTTGCCGTATAGATGCAGTGCCACGTCTCGTTCCTGCGCCAATTCCGGCACGCGGGTCACGTCGTCGCCGATCAGGTTCTCCATCACCACGTCTGCGTGACGCTGTCCGTCGCCCAAGGGCCATCCGGCTACGGCGCGAATATGCTGCTCGAACTGATCCACAGCACAGCCGTTTTGCGTCCAATGGCCCGAGTTATGAACGCGCGGTGCGATCTCGTTCACGATCAGGCCGCCGGGCGTGACAAACAGCTCAACCCCCATCACGCCCACATAGTCCAAGGCGTTCAGGATATTGGCGGCCAGCAAAACCGCATCCGTGCGCTGCGCCGGGCGCAGGCGTGCCGGGATGGTCGTTGTGTGCAGGATGCCGTCGCGATGCACGTTTTCACCGGGGTCGAAACAGGCCACCTGACCATCCAACCCGCGGGCGGCAATGATCGAGACCTCGTGACTGAAATCGACGAAGCCTTCGAGAATTGCAGGCGCACCGGCCATGTCTGCCAGAGCGGTCTCGGCATCGTCGGCAGTGCGTAGTCGGGCCTGCCCCTTGCCGTCATAGCCAAAACGACGGGTTTTCAGGATCGCAGGCGTTCCGATTTGCTCAATCGCACCCTTCAGGCTGTCCAGATCAGTAACGTCCGCAAACGGCGCGGTTTGCAGGCCCAGCCCTTGCAGAAAGGTCTTCTCGGTCAGGCGATCCTGACTGACGCGCAAAGCCTCGCGCCCCGGGCGAATGGGGCGATGAGATTCCAGAATATCCAACGCCTCAGTCGGGATGTTCTCAAATTCATAGGTGATGACATCAACCGACTCGGCAAAGACTTTCAATGCGGCGGGGTCGTCATAGGCTGCCGTGGTCACCCGGTCGGCCACCTGACCGGCAGGAGGGTTCGCGCCGGGCTCATAGATATGGGTGACAAATCCCAGACGGGCCGCTGCAACGGACAGCATCCGTCCCAACTGACCACCGCCAAGAATACCGATCGTTGCGCCGGGTTGCAGCATTTCAGTCATCGACAGGCTCCTGCGGGATTGAGGCCGACAGCGCATCGCGCCAGGCATCCAGCCGCGCGGCCAGTGCATCGTCCTGCAAGGCCAGTATGCCAGCGGCCATAAGCCCGGCATTGGCACCACCCGCTGATCCGATGGCCATGGTCGCCACGGGAAACCCTTTGGGCATCTGCACGATGGAATAAAGCGAATCAACCCCGGACAGGGCCCGCGTCTGAACAGGCACCCCGATCACCGGCACCCGCGTTTTCGAGGCCATCATCCCTGGCAGGTGCGCTGCTCCGCCAGCACCGGCGATAATCACTTGCAGGCCACGCGACACGGCGGTTTTTCCATAGTCCCAAAGACGGTCAGGGGTCCGGTGCGCTGAGACAATGCGCTTTTCATACGCAACGCCCAATTCATCCAGAATGTCTGCGGCTTCTTTCATCGTGGGCCAGTCCGATTGACTGCCCATGATGATCCCCACTTTCACGTCGCTCATCCGCTTGTGCCTCTGCCTTTGGAAAGAGCGCGCACTATAGCCAAATCCGCTTTTGTGGCAATGCGGTACAGAGCGTTCAGGCGATGATATCCGGGGTCAAACGGTCTTCGATCAGGCGGATGATGTCTTTCAGGCGCAGTTTTTGTTTTTTCAGCCGTTTGATCGTCAGTTGATCGGACGTGCCCTTGGCCTGCAACGCTTCGATCGCCTCGTCCAGATCACGGTGCTGGCGGCGAAAAACCTCCAGCTCCACCCGTAAAACCTCATCTGTTTTCATTGAAAGATCGGTGGGCGCGTTCATGGGCGACTCGGTGGTTATTGTGGTGCTTGTCACACAAGATAGTGTGTCAGGCGTTATCCCGCCAGACCTTGTGGACATCCTGGTTTCTTCCCATATTCTATAGCATGCGGTTGCCAGAAAGGGGCCGCAAAACACGTCGCTTTGACAATAAAGGACGAAAATACGTGTCAAAACTTACTCTTGGCTCATACCCGCATCTTCTGGGGTTCGAGCAATTGGAACGCCTTCTGGAACGGTCTGCAAAGGCCGGAAATGAAGGGTATCCGCCCTATAATATCGAACAGACCTCGGATTTTTCGTATCGCATCACTCTGGCAGTGGCCGGGTTCGCGGAAGAGGATCTGTCGATCACCATCGAGGATCGCCAACTGGTGATCCGGGGCCGTCAACGCGACGACAGCGAAGGGCGCATCTTCCTGCATCGCGGCATCGCGGCGCGTCAGTTCCAGCGCATGTTCGTGCTGGCCGATGGGGTCGAGGTGGGCGAGGCGATCATGGAAAACGGTCTGCTGCATGTGGATCTGACCCGCGCCGTGCCCGAAACTGTGGTGCAAACGATCAACATAAGAAAGGGGTAAGAGCAATGAATACACCGATTGAACTGAACGCCGAAGGCGACCGGATCGTCTATGTCAAAACGGTCGAAGTCGCTGATCTGCCTCGGGAAGTGCGCGAACAGGCGGGCGATCTGGATCTGCTCTATGCTGTCCACGACTCGGACGGTCAGCAACTGGCGCTGGTCGCCGACCGCAAACTGGCGTTCAACCTTGCGCGCGAGCATGACTTCTCGCCGGTGGCCGTGCACTGACGCGGCCCCTTTGACGTTTTCCACGTGACATCTGCTGTCCGTCGGGCGAGTTATGCGAACCGGAGACGGTTTGCATAAGAAAGAGCGCGCGGAAATGAGTTGGTTTGATTTTGACTGGGTAGATGCCTTTACCGACAGGGCATTTGGTGGAAACGGCTGCGCGGTGGTCCACGGCGGAGCGGCCCTGTCTGATGACACCTCGATGGCCTTCGTGAAAGAAACCTCGCTTGTTGAATGCACGTTTACAGGACCGTCCGAGATCGCCGACATCCGGGTCCGCTACTTTCTGGCCAGCCGAGAAATCCCGTTTGCGGGGCATCCGACCATTGCGACTGTCGCAGCCATGCGGTCCCGTGGGCTTTTTCAGGGAAACACGCTGACGCTGGAAACGGGTGCCGGTGTTGTTTCGATCCGCCTGATCGGTGATGAGATTGAGATGACTCAGGTCGCGCCGCAATTTGGGGCGTATGTTCCTGTCGATTTGGTGGCCGCGGCGATTGGTTTGTCCCGGGACGACATCATATCCCCTCCGCAGTTTGTCTCTACGGGACTGCCTTTTTGCATTACGGTCCTGCGAGATCACGACGCTTTGCGAGCAGCCAAGTTGAATGTCGAGGCGCTTCGGGCTGTGTCGGAAATGGCAGGGTTCTCAGGGTCCGATATGGCCGAACCCTTTTTTGTCACTCTGAAGGGCGCAACCGATGCAGGGGATACGTTCTCGCGCCTGTTGCTAGCACCACCCAGCCCGCCCGAAGACCCCTTTACCGGTTCGGCAACAGGGGCGATGGCCGCCTATCTGTGGAAACATGGTCTGATGGTGAAGGATACGTTCACGGCTGAACAGGGGCATGACATGGGACGTCCGGGGCAAGCGACCGTGACCCGCGTCGGGCCTTCCGATGCGATGACCGGTATTAAAGTTGCGGGGCGAGGTCACGTTCTGATGCGTGGGCAGGTCGACTTGCCAGAGGTGTCCGCATGACCGAACCTGCCATTGCAATACTGCCTTATGGAAACCGCTTGGGGCCAAAGCTGTCATCGCTTCCCCTGGCTGACCTGATCTGGCCCGAAGGGTGCCCCGAGCGACTGATCGGCAAAACCGTCGGAGACCTTGAGCCCACCGATCACCTGATCATGTACCCCAATTCCACCGTGCATCTGCGCCTGCGCCGGGGCACCCGAGCGCAGATTTCCCTGATGATGGGTGAACCTTCAGCCATCCACGCCAAACACGACCGGATGCTGCGCTGGACGTGGCGTCGGTTTTTTCGCGTCCTGACATTTCATGACGTTTTGCTGCAAGGCATCCCAAACGCGGTGTTCCTGCCCTATGGCGTCACAATGATTCCGGATTGGCGCGAACTGGATGTAACCAAGTCAAAATCCTGTTCGCTGATCGCGTCGGCCAAACGCGATCTCGAGGGGCACCAGCTACGTCATTCTGTCATCGACTGGGTGCGGGACACCGGTACAGATGTGGATATCATGGGGCGGGGGTATAACCCCTTTGATCAAAAATCCGACGGTCTGGCACCTTATCGCTATTCTGTGGTGATCGAAAACGTGCGCGAGAAAAACTATTTCTCCGAGAAACTGACCGACGCGATCCTGTGTTCAACAGTGCCGATCTATTGGGGATGTCCGAATATCGGCGATTTCATGGATAGCACGGGCATAATCCTATGCGAGTCCGAGACCGATATTCAGCAAGCGATCCAATCTCTGACGCCCGAGGATTACGCAGCGCGCCTGCCTCGGTTGCAAGCGATTCAGGCCAAGGCAGCGGAGTTTGGGGATTTTGAAGGCCGCGCGGTCGCGGCCCTGCGCGCAGAGCTTTAACCAGAAATGCAAAAGGCCCCCGTGCTGCGAGGGCCTTTGATAGAACATATGAGCCGTCTTAGGACGCTGCGATCAAGCCCATGCTTTCCAGCTTGAGCAGCACCTGATGGGCGCAGTTGTCGACATCGACATTCTCGGTCTCGACGCTCAGCTCGGGGTTCTGGGGCACGTCATAGGGGTCAGAAATTCCTGTGAATTCCTTGATCTTGCCTTCACGCGCCAGCTTGTACAGGCCCTTGCGATCGCGACGTTCACATTCCTCGATGCTGGTCGCGACGTGAACTTCACAGAAGGCACCGAACTGTTCGATATCTTCCCGAACTGCGCGGCGTGTGGTTGCGTAAGGCGCGATCGGCGCACAGATGGCGATGCCACCGTTTTTGGTGATCTCACTGGCCACGTAACCGATGCGACGGATGTTCAGGTCGCGGTGTTCCTTCGAGAAACCCAGTTCCGACGACAGGTTCTTACGCACGATGTCACCATCCAGCAGCGTAACCGGACGACCACCCATCTCCATCAGCTTGACCATCAACGCGTTGGCGATGGTGGATTTGCCCGAGCCCGAGAACCCGGTGAAGAACACGGTGAAACCTTGCTGGCTGCGCGGCGGTTTGGTCTTGCGCAACTCGGCCACAACCTCGGGGAAGCTGAACCATTCGGGGATTTCCAGACCCTCGGCCAGACGGCGGCGCAGTTCGGTGCCCGAGATGTTCAGGATCGTGACGTTGTCCTTGTCTTCGATCTCGTCATTCGGTTCGTACTGGGCGCGCTCCTGCACATAGACCATGTGCTTGAAGTCAACCATCTCAAGGCCGATCTCGTCCTGATATTTGCGGAACAGGTCCTGCGCGTCATAGGGGCCGTAGAAATCTTCGCCTTGGCTGTTCTTGCCGGGGCCTGCGTGATCGCGGCCGACGATAAAGTGGGTGCAGCCGTGGTTGGCGCGGATGAGACCGTGCCAGACCGCTTCGCGCGGGCCAGCCATGCGCATGGCTAGGTTCAGCAGGGACATCGAGGTGGTCGAGGCCGGGTATTTGTCCAGAACCGCCTCATAGCAGCGCACGCGGGTGAAATGATCGACGTCGCCGGGCTTGGTCATGCCGACAACCGGGTGAATCAGCAGGTTGGCCTGTGCCTCTTTCGCGGCGCGGAAGGTCAGTTCCTGGTGCGCGCGGTGCAGCGGGTTGCGGGTTTGGAACGCAACGATGCGACGCCAACCCAGCTTGCGGAAGTAGGCGCGCAGCTCGTTCGGGGTGTCACGACGGGCGCGGAAATCATAGTGGACAGGCTGCTGGATGCCGACAACGGGACCTCCCAGATAAACCTTGCCTGCGGTGTTGTGCAGATAGTTCACCGCCGGGTGTGCGTCATCATCCGCGCCGAACACTTTTTCAGCCTCGCGGGATTTGTCCGGGGTCCAGCGGTCGGTCACGGTCATGGTGCCCAGGATCACGCCCTCTTGGTCGCGCAGTGCGATGTCCTGACCCAGTTCGATGGTTTCGGCAAAATCTTCGCTGACATCCAGCGTGATGGGCATCGGCCACAGGGTGCCGTCAGCCAGACGCATGTTGTCTACGACGTTGTCGTAATCAGCCTCGGTCAGAAACCCCTTGAGCGGGTTGAACCCGCCATTCATCAGCAGTTCCAAGTCACAGATCTGACGCGGGCTCAGGTCCCAGCTTGTCAGATCAGCGGCTTCTATTTTCAGTTTCTGCGCGGATTCGTAGGAAACATATAGTTCGGGGATCGGAGCGAGATTGCTTAACATCGTCATAGGAATACTCTTGTCGAAGTGCGGTTTTGCCAGTGATTCAAGGGCGTTTGCGGGGCATGTGCCCCGACCGTTGGGCGAAGTCCATATACATTCATGAAACAAAGGACGAAATGCGTTGTTTTTTCGCGGAATGGAAGGATTTTCTGGCATCTGCCGAAAATTGCGACCATGGTTCCTGCAATAGTCGGCAAAATGGCGCGAAAACGTGAATGTGTTCCTATGCGGCGGCGCTTTCCAGCAGGTCCGCCGCGTTATGAACGGGCAGGGCGGGAATCGGTCGGGTCACACCGCGCAGTTGAAAGGATTTCATCCCGCTCAGATCGCCCCGGTATCCGGCGGTCTTAAGCAAGTCGTCCGAGACAAGAAGTTCAGCTTTAAGGGCTTTCGTCTCGGCCTCCAATCGGCTGGCGACATTGACCGCATCGCCGATGATGGTGCGTGCGGCGTTGCCTGCGGCTCCGATTTCACCAAGAACCAGATCGCCCAGATGCAGGCCCATACCAATGCGAATGCGCGGGCTTCCTTCGGCCTCCAACTGTTGATTGAACCGCGTGAGGGCGTGGCTGACATCTGCGGCTGCTTTCAAGCCCGCTTTTGCCGAACTTTCCGCATCGGGCGTTTCAAATACCGCCAGCAAGCCGTCACCCATGTACTTGTCGACGACACCCCCGTCGGAGGTGATGGCCGGAACGATGGCGTCAAAAAACCGGTTCAGAAGAAAGACGATGTCATAAGGCAACTGCCCTGTCGTCCGCGAGGTGAACCCGCGCATATCCAGAAACAGAACGGCCAGCTTGCGTTCCTGACCCTGGCTGGCATGCGCGCGCTGCCGCCCGCCGTCGGGACGGAACATGCGAAAGGCCGTAATCGGTTCTGTCGGGCGTATCTGGCACGCCAGCCGAGCACCGTCGGGCGCGCTGACCGCTGCCAGACTTCGGGCCTCGACATCACTGGGGGCTGGAAGCTTTTCGGCGCCGTCTTCAACGATGACACGACATGTCGTGCAGCGCCCTTTGCCGCCGCACAGGGCCGTGTGTGGGATACCATTGGCCTGCGAGATTTCCAGCAGCGTCATGCCTTTCTCTGCCACGACCTCGGGGCCTTCGACATATTTGATCCGAACAGAATGTCTGCGCCGCCAGAGTTTGCGCCCAATAAACACCGCCAAGGACGCAGCCAATGCGACCCAGAACGCCATCATCGCGTTGTCTTTTACACTGAAAAGGGCCTGAAATTCTTCGGGCGAAGGCCAGTTGTAATGCTCGATATATTGTTCGCGTAGGAAAGGATCGGCAAAATCAGCCCAAATCCTGCGCCCCTCGGTCAGCAGGCCCGCAAGGGCAAAGGACGGCACAAACACAGCCACCCCGATCAAAGAGGGGGCGACTTTAGACCACCAGCGGGTGAGGCGAAGCCACATATGCAGCCCGATGCAGCTGTGAACCCAGACAACCAGCAAAAGAAGGCTTTGCATGTAGATCGCCGAACTGGGCCACATCAGGGCGATGATATACCCCATCTCGTCATTGACGTTGTATATCTCATGGGCATAGCGCGTGTGCACGATATGCGCGATCAATTGCAGTGGGATCAGCAGCCCCAGCACCACTTGCAGGGCGGTGTTGAACGGCATGCGCAACGTGCGACGCTGGCTGATGGAATAAAGCGCAAGTCCGAAGTGGGTGAACAGGGCCACGTATAGAATGGCGCTGCCGATATCGTGGCGCGTGACGGCGTGGCGGCCGTCTTGCATATCGTGCAGATAATCGGTGTGGAACAGGCCCAGACCAATATTGATGAAGTGAAAGAACGCAAAGGCAAACAGGATCAAGCCGCTGCCAATCCGCAGCCGGGTTGCCCACCCGCCTTGCCAAAGAACGCTACTCACTCAGATCACCTGCGCTAATTTGCTCGCATCCCGAGTCTGATACGCGGTCGCGCGGTGGTCAAGATTTGGTTGCACAAGGGGGTTATGCCGCCCCGTCGTTGGGGGCGGCATTGAGGGGATTACTCCTGCTCGGCCAAAAACCGTTCCGCATCCAGCGCGGCCATACAGCCCATACCGGCGCTGGTAACGGCCTGACGATAGATGTGGTCGGTCAGGTCGCCCGCCGCAAAGACGCCCGGAACCGATGTCTCGGTCGATCCCGGCTTGGTGACGACATACCCGCCCATGTGGGTTTCCAGCGAGTCTTTGACCAACTCGTTCGCAGGTGCGTGGCCGATCGCAACAAAGACGCCTTTACACGGGATCTCGGTGACCTCGCCGGTTTTCACATTCTTGACACGCACGCCTTCGACGCCCAGTGGGGCATCCGTACCGACAACTTCTTCCAGTTGGTGGAACCACAGCGGCTCGATCTTTTCGTTCTTCAGCAGACGGTCCTGCAGAATTTTCTCGGCGCGCAGTTCGTCGCGGCGGTGGATCAGCGTCACCTTGCTGGCGAAGTTGGTAAGGAACAGTGCTTCTTCCACGGCGGTGTTGCCGCCACCGATCACTACGATCTCTTGCCCGCGATAGAAGAAGCCGTCACAGGTTGCACAGGCGGATACACCGAACCCTTTGAACTTTTCTTCCGACGGCAGGCCCAGCCATTTGGCGCGTGCACCAGTGGCGAGAATGACGGCGTCGGCCGTGTAAACCGTGCCGCTGTCACCCTTGGCGGTGAACGGACGTTTCGAGACGTCCAGGTCACTGATGATGTCGCCGATGATTTCGCAACCCATCGCCTTGGCGTGATCCTGCATACGCACCATCAGGTCAGGTCCCTGAACTTCGGTGTCACCCGGCCAGTTCTCGACCTCGGTGGTGGTGGTCAACTGACCGCCCGGTTCAATGCCCTGAACCAGGATCGGTTCAAGCATCGCGCGGCTGGCATAGACGCCCGCAGTATAACCGGCCGGCCCCGACCCGATGATCAGAACCTTCGTGTGACGTGTTTCGGCCATGGTACCCCCAACTCGATCTGCCTATTATGGGCGCGCGGCCCCTTGGCGAATGGATATAACGACCACAGTCCGGCGCTTAAAGCCCCTACCTGTCACACATCTGCTATGCGCTCAGCGAAAAGCGCCCAAAAAAAGAACATTGAAAATAAAGAAAATTGCGCACGCGCGAAAGATTATTGCGCATCTTTGGGGTGCTGATATAACAACCGAAAAATCAGGAGCAATTGATGGTCGCGACACGGCTGGATGAGATTGACCGCAAGATTCTGGCGGAATTGCAGGCAGACGGTCGCATGACCAATGTCGAACTGGCAAAGCGCGTGGGAATTTCTGCCCCGCCCTGCCTGAGACGTGTTCGCACGTTGGAAGAATCCGGGCTGATCCGCGGATATCATGCCGAGGTGAACGCGCGCGAACTGGGTTTCGAGGTTCAGGTCTTTGCCATGGTCGGGCTGGAAAGCCAGGCCGAATCCGAACTCAGCGCCTTTGAAGAACGCTGCCGCGACTGGCCTTTGGTGCGCGAGTGCCACATGCTGAATGGCGAAGTCGATTTCATCCTGAAATGCGTGGCCCCGGACCTGAGCAGCTTTCAGCAATTTCTCACAGGTGAGTTGCTGACCACTCCGAACGTGGCCAGTGTGAAAACGTCGCTGGTGATCCGGGGCGCTAAGGACGAGCCCGGCGTTCCTTTTGACGTGCTGGAAGAACGAATGAGCCGGATGGCTTGAACCGCGCGCGTTTATGCGCAGCACAACATGGCGGCAGAATCGCCGTGACGAGCAAGAACAGTGCCCAACCTAGTAAAATCTGCATAAAGCCCCCACTTTGCAGCAGTTTTGGTGTGTTTACGCTGTGATCGCGTCGACCTCTCCGTCACCGGCGCGCGGCATCAACAGCGGGCCGAAATCGTTAAGCGAATCGACATGCGCGAACAGGTTCAGATAGATTGCCCGCAGCGAGTGGCTGATCTTCCGAACAGCGTTGACCCCCGGGTGATAAGTTTCGAACTGAAGCCCATCAACCTTGATGACCGAGTGGCGCTTCAGGCAGATGTGAAACAGCTCGACCGGAGTGGGTGGAAGGGTTTCGATAACACTCATCCCGTCCTGAAATTCGTGGACCGGTGTCAAAATCGTTTCATTGCCGTGCAAGTGGCGTAGATGGGCCGGTGTCCCGACAATGCGCGCGGCCGGACCTGCGATTACGCCAGACAGGGGTTTTTGCATTCCAAACGTGTCCGCCATGATGCGGGTCAGGGGACGAGTGCGGCCGCGCGAATCCTCGCGTCCAGGAATAAGAGTGACCGAACCTTTCCACAGAACCGTTTGCGAAGACCCATCTTGCGTCAGGACGGTGTCGCCGGGCAGCAAGTCTTCGATCGCCAAGGGACCCGACTTTGTTTCAACCAGCGAACCGCGCGTAAAGGCGCAGAATGCATCTTCAAACATCGGCAAAGCAGGCGCGATGTGCCGCGTCTGCGAAACGTCTCCATTTGGCATCAGTGAACTGACCTCATAGCGCCGCAGCTGCGCCTTGGGTTTGTTCGGCGTCCTTGAGGCATCTTGCAGCATTGCCGACGTATCAACGGCATTCCTGGCAGCCCGTGAGAGCGAATGTGGAATAGGCATAGTTATTCCGTCCCTTCTAGTACCCGCTCAGACAGGGTGACCTCTCGAAAGAGACCCGTCTGATTAGTCTTATTTTTTGTTTTGATTGAAAGGGCGACCCTAAGGCGGCGGTCGATTCGACGACGCGATGAAATACTAATCCGCAGACCTTTGGCCAACATTTTGACCCCCCAAGCAAACTCACACCAACGCAGGCTAAAATTGCCGGCGCACACATGCCCCTGAACCTGACCGCTTTGAATACCTGCGGCAGGCCACACACCGGACCGGAGCACCCCTCCGGCGTGTTTCTTGGCCCTGGGGACCGGCAGCTTGGCACCCTGGGCATGTCGATCAACCTTGCTTCGCCAAGCGGCGCGCAACCCTGACCGAGCGGCTGGATACGTGTTTCCACGGCATCTCCAGCCCCTTCTCTTTGCTCGCCGCAACAACGGCGCTGAGAAAGCGAGATTTTACCTTCATTTTGTGTTCCTGCTCCTCAGGGGTTTGACACCCCGTTCCCTCTGATTAGCCAATGTGACGCCATATTGAGGCACCGATAAGGCTGATCCGGGATCAATTCAGGACAAATTGAAGGTTGGCAGCTCCTCTTTCTTCATACTGTCTCGCACTGCTGGAGCATCGGCAGATAAGCACCTGAGAGCGGACAATAAAAATCAAATTGTTCCGACTCAGATAGACACAAAGAATGTGGCGAAAAAGCGGCGATATCGCCACAATTCGGTCTTGGTTTACAATTTGATTGCTGAAATCAGTCGGCCATAGTCGGCTTCTTTGGCATGGGTCGCCCTGCGATAGGAATAAAACCTTTCAGGATCGGAATAGGTGCAGTGCCGAGTCCACTCGGCCTGACCGATTCCCGCCTGTCGAAGCCTGTGCAGGCCAAATGCGGGCAGGTCGAACTGAAGCCTGTCGCCTGTGCCGTTTGCAAAGAACCGCAGGTTATCGGGGGACTCCGCAGCGAAGTCATCCAGAAACTCTGGACCCACTTCGTAGGCCGTCTGCGAAATCGTCGGTCCGATCACTGCGATAGTGTTGTCGCGACTTGCGCCCAACGCTTCCATTGCGTCCAGCGTGGCCTCCAACACGCCATCCAGCGCGCCTTTCCATCCTGCATGGGCTGCGCCGATGACCTGTGCACCGGGGTCGGCAAACAGAACCGGCTGACAATCCGCTGTCAGGATCGTGAGCGCCAGACCAGGCGTCGATGTCACCACTGCGTCAGCCTTGGGCTTTTCCCCATTTATCGGGCCGTCGACCGTCAGAACCGTCGGCGAGTGGACCTGATGGACCCCGATCATTGCATCAGGCGTAACCTCCATGGCGTCTGCGACACGATTGCGATTGATCGTGACAGCTTCGGTCTGATCCGAGGAGCCATATCCACAGTTGAGCCCGGCGAATATGCCGGATGACGCGCCTCCGCGACGGCTGAAGAACCCGTGGCGAACAGAGGACAGCATTTCCGAAGTCAGAATTTCCAGCGTCATGATTCCAGTCCCGGAGGGGGGGTGGCATAGGAAGGGTAGAGTCCCAGTACTTTGAACAGGTTTCCCATTTCATCTGGGTGCGTCAACCGGCGATGTGCAGAAACCAGTTTATCAAGCTCGTCCCCGCCGAGAGTCGCAGAAAGCCGCTGCGCGCGCGCCGTTATGCCCAGTCGTTCCAGAAACACCCCCTGAGGTGTCAGGCGCGTGTGGGCGCATCCGGCGGCACGTGTGGCGGTGGCCAAGGGCTCAAAGTCCACATGGGCGGTCAGATCGGCCTGTCCGGGTGCCTGCAAAGGGTCTGCCCGTTCATGAGCGCGAATGGCCTGCAATGTATCACCCAGTGAATGCCAGTCGCCATAATCAACAATAAGACCGACACCGCCATGCGTCGCGATCCGGCCCGCCAATACGGTGATAATCGGAATCGCGGATGGGCAGAGTTCGACAAGATCGCCGTCTTGCGTATCGTCCAGCCGATCCGCCAGCGCCACCTGAGATGCTTGTGCCCCCAGACCAAAGGTCAGCGATTCGCCTTCACGTCCGACCAAGCGCTCGCGCCATCCATCACCGTCGCGCAGGAACTGACGAATGGGGAGGGCGTCGAAGAACTCGTTCGCGACCAAAAACAGCGGTGCTTCGGGCAAGTCGGCAACCGAGTCGATCCAACGTGGCGCGTATCCTTTCAGGGTGTCTGACTGGATTTGCCGAAGGACCGGAGAAGCCTCCAGCAAGGTGACGTCCGCGGCGCTGTGAAAGCCCTCAATGGTTCGGGTGGCGCGCAGAATGTCGGCCATCAGCGTGCCACGCCCCGGACCCAGTTCGGCCAGAACAAAGCGCTCGGGGTGGCCCTGATCTATCCAGGCCTGCGCCAGCGACAAGCCGATCAACTCGCCGAACATCTGACTGATTTCGGGAGCGGTGATAAAATCGCCCGAAACTCCCAAAGGATCGCGGGTGGCGTAATATCCTTGCGTCGGGTGCAGCAGGCATTCGGTCATGTAGTCGGCCACGCTCATCGGGCCGTCCTGCGCAATACGCGCAAGTAAGTGATCGGCCAGCGTCATCGAGCCGCCCGTGCACGCCGCACGAACCACAGCCCAAGTGCGATCATGGGGATCGACAGCAACTGACCCATTGTCAGCCCATAGCCGCCGACATGCCACGCCAGACCCAGCGGATTACCGGGCGAGATGAATTGTGCGTCCGGTTGCCGGAAGAACTCGACAAAAAATCGCGAGGCACCATAACCGGCCATGAAAACACCCATGATCAGACCGGGCGTCTTGAACGCACCGCGCCGATAGGCCAGCCACAGCAGCGCCGCCCCAAGCAGCACCCCTTCCAGCGCCGCTTCATAGAGTTGCGATGGATGTCGCGCGCACATACCAGCCAGAACGCCGGGGCAATCCTGTGCGGCCGCTCCGGGGAAAATGACGGCCCAGGGCAGCTCGCTGGGGCGTCCCCACAACTCCGCGTTTACGAAGTTCGCCAACCGTCCCAGCAGCAACCCCGGCGGAACCGCGTGCGCGACAAGGTCAGCCAAAGACAATACCGGAACCTTGTGGCGACGGGCATACAGGTAAGAGGCAACGACCACCCCGAGCAACCCGCCGTGAAAGGCCATTCCACCTTGCCAGACCTTCAGAATGTCCTGCGGGTTCGCCAAGTAATAGGCGGGTTGGTAAAACAACACGAATCCCAGCCGACCACCCAGAATGACGCCGAGAATGATCCATGTGAGCAGGTCTTCCAGTTGTTCCGGCTTCATGGGTGGGGTCGATTTTGGCCAGAGGGCAGGCCGCCGCAGCGCCATCACGCCCAAGCGCCATGCGATCAGGATGCCTGCGATATAAGCCAGCGCGTACCAGCGCAGCGCGAACTCCATCCCGAAGAGTGAGATCGAGAACAACTCGGGCGACAGATCGGGGAAATTCAAAACAGCCTGCATGTGCGTCTCATTGCCCGTGCTTTATGGGGCAAGTCAACCTTGAGCCTGACGCAAACTTTACCCATATAGGGATCAACCGCGATTTCGGAGAAAAGCCATGCAGACCCGCAACAAGATCCTAGACGATGTATCCCAACTGATGACCAACGCCATGGGCGTGGCACAGGGTGCGCGGGAAGAGGCCGAGAATGCGATGAAGTCCATGATCGACCGCTGGCTGGCGGATCGTGATTTTGTGACGCGCGAGGAATTTGACGCGGTCCGTGCGATGGCGCAGAAAGCGCGCGAAGAGAATGCCGCGCTGGAAGAGCGTATCGCGGCGCTTGAGGCGAAACTGGACAAGTAACGTCCGAATCCAAGTTTTCGATGCAACAGAGACGCCGCGCGATCCGGGTAGGGATTGTGCGGTGTTGTGCATCTTGCCGCCTTGCAGAATTTAATCAAGACAAAGCTGCACGCGACGCCAATATTTTGATCGCCGTGACCGTTCGTCCACAACTTATTGCTGTTATCCCCAATAAATAGGGTTGCCAGACGGGTACTGGCAGCGCACCATATTTAGTACAGGCCCAAGGGGGAAGCCCGGCTTGTAGAGCAGGCAACTAGCGCTGGGGCGCTGCCAGCCCCAAAATGCTAGAGATTAGTGAGGTGGCATTATGGCCCTTTCCGAGCAGTTTCTCGAAGAAGATCTTCATCCTATAGATATTGTTGAACACCTGGCTGAACACCACGACTGGGACTTTGACCGGATCGGGGATGACCAGATCGCCATGGCTGTCGAAGGGCAGTGGCGTACATACTCAATCACGCTGGCCTGGTCGAACTATGACGAAACCTTGCGCATGGTGTGTTCGTTTGAAATGGACCCACCGTCCGAGCGTGAATCTGAACTGTATGAACTGCTGAACAAGATGAATGATCAGTGCTGGGCGGGCGCGTTCACGTATTGGGCCAACCAGAAACTGATGGTCTATCGTTACGGTCTGGTTCTCGCTGGCGGACAGATGGCCAGCCCCGAGCAAATTGACACGATGATCACTGCGGCCGTCCTGAGCGCCGAGCGGTATTACCCCGCGATCCAGTTGGTCACATGGGGCAACCGCGATCCCGAAGATGCGATGCAGGTCGCCATTGCAGAGGCCTACGGGCGCGCGTAAAGCTTTGCCCCGAACCGACAAGTCAGGGGAGGGGCAATCATGGATATGTCACGCGTCGCCGAACAGGGGTTGGTGCTTCTGGGATGCGGCAAGATGGGATCGGCCATGCTCGCCGGATGGTTGGAGCATGGCCTTCCTGCGTCATCGGTCTGGGTTGTGGACCCGTATCCATCGGACTGGTTAAAGGCGCAGAGCGTCAACATCAACACACCTTTGCCCGAAGCGCCCGCTGTGGTGCTGGTGGCCGTCAAACCGCAGATGATGGGCGAGGCACTGCCTGCGATCAAGGCGCTAGGCGGGGGCAGCAGCCTATTTATCTCGGTCGCGGCGGGGACGTCGATTGCTACATTCGAAGCCGTTTTGGGCGCGGACACGCCAATCGTGCGCGCGATGCCAAACACACCTGCGGCGATCCGGCAGGGGATCACGGCACTGATCGGGAATTCTGTGGCCTCGGGTGACGATGTCGCGCTGGCCGAAGGCCTGTTGTCAGCCATTGGCGAAACCGTCCGGCTGGATGACGAATCTCAGATGGACGCAGTGACGGGCCTGAGCGGTTCGGGTCCGGCCTATGTCTTTCACCTGATCGAAACCTTGGCTGCTGCGGGTCAGGCGCAGGGGTTGCCGCACGATCTGGCGATGAAACTAGCCAAGTCGACTGTGGCCGGAGCGGGGGCGCTGGCGATGGCTGCCGACGAAGATCCATCCCAACTGCGGATCAACGTGACCTCTCCCAACGGTACGACTCAGGCCGCGCTTGAGGTGTTGATGCACGAAGAGGAAGGCTTCCCCGATCTGCTGCACCGTGCCGTGAAAGCCGCCACCGACCGATCCAAGGAGCTGTCTCGTGAGTGAGATTTCATTCGATGATTTTCTCAAGGTCGACATCCGCGTCGGCAAGGTCATCCGCGCCGAACCATACCCCGAGGCGCGAAAGCCCGCGATCAAGATGTGGATCGACTTTGGAGATGAGATTGGCGAGCGCAAGACCTCGGCCCAAATTACCGCGCATTACGATCCGGCCACGCTGGTAGGCAAACAGGTGTTGGCTGTGGTGAACTTCCCCCCGCGCCAGATCGGTCGCTTCATGTCAGAAGTTCTTGTGTTGGGCCTTCCTGATGAAAATGGCGAGATTGTTCTGATCGGCCCTGATGGTGAAGTACCAGTTGGCGGGCGGATGCACTGATGAGACTGCTAATTGCCCGCCCCATGACAGCAGCAGTTACAGCCCGCGCGCAGGCTGAGTTTGATGTCGAGTTTCGCGAAGACACGTTGCCGATGACGCAGGATGAGATACTGCGTGCCCTGACCGAATTTGATGTGGTGGTCCCGACTTTGGGCGACCTTTTTTCGGAACAGGTATTTGCGCAGGTGCCCAACCCCCGCTGCAAATTGCTGGCAAATTTCGGGGTTGGGTATAACCACATCGACGTCGATGCGGCGCGGGCCGCAGGCGTTGCCGTGACCAACACACCGGGCGCAGTCACGGATGCCACCGCCGACATAGCGATGACCTTGCTGCTTTCTACCGCCCGGCGTGCGGGGGAAGGGGAACGGCAGGTCCGGGCGGGCACTTGGCAAGGATGGCATCCGACACAGATGCTGGGCCACCACGTGACGGGCAAGCGTGTTGGGATCGTCGGCATGGGCCGCATCGGTCAGGCCATCGCGCGTCGGTGCCACTTTGGGTTTGGTATGCAGGTCCTTTATCAATCCCGCAGCGAGAAAGAGATCGACTTTCCGGCGGAATATGTTCCTGACCTGAAAGAACTGGGCGCTCGGGTCGATTTCCTGGTCCTGGCGGTCCCAGGTGGTGCGGAAACCCGTCACCTGATCGACGCGCAGATACTAGAGGCAATGAACCCGTCGGCCCTACTGATCAATATTGCGCGCGGAGAAGTCGTGGACGAAGCCGCGTTGATCGCCGCCCTGCACTCTGGCCAGATTGCTGGCGCGGGTTTGGATGTTTACGAGTTCGAACCTGTAGTCCCACAAGCCCTGCGCGATATGGAGAACGTGACTCTGTTGCCCCATCTAGGCACCGCGACCGAAGACGTGCGCAGCGATATGGGGCACATGGCCTTGGACAATGTCGCCGCCTTTGTCGACGGACGCCCACTGCCAAACCCGGTCTAAGTGCCCACAGCCTCACGCCAGTGTTTGCGGCACAGCGAGACGTAGGTTTCGTTCCCGCCAATCTGTACCTGCGCACCTTCGGTGATCGGGTTTCCGTTTTCGTCCTGACGAATCACCATCGTCGCCTTGCGCCCACATGCGCAGATGGTGCGGACCTCGCGCATTTCGTCAGCCAGTGCCAACAATGCAGCTGAACCGGGGAACAGACGTCCCTGAAAATCCACACGCAGCCCATAGGCCAGCACCGGTACTTTCAGGTCGTCTACCGCGCGCGCCAATTGCCAAACCTGATCCTCGGTCAGGAACTGGGCTTCGTCGATAAACACGCAGGCAACCTTACCCACCGCCAATCGCTTTTCGATCATGGCAAACACATCGTCCCGGGCCGTGAATGTGTCGGCGTCCGCCGATATCCCGATGCGGGATGCAATTTTGCCCACACCGGCACGACCGTCCAGCGCGGCGGTCATCAAATAGGTGTCCATGCCCCGCTCGCGATAGTTGTGCGAGGCTTGCAGCAGCACAGTCGATTTGCCTGCGTTCATCGTGGAATAATTGAAATACAGCTTTGCCATGGTCCCGGGTCTAAAACGCCTGAACGGTGCGGACAAGCCATCTTGTGTCGCAATAGAAGCGACGCCGCCGTTGTTACTGTCAGGGCCGAGCATAGGCTCAAAGGGGATGGATACCCGAACGACAACAACAGCGACGTCGTCGGCCAACATGCGGCCTAAACAAAGCGGGACTTTCAAAAATCGCCCCACAATCACTCGTACTCGGCATGAACTGCCGCCACTCACTCACAAAACCCCTGCATATCTGAGGGATAGCCAATATATGCCATTTGAATTATGACTCGGTTATGGGAAATTTCTTTTCCCTTTCCCCCGCAACGAGGAGTGCAGAGGGGAGGCAGGCAGCAGAGGGTGGAACATGGCGGATATTGGGGCTTACCTGAAAAAGCATACCGAAGCGTTGGTTAAGGATGTCGGAATCGAGGCCGCGTGCGAGATTACCGGAAAATCCAAAGCGACGCTTGGGCGTTACTACTCTGACAATGCCGAACATGCCGACCGCTTTATGCCAGTCGACGCCGTTGCCCGTTTGGAATCCACGGCCAATTTTCCGCATGTCACGTCGGCTTTGGCGGATCTGAAAAATATCACCTTGTCCTATGACGGACGAAACAGTGACGCGCCGCGCACTGGCGGGGTGAACTCTGACGTGATCGCGTTGAGCCAGCGTTTTGCGATGCTGATGACCGAATATCAGGCTGCGATTGAAGACGGCATTATTACGGTGAACGAGGCAAAGCGGCTGCTCAAAGAAACCAGCCTGCTGCAGCAGGTGCTGATCGAAATGAAACTGCACCTTGAAGAAGAAAGCGTGAGCTGACACTACTGCCCTTAGGTGTCGAGCGGGGGCAACCCAACGCTGTCATCCCGGTTCGCCGGGTTGTTTGCCTTATCCGTGGCGCTTTACAATCACCGACCCAACGGAATAACCCGCCCCAAAAGAGCAGATCAGACCAACCTCGCCCTCTGCAAAGTCGTCGGAGTATTTTGAGAAGGCGATGATCGACCCGGCCGAAGACGTGTTGGCGTAGTCCTGCAAAATGTTGGGCTGTTCCTCGGGTGCAGGCTCGCGGCCCATAACTTTTTTGCCGATGAAATCGTTCATGGTCTTGTTCGCCTGATGCAGCCACAGACGCTTTAGGTTTTCGCTGCTGACACCCTCGGCGTCCATGTGATCGGCGATATGTTTGCTGACCATCGGCAAGACTTCTTTGAACACCTTCCGGCCGTTCTGCATGAACTGCATATCACGGCGATCCTCAAGTCCTGCGGGACGGGTACGGCGCAGAAATCCGTTGTTGTTGCGAATGTTGTTGGAAAACTCGGTCGCGCAACGCGTCGAAAGGATTTCGAAATGCGGGCCATCCGCGTCCTCGATCCGCTCGATCAGCGTGGCTGTTGCGACGTCGCCAAAGATGAAGTGGCAATCACGGTCACGCCATTCCAGGTGTCCCGTGCAAATCTCGGGGTTCACGACCAGAGCACTTTTGACCGAGCCCGACCTAACCATGTCGGCGGCCGCCTGAATACCAAACGTGGCAGAAGAACAGGCGACGTTCATGTCAAAGCCAAAGCCGTTTATGCCCAGAGCCTGCTGAATCTCGATCGCAATCGCGGGATAGGCGCGCTCGTGGTTCGAAGCCGCACAGATGACCAGATCAACATCTTCCGCCGTGCGCCCGGCTTGCGCCAAGGCTTTCTTGCAGGCGTCAACGGCCATCTCGGTCATGATGCCCGGCTCGTCATCGCTGCGCTGACGCAGTAGGGGGTGCATGACGTCGGGGTCCAGAACACCACTTTTGTCCATCACGTACCGGTTCTCGATACCAGAGGCTTTCAGGATGAATTCTTCCGACGAATGTTGCATAGGCTCCATCTCGCCTGCGGCAATCGCATCTGCATTCTCGGCGTTCATCTTGTCGGCATAGGCATTAAACGCGGTGACGAGTTCAGCATTCGTGATGACATTCTCTGGCGTGAAAACACCGGTGCCGGTGATAGCTGGCGTGTACATGATCGTCCCTGGATATCTCGAATTTGCCCAAAATGCAGTCAACTTGGGGTTAGTTCAAGGTAGATTGACCTAAGGGAATATCAAAGATTGGGGTAAATCAGCTTCAGTTATTGAATATTTCATTTTTCGAAGTATATGGCAAAGACGAAGTCTGAACCGGATTCGACGAATGACCCTTGACGACAGCGAGCTGGTAAAGCGGCTCAGCCCCGAAATGCAGGCGATGATGGGAGTCTATGCTCTCTACTGGAAGCTGCAGGAAAGCCTTGACCTCATCGACGTAGAGGTCAGCCAACAGGAATGCCACATGTTGATCAAGCTGGATCAGCCCAAACGTATGGGCATTCTGGCGGCAGATATGTTGACAGTTCCTTCAACCATCACGTCTACGGCTGACGCGCTCGAGGCGGCCGGATACCTGACGCGTGAGCGCGATCCCGAGGATCGCCGCGCGTGGCTGTTGGTTTTGTCGGGCAAGGGTCTGGAAATGCGGCAGAAAATATTAACCGAGGCAGGTGATCTGTTTAACCGGGCCTCTGGATTGAACGATGCCGAAACCGCCGAATTTGCTCGGCTGGCGCGGAAAATCCGGGAAAACATCTTGAAAACGGGAATACCCGAGGGATTGACGAAATGAAGCTTTTCACAGTTCTAAGCCTTGCTCTGAGCGTTCTGGCCACATCCTTGGCAGCACAGGAAACTGCAAAGCCCGTTAAGCTTATGGTTGTACAGGAAACGAGCCCGGGGTTTTCGCGTCAGTTTTTCGGGCGGGTTGCAGCGCGCCAGACGGTCGATCTGGCGTTTCAGGTGGCGGGGCAGATTGTCGAGCTTCCTGTTACACAGGGCTTTGTGATCCCGAAAGACGGGTTGATCGCCCAGTTGGATCAGGAGCCGTTCCAACGCCGGTATGACAGGGCGGTACTGCAAAAGGATCAGGCGGATCGGACCTTGGCCCGTTTGTCGCGGTTGCGGGGGACTGCTGCCAGCCAGGTGGCCGTAGATGATGCAGAAACCGCCGCGCAACTTGCCGAAATTGCAGTGCGCGATGCGCAATACGATCTGGAACAGGCCACTTTGACCGCGCCTTTCGATGCGTTGGTATCAAGCCGGGCGGTGGAGTCCTTTACCACGGTTTCGGCTGGCACCCCAATCGTGCGCATCCATGACATGTCCGAGTTGCGGATCGAAGTCGATGTGCCCGAGATTCTCTTCCAGCGTTCACGGCAGCAGGATGATATCGAAATCACCGCAAAGTTCCCTGTCAGTGACGAGGTCTTCCCGTTGCAGATTCGCGAGTTTGACGCGGAATCGTCAAGTGTGGGACAGACATTTCGCATCCAGTTTGGTCTGACACCGCCCGAAGGATTGCAAATTCTGCCGGGGTCTTCGGTGACGGTTAACGTGCAGGTTCAAGATCAGCGCACAGGCATCATTGTCCCTTCGACGGCTATTGTCGCTGACGCGGACGGTGCGCTGGGCGTCATGGTATTTTCGCCTGTTGGGGCGGATGAAGGCACCATTCGCCGTGTACCGGTTACGATTGAGCCAACTCAATCCGGCGATGTTCGCGTCCTGACGGGCTTGAACAATGGTGATGAGATCGTGGTTGCCGGGGGCGGTGCCTTGACCGACGGGCAGGCGGTGCGCCGCTTTGTCGGCTTTGCGAACTGAGGGCTGACGGATGAACATCGCACGCGCATCCATCGACCGCCCGATCTACACTTGGCTGATCATCCTGATCGCTTTGTTAGGTGGTATCTGGGGTTTCCTCTCGCTTGGTCGGCTTGAGGATCCGGCATTTACCATCAAGAACGCGGTCATCTCGACTCAATATCCCGGTGCCACGGCTGAACAAGTGGCGCTGGAAGTATCCGAGCCTTTGGAATCCGCCATTCAGCAGATGGGCGAGGTCGACACGATCACTTCGATCAACCAGCCCGGATTTTCGCTGATCGAGGTTGAGATCAAATCCACCTATGACGGCACCGAATTGCCCGAAGTCTGGACCAAACTGCGCGCCAAAATGCGCGATGCTGCCCGGCATCTGCCGTCAGGCGTTGGGCAACCGCTGGTCAATGACGGCTTTGGCGATGTGTTCGGTTTGTTTTACGCAGTGACCGCAGAGGGGTTCTCAGACGCCGAAAAACACGAGCTTTCAACCTTTCTGCGGCGCGAATTGCTGACTGTCGAAGGCGTGGCCGATGTTGAAGTGATGGGGCTGCCGGAAGAGGCTATTTTCGTCGAACCCGATCTGGCGATCACCGTGAACCAGAATGTTCCGATTCAGGCCATCAACGAAGCAATCGCCAACGCAGACTCAGTCAACGCTTCGGGGTCCGTGCGGTCAGAGGACGAGCGCACGACCATTCTGACAGCAGAAGGGTCTGACAGTGTTTCGGCCATCGCCGGGCTGTCAGTTGGGTCACAGGGGCAGGTGATCAATCTGTTCGACATGTCCGACGTATATCGCGGACGCCAAACCGACCCCGAGGTCATCATCCGCTTTGATGGGTCCGAGGCTTTCACACTGGGCATTGCTGGCCTGTCGTCAGAGAATATTGTCGAAGTCGGCAAGCGAGCCGACGCCAAGTTCGCCGAATTGGATTCGCAGGTTCCTTATGGCGTCGAAATCCAGCCGATCTATCAGCAACATGTCGTGGTTGAACAAGCGTCGAATGATTTTCTCGTGAATCTGGCGCTGTCTGTGTCCATCGTGGTTGCAGTGTTGGCCCTGTTCATGGGGTGGCGAGCGGCGATTGTCGTCGGCTCGACCTTGTTGCTGACGGTTGTCGGCACGCTTTTGTTCATGTCGATTTTTTCGATCGAGATGGAGAGGATTTCGCTTGGTGCGCTGATCATTGCCATGGGGATGCTGGTCGACAATGCCATTGTGGTCGCCGAGGGTATGCAGATCGCGATGTTGCGGGGCAAGAACTCGCGCGATGCCGCGGATGAGGCTGCCTCCAAGACGCAGATTCCGCTGCTGGGCGCGACGATCATCGGGATCATGGCCTTTGCCGGTATCGGTCTCAGCCCCGATGCGACGGGCGAGTTCCTGTTCTCGCTGTTTGCCGTCATCGGGATCTCGCTGCTTTTGAGCTGGGTACTGGCGCTGACCGTAACGCCGCTGCTGGGCCACTACTTTTTCAAGCAGGGGAAAGAGGGCGCGGTGGACGCCTATGGCGGGATCATGTTCCGTATCTACGGCGCTATTCTACGTTGGGCATTGCGGTTCCGCTGGCTGGTGATTGCTGGCCTGATCGGGGTGACAGCCGCCTGTTTCGCGGGCTTCGGGCTGGTCAAGCAGCAGTTCTTCCCGGACTCGAATACGCCCCTATTCTTCGTTCACTACAAATTGCCTCAGGGCACACCGATCTCGCGCACTGCGCAGGATATGGGGGTTTTCGAGGACTGGCTGGCAGAGCGGGAAGATGTTGTCTCGGTTACGACTTTTGTCGGGCAGGGCGCGACCCGATTCCTGCTGACCTATTCAGCGGAAAAGCCTAACCCCAGCTACGGTCACCTGATCATTCGCACCAAAACGCTGGACGACATTCCGCCGTTGCAGGCAGAGCTCGAGGCCTTCGGTACGGCCCAGTTCCCCGAGGGCGAGTTCCGAACCCGGCGTCTGGTATTTGGTCCCGGTGGCGGTGATCCCATTCAGGCACGCTTCTCGGGCAGTGACCCGGCCGTATTGCGGCAGCTTGCGGATGAGGCCGTTTTGCGGATGCGAGAGGCGTCGGACAACGTGCTGAATGTGCACCACGACTGGCGCGAGAAAGAACTGGTGGTGCAGCCGATCTATGCAACCGAACGGGCGCAGACCGCAGGGGTCACGCGCGAGGCTATTGCCGCGACACTTCAGTTCTCGACAGACGGGATATCGGGCGGCACGTTGCGCGAGCGCGACCGCCTGATCCCGATTATTCTGCGACGACCAGCCGACGGAGATTATTCGATCGTTGATCAGGTGGTTTTTTCGGACCAGTCCGAGAGGTTCGTCCCCATCGAACAAATGGTTGATGGGTTCGAATACAAAGCCCTGAACACATTGGTTCACCGGCGGGACAGGGTGCTGACCATCACAGTTGGGGCGGATATCCCTTCTGACCTGACTGCGGCACAGGTGCATTCGGAAGTGCGCAGCGCCATTGAATCCATGGACCTTCCGCCCGGCTATCGTATGGAATGGGGCGGTGAGTTTGAAAATGCGGGTGACGCGAATGAAAGCCTTGGCCGACAGCTTCCTTTGAGCCTGCTTATCATGGTGTTGATTTCGGTACTGATCTTCAACGCCATTCGTCAGCCGATCATTATCTGGCTGCTTGTGCCGATGTCGGTCAACGGTGTCGTAATCGGCCTGTTGGGAACCGGTCTGCCCTTCACCTTTACCGCATTGCTGGGCTTGCTGAGTCTGTCCGGTATGCTGATCAAAAACGGGATTGTCCTGGTCGAAGAGATCGACCTTGTCCGTGCAACGGGCAAAGGGCTGCGCGAGTCGATCATTGAAGCCTCGGTCTCGCGTCTGCGTCCTGTGATGCTGGCGGCGATCACCACCATTCTGGGGATGGCACCGCTGTTGACGGATGCGTTCTTCAAGTCGATGGCGGTGACGATCATGGGGGGGCTGGCTTTTGCCACGATCCTGACAATGGTGGCCGCGCCCGTGTTCTACATGGTGTTCTTCTTGCCGGAATATCGGCGCAAGAACGGACCGCAACCTGTTGTTTAAACGAAAAACCCCGGTCATCGACCGGGGGTTTTGCTTTATTCTGGTGCGGGGTGGTGAGGTCAGCCTTGCAGGGATTTGACCTCAACATCGCCCTCGGCCTGCGCCTTGATCGCCAGCGCTGCCGCGTGGCTGGCCGCGGCGGTGGTGAAATAGGGGATCTTGTCATAGAGCGCGATGGACCGGATGGCCTTGCTGTCCTCGACTGCCTGCGCGCCTTCGGTGGTGTTCATCACCAGTTGCACCTGACCGTCCTTCAGCATGTCTGCCACGTCGGGGCGACCCTCATAGACCTTGTTGACCACGTCGCAGGCCACGCCCTGTTCCGCCAGCCACGATTGCGTGCCGCGCGTGGCAACCAGCGTAAAGCCCTGTGCCGTTAGCACCTGCGCCGCCTCAAGCATTGCGGGCGTCTTGTCGGCATCCTTGATCGAGATAAACGCGCGACCTTCGGAGGGCAGCACCATACCGGCCCCCATCTGCGCCTTGAGGAAGGCGCGCGGGAAGTCGCGGTCCCAGCCCATGACCTCACCGGTCGAGCGCATTTCGGGGCCCAGAATGGTATCAACACCGGGGAAGCGGGCGAAGGGCAGCACCGCCTCTTTCACCGAGAACCACGGCATATCCGGGTCGGCCAGTGTCATCTGGTCGGCGATCTTGGTGTCCTGACCTTCTTTATACGCGGGGCGCATCGGGAAGCTTGCCAGTTTTTCGCCGGCCATGATGCGCGCGGCGATGGACGCAATCGCGCTGTCGGTGGCCTTGGCGACAAACGGCACAGTGCGCGAGGCGCGCGGGTTCACTTCGATCAGGTAGATCTCATCGTCTTTGATCGCGAACTGAACATTCATCAGGCCCACGACATTCAGCGCCTTGGCCAATTTGAATGCCTGATCCTTGATCTGGTCGAGGATATCCTTCGACAGCGAGTAGGGCGGCAGCGAACAGGCGCTATCGCCCGAGTGCACGCCGGCTTCTTCGATATGCTGCATGATGCCCGCGACATGTACGTCGGTGCCATCACACAGCGCGTCCACGTCCAGTTCAACGGCACCGGCCAGATAGCTGTCCAGCAGCACGGGGCTGTCGCCCGAGACCACGACGGCCTCGTTGATATAGCGTTTCAGCTGCTCCATATCGCGCACGATTTCCATCGCGCGACCGCCCAGCACGTAAGAGGGGCGGATCACCAGCGGGAAGCCGATCTCGTCCGCGATCTCAAGCGCCTGCTCGTCGGTCGAGGCGATGCCGTTCTTGGGCTGTTTCAAGCCCAGTTCGTTGACCAGCGCCTGGAACCGTTCACGGTCTTCGGCCAGATCAATCGCGTCAGGCGTGGTGCCGAGGATCGGAATACCTTCCTCTTCCAAAGCGTTGGCCAGTTTCAGCGGGGTCTGACCGCCGAACTGAACGATCACACCGTGCAGCGTGCCGTTTTCCTGCTCTTTCGTCAGGATTTCCATGACGTGCTCAAAGGTCAGCGGCTCAAAGTACAGCCGGTCCGAGGTGTCATAGTCGGTACTGACCGTCTCGGGGTTGCAGTTGACCATGATCGTCTCATAGCCCTGTTCGGTCAGCGCGAAACAGGCGTGGCAGCAGCAATAATCGAACTCGATCCCCTGACCGATCCGGTTGGGGCCGCCGCCCAGAATGACAACCTTTTTGCGGTCGCTTGGGCGGGCTTCGCACTCAACCTCGCCCATCATCGGGGCCTCATAGGTCGAGTACATATAGGGTGTCTGTGCCTCGAACTCAGCCGCGCAGGTGTCGATGCGTTTAAAGACAGCGTGTACGCCCAGATTGCGGCGGGCGCGGCGGACGTTGTCCTCATCCCGGCCCGTCAGGTTGCCCAGACGCGCATCCGTGAAGCCCAGCATTTTCAGCTTGCGGACGCCCTCTTCTGTGACGGGCAGGCCGTCCTTGCGGACCTGACGTTCGGCCTCGATGATCTCACGGATACGGGCCAGGAACCACGGGTCGAACTTGGTGACGCCAAAAATCTCGTCGTCAGTCAGGCCGTGACGCATGGCTTGCGCGATGGTGCGCAGACGATCCGGCGTCTGCTGGCTGATGGCCTTGATGACGGTGGCCTTATCGTCGGCCTCATCCCACAGGCCCACATTCAGGCCGGGGATTTCGATCTCATCAAACCCGGTCAGACCCGATTCCATCGAAGCCAGCGCCTTCTGCATCGATTCGTGGATCGTGCGGCCGATGGACATCGCCTCACCCACCGACTTCATCGCGGTGGTCAGGTAGGGCTCGGAACCGGGGAATTTCTCAAAGGCGAATTTCGGGATTTTGGTGACGACGTAGTCGATGGTCGGCTCGAACGAGGCGGGCGTGACCTTGGTGATGTCATTGTCCAGCTCATCCAGCGTGTAACCCACGGCCAGTTTCGCGGCGATCTTGGCAATCGGGAAGCCGGTCGCCTTGGACGCCAGCGCCGAGGACCGCGACACGCGCGGGTTCATCTCGATCACGACCATACGGCCATCGACCGGGTTGATCGCCCATTGCACGTTCGACCCGCCGGTCTCGACCCCGATCTCGCGCAACACGGCAATCGAGTGGTTGCGCATGATCTGGTATTCTTTGTCAGTCAGCGTCAGCGCCGGGGCCACGGTGATCGAGTCACCGGTGTGCACACCCATCGGGTCCACGTTTTCGATCGAACAGACGATGATGGCATTGTCGGCTGTGTCGCGGACCACCTCCATCTCATATTCTTTCCAGCCCAGCAGACTTTCGTCGATCAGGATCTGACCCACCGGGGACGCGTCCATACCCGAGCGGCAAATGTGGATATAATCCTCGCGGTTATAGGCCACACCACCACCGGTTCCACCCAACGTGAAGGCAGGGCGAATGATGGCGGGCAGACCAACCGTTTCCAGCGTTTCCAAGGCCAGTGCCACACCAGCCTCAAGGTCTTTCTTGCCGTCCGCATCCTTGGGGGCGGTCACGATCTCGGCCTTCGGGTTTTCAATGCCCAGCCGGTCCATCGCTTCGCGGAACAGGGCACGGTCTTCGGCCATTTCGATGGCGTCGCGTTTGGCACCGATCATCTCAACGCCGAACTTGTCCAGAACGCCCATCTCTTCCAGCGCCAGCGAGGTGTTCAGGCCGGTCTGACCGCCCATGGTGGGAAGCAGGGCGTCGGGGCGCTCTTTCTCGATGATCTTGGCGACGACCTCGGGGGTGATCGGCTCGATATAAGTCGCGTCGGCCAGGCCGGGATCGGTCATGATGGTGGCCGGGTTTGAGTTCACAAGGATAACCCGGTACCCTTCTTCGCGCAGCGCTTTACACGCTTGCGCGCCGGAATAGTCGAACTCGCAGGCTTGACCGATAACAATGGGGCCCGCCCCGATGATCATGATCGACTTGATGTCGGTTCTTCTGGGCATGGCCATGTTCCTTCGATTGTTCGCGAGTCAGGGCACCCCCCGAGCGCCCAAATTGTCCTGCGTTATAGGGACCGCGCGAAAAGGTTCAAGGGGTATCGGAAACGGGGGTGAAATTGCCGCTTTCCCCTCTTTCCCTTGCTGCCGTATTCTCTATACCGCGCAGCACGGCAAATGAGGATGCACTTGCGTATTCGTTTTGATCAGGGCCCGGCCGGGCAGGGGACAACTTTCGACCGGCCAACAGACGTGATCCGCGCTGACACGGCGGAGGAGGTGCCCCAGGCATTGGCGGCGCTGGACAACGCACGCGCAGACGGTGCGTGGTTGGCAGGCTATGCCAGTTACGAGCTGGGCTATGCGCTTGAGCCGCGCCTTGCGGACCGGATGCCTGTCGAACGCCGCCTGCCGTTGCTGTGTTTCGGCGTATATGACGCGCCCAGTTCTACCGACCTGACCGCCAATCGGGGCAGAGTTACCGGGTTTGTGCCCCGCTGGGACGAGGCGCGATACACCCGCGCGTTTCAGCAGGTGCATGATGCCATCGGCGCAGGCGACATCTATCAGGCCAATCTGACCTTTCCGATTGATCTGACGGTCGAGGGTGACAGCGCTGCTTTGTACGCCGCTCTTGCCTCGGGGCAGCCTGTGGGTCATGGGGCGCTTGTGCAGCAGGACAGCCTGCCTGACCTGCTCAGCCGCTCGCCCGAGTTGTTCTTTCGCACGGATGCCGACCGGATAATCGAAACCCGGCCGATGAAAGGCACCCAACCGCGCAGCGAAGACATGGCCGAGGACGCCCGTCGCCGTGATTTTCTGTCGAGCGACGATAAGAACCGCGCCGAAAACCTGATGATCGTCGACTTGCTGCGCAACGATATCAGCCGCGTGGCTCTGCCCGGCTCGGTCAAAGTGCCCGAGCTGTTCAAGGTCGAGACCTACGCGACCGTGCACCAGATGATCTCGTTGGTGCAGGCGCAGCTTCATCTGGGGGCCGAGCTGTCGGATATCCTGATGGCCCTGTTCCCCTGCGGCTCGATCACCGGCGCGCCCAAGATCCGTGCGATGGAGATTCTGTCTGACCTAGAGCCTTGGCCGCGCGACATCTATTGCGGCGCCATTGGCTGGGCGGCCCCGGATGCGCGGTCGGAGTTTAACGTGGCCATCCGCACGCTGATGGTCGAAGATGGCAAAGCGACCTTAAACGTGGGTGGCGGCGTCGTCTGGGACAGCACCGCCCCGTCAGAATATGAGGAGGCGTTATGGAAAGCCCGCTTCGCCCGCCAAATGACCCTGACTTCCGCATAATCGAAACGCTGGCCTTCCAGCCGGGGCAGGGCTTTGTGCGTCGCGATCGTCATCTGGCGCGGATGGACCGCACGGCCAAGGCACTTGGGATACCGTTCGTAACGCAGCAGGCAGAGGAGGCGTTGGATAGTGCCGCCGGGACGTCGCCGCTGCGCTGTCGTTTGACCCTGGCGGCGAACGGCCAGATTGAGGTGACGACTGGCGCTTTGGCCGAGAACCCACCGGTCTGGCGGGTGGCTGTGGCGGATCAGCGCCTGGCAGCCTCGGATATCTGGCTGCAACACAAGACAACCCAGCGGGCGCTTTATGACACGGCCCGCGCTGCACTGCCCAAGGGGATCGACGAGTTGCTTTTCCTCAACGAGCGTGAGGAACTGTGCGAGGGCACGATCACCAACCTGTTTTTGCACATGCCGGATGGCCGCCGCCTGACGCCCGCACTGTCCAGCGGTTTGCTGCCCGGCATCCTGCGCGAAGAATTGCTTGATAATAAAGAAGTTACCGAGGCCGCTCTGACCTTGACCGATCTGCGAAATGCGGAAATGGTCTTCGTAGGAAATTCCTTGCGTGGTCTGATCCGAGCGGAGTTGGCAGCAGAGTGAGCAAACAAACCGATTGGGCCGACCGCGCGGCGCCGCTTTTGCGGTTGCGATTGGAATTTGGACTGTTCTTCGTGGCGGTTCCGGTTCTGATCGCGGTGTTCTTCCCGCCGAACTGGATGTTCCCGTCCCTGTTCACTTTTACGGCACTGGGCATATTGCTTTTGCACAATACGCCCGGCTTTGCCTGGGCTGAACTGCGATACAACTGGCGCAACTGGTCTTGGGGCGAGGTGGCTCTTTTTACCGCCGCAATGACGGTATTTTGCGCGGCACTTGTCATGTCCACAAAGCCCGATGCCGCGTTCTTTCTGCTGCGCAACCGGCCCGAGTTTCTGATTGTCATCTGGACTTTTTATCCCTTGGTCTCGGCATTGCCGCAGGAATTGCTGTTTCGCGTCCTGTTTTGCCGCAGATACCACGCGATTTTACCAGATGGCCGCGCCTTTTACCTGCTGAATGCGTCCCTGTTTTCGCTGGCTCACCTGATGTATTGGAGCTGGATCGTCGCCATCATGACCTTTGGCGGCGGCTTGCTGTTCACATGGGCCTATCGCAGACGCGACTCGTTTTTCTACGCGGTGCTGCTGCACGCGATTGCGGGGAACATCATCTTTGCGGCAGGTCTGGGCATCTATTTCTACTCGGGCAACGTGCAAAGGCCGTTTTGACGGGCTGACCCGCCTTGACTTTCCAAGCCTGACAGGGTGTATCGGCGCGACGAATTCTGCGCCCGAAGGGATATGATCCATGCACGCCTATCGCAGCCACACCTGCGCCGCTCTGACCGCCGCCAATGTCGGTGAAACCGTCCGCCTGTCCGGTTGGGTGCATCGTGTCCGAGATCACGGCGGCGTGCTGTTCATTGACCTGCGCGACCATTTCGGCGTGACGCAGGTGCTGTGCGACGGCGACAGCGCGGCGTTTGCGGAACTGGAAAAGGTGCGCTCCGAATGGTGTATCCGCATCGACGGCACCGTCAAAGCGCGTGACGCCGATCTGGTGAACCCGAAACTGCCCACCGGCGAGATCGAGGTTTACGTGCGTGAGCTGGAAGTGCTGGGCGCTGCCGACGAACTGCCGCTGATGGTGTTCGGCGATCAGGAATACCCTGAGGAAACCCGCCTGCGCTATCGCTACCTCGACCTGCGCCGCGAGGCGATGCAGCGCAACATGACCCTGCGCTCGGACGTTGTGTCTTCGATGCGCAAACGCATGTGGGATCAGGGCTTCCGCGAATACCAGACGCCGATCATCACCGCGTCTTCTCCCGAAGGCGCGCGTGACTTTCTGGTGCCGTCGCGCCTGCATCCCGGCAAGTTCTACGCGCTGCCGCAGGCGCCGCAGCAGTTCAAGCAATTGATCATGGTGTCGGGCTTCGACAAGTATTTCCAGATCGCGCCGTGTTTCCGCGATGAAGACCCGCGTGCCGACCGTTCGCCCACCGATTTCTACCAGCTCGACCTTGAGATGTCCTTTGTCGAGCAGCAGGACGTGTTCGACACAATCCAACCCGTTCTGACCGGCGTGTTTGAGGAATTCGGCGGAGGTCGCAAGGTCGATCAGGAGTGGCCGCAGATTTCCTACAAGGACGCCACCCTGTGGTATGGCAGCGACAAGCCCGACCTGCGCAACCCGATTAAAATGCAAGTGGTCTCCGACCACTTCCGCGGGTCTGGCTTTGCGATTTTCGCAAAGCTGTTGGAGCAGGACGGCACCGAAATCCGCGCCATTCCAGCGCCCACGGGCGGCAGCCGTAAGTTCTGCGATCGCATGAACGCCTTTGCCCAGAAAGAGGGTCTGCCGGGGATGGGTTATATCTTCTGGCGCGATCAAGGCGAGGGAATGGAGGCCGCAGGCCCGCTGGCTAAGAACATCGGCCCCGAACGCACCGAGGCGATCCGTCAGCAACTGGGCCTGGGTGTCGGGGACGCGGCGTTCTTCCTGGGTGGCAAGCCGAAGGCCTTTGAAAAGGTGGCTGGTAAAGCTCGTGACGTGATCGGTGATGAGCTGGGTCTTACTGAGAAAGACCGCTTTGCCTTTGCCTGGATCGTGGATTTCCCGATCTATGAACAGGACGAAGAAACCGGCGCGATCGACTTTGAACATAACCCGTTCTCGATGCCGCAGGGCGGGATGGAGGCGCTGAACGGCAACCCGCTGGACGTGCGTGGCTATCAGTACGATCTGGCGTGCAACGGGTATGAGCTGGTCTCGGGCGCGATCCGGAACCACAAGCCCGAGATCATGTTGAAGGCTTTTGAGCTGGCAGGCTATGGCGCGGATGAGGTGAAATCCCGCTTTGGCGCGCTGTTCAATGCGTTTCATTATGGCGCGCCGCCGCACGGCGGCTGTGCTGCGGGCATCGACCGGATCGTCATGCTGCTGGCGGATGAGGCCAACATCCGCGAGGTCATGATGTTCCCGATGAACCAGCGCGCCGAAGACCTGATGATGGACGCGCCCTCTGACCCGACGTCGGATCAGTTGATGGAACTGGGTCTGCGGATCATCCCTCAGGAGTAAGATGCAACCCGTCGCCGACCACGCGGCGGGTTGACGTTCGAACTTTCAGTAGACCTGCAGTTATAGCTGCCCGGTTTTTTCGACCGGGTCGATCAAATCGTCTCGTGCCCGCCGTATCTTTCGTGCCGCCGCGCGCGTCTGCAGATACGCCCAGAGACACAGGATGGTGGCCGTCGTGAAATAGGCAGCGGCCATTCAGATCGCCTCACGCTGTTCAAGCCGGGCCTGTACAATTCCGGCCACCTGAGCCGCCAACGCGGTGACGGGAGTTCCGTCGGCCCGGGACGTGGCAAGTTTCCGGGCTGCGTCCGCCAGCACCGCGTCATCCGCATCCCGTGCTACGCCGCGCAGGAACTGCGCTGCATAATCCAGGGTGCGGTGATCATTTGGGCCAGCAAGGACATCGGCGATATGGGCCATGTCATCCTGATAGGCCATCGGGTCCGGGCTGATTACCTCCTCCCGAACAGCGTGGAGGCTGTTTGGGCGGCGATCCTCGGGTAAGCGTTCCAAAATTGAGGTTTGGAAATAGGCCAGCGATTTCAGCGGTTTTGCCAGAAAGCCGTCAGCGCCCGCCTCTAATGCCGTGCTCTGGGTGTGATCATCCCCTGACATTCCCAGAATGGCACCGATGCGCGGGGTCGCTTCGACCAGTTCGGCAATCAACTCGGCCCCCGACCCATCGGGTAGCCCCATGTCCACAAGGATCACGGACGGTCGATAGATTTGCAGATGCCGCCTAGCCGACTTCAGACAATCCGCCCGACGAATACGCGCGCCGGAATGCAGGCACATCAGCCGGATTGCGTCACAGGCATACCGGCTGTCCTCGACAACCAGGATTGTTTGACCCAGCAGAGGCCGCGTGGCGGTCGGCTGCGCGGGAGAGGCAAGGTGGCTCGAATCGTCCATGGCAGAACTCCTAATCAGCAGATGCCTCACGCTAGGAACTTCTGGCTAACACCGCGTTAACGGCAATTTGGCGCACTTGTTCTTTGGCCGAACTGCCCTCATAAACCGCTGCAACGCAGAACAGAGGAGAGTTTCATGATTGGTCGCCTGAACCACGTTGCCATTGCCGTACCGGACCTTGAGGCCGCGTCCCAACAGTATCGCACTGCACTGGGGGCCAAAGTCGGCGCACCGCAGGACGAACCCGATCATGGCGTGACCGTCGTGTTCATCGAACTGCCCAACACCAAGATCGAACTTCTCTATCCGTTGGGCGATGACAGCCCGATCAACGGGTTTCTGGAAAAGAACCCCGCAGGCGGAATTCACCATGTCTGCTATGAAGTCGAGGATATCATCGCCGCGCGTGACCACCTGAAGGAAACCGGCGCGCGGGTGCTGGGCTCGGGCGAGCCCAAGATTGGTGCCCACGGTAAGCCGGTGCTGTTTCTGCATCCCAAGGACTTTAACGGCTGCCTGGTCGAGCTAGAACAGGTCTAACCCAAGCGAGGCTGTCATGACGATCACTGCTGCACTGGTTCTGTTCGCCGTTATCTGGTTCCTGACGCTGTTGGTCGTGCTGCCGGTCCGCATCAAGACGCAAGGCGATCTGGGTGAGATTGTTCCGGGCACGCATGCGGGTGCCCCGGAAGTGCATCACATGAAGAAAAAGCTGTGGATCACCACCGGTATTTCGGTGGTGCTCTGGGCGATCATCGCCGGGATCATCATCTCGGGCGTAATCTCGGTGCGCGACTTTGACTGGTTGAACCAGTTGGAGCCGCGCAACTGATCCTCAGGTCGACAGCCTGTGATAGATATGGGTGAATGTGGCGGCTCCGATAATCGGGATCACGAGGTTCACCAGTGGCACTGACAAAGGGATCGCCATCAGCGTTCCCGCCATCCAGATTGTTGCCGAGTGTTTTGCGCGCAATTTGCGTGCGCCATCGCGCCCAATCCGGCGCATGGCCGCCAGAGTGAAGTATTCGCGCCCCAGCAAGAACCCGTTCATCGCCCAAAAGATAAACGGGGCCAACGGTGTGAAGATGGCATAAAGGATCAGCGCCAGCAGGTTGGCAACAATCAGCACACCCATAAAGCTGATCGCATCGCGCAGCCCTTCGCTGAACGGAATGCCGGGCACAGAGGGCAAGGCTGGATAGTGTTTATCTTCGACCGCCTGCGCGACCTCTTCCAGAAACATCGAGATAATGGCCGAGGCGACCGGCATCATCAGGAAAACCGGAAGAACCAGAACCACAAAAATGCCCGAGTAGTTCAGGACGTCGTTTAACCACGGGACGGCGCCGATCCATGGCAACGAAATCTCACCACTGGCCAACCAGTTGATCAGCCAGATCGCCACCGCGCAGGCCGCAATCAGCAGGACGATCGTCAGACCAACACCGCGAAACAGAACCGAGCGAAACTTGGGGTCCCCGATCTGACCCAATGCCGCGAAAAAAGCATTCAGGATCATCATTCCGAAACCCATTCTGTAAGCGCGTCAACATCAGGGCGGGGGCGTTCAGGCGGGGCAACACCTTCGGTTGCGATATGGATCAGTCCGGCCACCCGTTCATGATCTGCAAGCCCGAATGCGGCACGGCAGAAGTCCGGATCATGGGTCTGCCAGCCCGACAGCCAGTTTGCCCCCCAACCAGACGCAAGCGCGGCGTTCAATAGCCCCAGACACACGGCACCCGCCGAGTAGGTCTGTTCAATTGACGGAATTTTCTCAGACGGCTTCTGTACCTCGATCACGGCCACCGCCAGATGACCCAATTCGAACTGGCTGCGCGCCTTAATGATGTCTTCGGGTGACTTGCCCAGGGCCATGCCTCTGTCGTGCGTCAGCTTGGTCAATCGCGGCATTGCGCCTTTCTCGATCACGATAAACCGCCATGGCTCCAGCTTGCCATGATCCGGGCAGCGCGCCGCAGCGGTCAAAAGTGGCTGCAACTGTTCGCGGGTCGGGGCAGGGGCGATCAGAGTTTTGGCAGGCCGGGACCGGCGCGATTGTAAGAACTCCAAGGCGGCCGGGTTTTTCAAGGACATATGTTAACTTCCTTTACATAAGCAGTGTCTATCTGGTTGAACACCTGGCGGGTTTCAAGTGGAACCGGCTTGGTTTCCCAGATCAATTTCATTCAATAGCCGGTCGTGCAAGAATGTTCGTGAATTGGAGGATGGAATGGCCAGACCAAAACCGCGCGACCTGCCGGACTTGACCCGTTTGGCCAAGCCGGGTGCCACGTTCGAAGTTAAGGTCATACCCAAATCCGCGTCGGACCGAATGACGTATGACAATGGGTCCTTCCGCATTCACGTCACAGCGCCCCCTGAAAATGGCAAGGCAAATCAGGCGGTGTGCCGCATCCTTGCGTCTGCGCTGGGGGTTGCGCCATCCCATTTGTCGCTTGCGCGCGGACATGCGGCGCGGGACAAGGTATTTGTCTATGAACCCTGACGTGGCGTTTCGTGGATTTGATAGACCCCTTCGGGCAAGTCCAGCGCCGCCGCCAGATCCCGGACCTGTTCGGGGGACAAGGTAATCTTCTGCACCTTGTCCGTGCGCGGGTCCAGTTGTTCCAGCGTCACGCATTCAGCGAAATTATTGATGACCACATCTTCTTGCAGAGGCTTTGCGCCTTCGTCCACCAGAGTGATCACCGTCGAGTCGAATTCATGCTCAATCGAAAACATGAGCCAACAGTGAAGGGCGGCGAACCGCATTGCAACCCGTTCAATCGCATTCAGGCTGTGGCAGTCCCCCACGTCCCGCGCTATGGTTTGGAAAACGGCATGACCGTTTCAAAGGATGATCCATGCGCCGTCTGACTTTACTGTTGTTTCCCCTGACGTTGGCGGCCTGCGTTGCCGACACTTTGCGCGTTCAGCCAGCGGAAGAATGGCAACAGGACAGGGACGATTTTCAAGTTGAGGCCGCGACCTTTCAGGAGATCAGCCGACAGGTTGGTCAGCAGGCCAGATCGGAATGCCTCAACCGCCGGAATGTCACCAATTGCGATTTCACGATCGTGGTCGATCTGAACCCAAGAGCCCCGGCCAACGCCTTTCAGACGTTGGATGAAAACAACCAGCCGGTCATCATTTTCACGCGGTCCATGATCGAATCCGCGCAAAACGCAGATGAATTGGCTTTTGTCATGGGGCATGAGGCGGCGCATCACATCCTAAGACATATTCCGCGCCAAACCGTAAACGCCCGCGAAAGCGCCGAGATTTTTGGCGAACTGGCCAGATTGGGCGGGGCAGACGGGGCCGGAGTAGAAAAGGCTCAGAAATTGGGCGCTCAGGTCGGTGCACAGGTTTACATCAAGGATTTCGAACTGGAAGCAGATCAGTTGGGCACAGTCATAACGTATAAGGCCGGGTACAACCCTTTGATCGGTGCCAAGTATTTTGACCGCTTGCCTGACCCGGATGACAGTTTTCTGGGAACGCATCCACCCAACGAGCAGCGTGTTCAGATTGTCGTGGAAACCGCACGGCAGCTTGGGCTTTCACAATGACCGCAATTGAACGCATGGGCGTGATCCTGACGGATCGCGGATCGAAATACGCCGTGTCCGGCGCACCTGTGGCCACGCGCGATGATGTGGACGCCGTCCTGCAAGAGCTGAAATCTGACAAAAGCTATGCCAAGGCCACTCACAATACCTGGGCCGCAGTTCTACCCACCGGCGCGCTCAAGGCCGACGATGGCGAAAGCGGTGCGGGTATGGTGATCCTGCGGATGATGGAGCGCGCCGAGCTGAAAGGTCACGTGATCATCGTCACACGTTGGTATGGTGGTAAGAAACTGGGCGGAGACCGCTTTCGTCGCGTACAGGACGCCACGCGCGCCTATCTCGACCATATCGCATCGCCCTCTTGACCTGAGTCAAATGCCAGCGTTCCGGCATCGGCTATCCTTACCTAAACGCGTTAGGGAAAGGATGTCGAATGCACAGCCGAGAAACGCTTAGGCGGCACGCCGGTCTGGTAGACAACATGGCGTCAAAAGTTGGCGTTGATCTGGAGGCGGCCGCGCTTGGTGGCGAAATCTCGATCGACCAGATTTCGGAATCAGTTCTGCGATGCAGCGGATGCCCAAACCCGGATCATTGTGAAAGCCTTATGGAACGGTCCGAGGCGCTGGAAAAAACGCCAGAATATTGTCGGAACTCACACCTGTTCGCCCAATTGATCCCGGAAGCGAACAAGTGATGCAGAGGCTGGGTCACATCATGACCCATTTGCGTCTTGTGCTGCGCATGGGGCAGGCAACGGGCACTGACGTCGTGGCCGCACACCGGAAGGGGCAATTGTCGCAGGAAGACTGGGCTAAGATGGTGCGCTCATGTCAGGGGTGTACGTGGGCTGACAGGTGCCCCGATTGGCTGGATGACACCAAAGGTGCGGCGCGCCCTCCGGCAACATGTCCCAACCGCACGCGCTTTGAGGCACTAAAAGCGCAGCAGTCAAAGGTTAGCTGACGATGAAGGACGTTCTGGGCGACATTGAAAAACACTTCTGGCTGACCCGGTCCGTTGCCAGATGCCTTGATGTGTCTCTGACCGAAGCAATCGCGGATAAACGAATTTCCCCCGCAGGCTACGCCGAAATGGTCACACGCTGCCGTGCATCCCAGTGCGGTGAGCAATGCGTGGTATGGCTTGCCGAGCGGCAGGCCACAGCGGAGGAGGCGCCAGAGTTCTGCGCCAACGCCGATACCCTCAACTCACTGAAAAGGTAGTCAGAGCTTGGAGTGCGAACCGTCGCAAAGCGGCGGATTTGCGCTGTGTTTGCAGCCGCAAAAAAACACTTTCTTGTTTGCGTCCGCTGTAAATTTCACCGGCTCGATGCCCGTATCCTTGTGCGAGCCATCGCAAAACGGCTGCCGCTTGGATTGGCCGCACGCACACCAGAAATAGCTTTTGCCCTCGGTTACCTCGACAGGATATGGGGCTTTTTGTGCGATAATAGGCGCTTCTGACATTTGGCTACTCCGTGATTTGCGATTGTCGTTTTCCAACTGTAGAGCGCTTTTGGCAAAACTGTAGGGGGCAACACCGCTGCAGGCCAAGTAGCGTGGTTTTGCCGTTTTCACATTTTCGTGATTGATTTTGTTGCAAAAAAGCCATGGACGGCGTATTTTTGAGACGGCCCCGAATTTCAGGGCAATACTAGAAAATTGATAGAGGAATGACGGACATGAAAATTAAATTCGCCGCCGTTAGCGCAATTGCCCTGATCCTGGCTGCATGCTCGCAACAAGAAGAGCCGGCACCGGTCTACATCACACCTGAGTATGACAAGTTCGGCACGCCGAGCTGCCCGGCAGGTACGGAACTGGCAACAACCGAGGCTGGACAGACCGTTTGTAACCCTGTCGCTCAATAAGAATTTCGCAGGTGGCCCACGCTCGGGCCACCTGCACCTGACGTCCAACCGCCTTTCCCGGCGGTTTTTTCTTGCCTAGCAGCCTTCCATCAGGTTTCTGTCGGCCCTGTCTGAAAGCAGAGGGCCCATGAAAAATTTCTTTATTCGTCTAAAGGATCGCACGCGTTGGAGCTGGCAGGGTTTGACCGCGACGTGGAAGGATGAGTATTCGTTTCGCGCTTGGGCATGGGCCAACCTTGTTTCCGTCGCCTTGGCCCTTTCTTTGCCCCTGTCTGACGGCCTGCGCGCGTTGATTATTGTGCTGGGCGTTTTGGTGATGGTGGCAGAGCTGTTCAACACGGCCGTTGAGCGTGCAGTGGACCATACGTCCACAGATCACAACATATTGGCGGGGCAGGCCAAAGACGCGGCGAGTGCCGCTGTCGCGCTGACTGCAGTTGCCGCAGGTGTGGCGTGGATAATCGGACTAGTCAGCCTGTTCTGACCTTGGATGTTAACCACGGTCAGCGGCGTCGAATGCCATAGTTTTGCGGAATGTGATAGGGCGAAGACAATCGGTTGAAGGGGCTGTGTACCGAGTGGTGATACCGCTTCGCCGGTTTGCCATAATACCGCTTTGACTTGGCTTTGTAGCGGTGGCCTTTATGGGAATGCGCCTTGGGTTTGCCCGTGTATTCAAGGCTGGTCGCACTGGATTTGTGTCCGTGTACCGATGGTTTGGATTTGCGGTGATACACCTTCGGAGCGGCATAATATCTATGGACTTGGTGCTTGCTACGAAGATGCAGGCTGACCGTGTCGGACCCAATGAAAAGGAAACCGCCTGTTTGCTTGCTATTGGCGTAAACGGGCTCGGCGAAAAACTGGACGGCAACGACCAGCGCCAACAGGTTCAGGCCAAAGCGGTGCAAACTGGACAAGGGACCCTCCTGGTTTAAAGGCAGGTTGTCCCGTCACGATCAACCAAATGGGCGCAAAACGCCAATAAACTTGTTTCACGCCGCAACGATCTTGGGTGAGCAGGTCAGACCAGTTTGCCCCAAAGGTCGTATTCGCCAGCCTCATCCACTTCGACCGAAACGATGTCGCCGGGCTTCAGGCTTTCAAAAGCGTCGTCGATGAATAGGTTGCCGTCAATCTCTGGTGCGTCGGCTTTGGTGCGGCAGGTGGCGGCCTCGTCATCGACCTCGTCCACGATCACGTCGAGTGTCTGGCCAACCTTGGCAGCCAGCTTTGCCTCGGAAATCGCCTGCGCCTTTTCCATGAACCGCTCCCAACGGTCCTGTTTGATGTCGGCCGGAACGTGATCCGGCAAGTCGTTCGACCGTGCGCCATCCACGTTTTCGTATTGAAAGCATCCGACACGATCCAACTGAGCCTCGTCCATCCAGTCCAGCAGGGTCTGGAACTCGGCCTCGGTCTCGCCGGGATAGCCGACGATAAAGGTCGACCGCAGAGTGATATCCGGGCAAGTGGCGCGCCATGCGGCGATCTCATCCAGCGTTTTGGCCGCAGCCGCAGGGCGAGCCATGCGTTTCAGAACGTCGGGGTGGGCGTGCTGGAACGGAATGTCCAGATAGGGCAGCACGTTGCAGCCCGCGTCCGCCATCAGCGGGATCAGCTCACGCACATGCGGATAGGGGTAGACATAGTGAAGGCGCACCCATGCATCGAACTGCCCCAACTCACGCGCCAGATCGGTGATATGGCTGCGGACCTCACGGTCTTTCCACGGGTTCACGTCGTATTTGCGGTCCAGCCCATAGGCCGAGGTATCCTGAGAAATCACCAGCAACTCGCGCACGCCATTGTCGACCAGCTTTTCCGCTTCGCGCAGGACAGCATGGGCGGGGCGGCTGGCCAATTTACCGCGCATGTCGGGGATGATGCAGAACTTGCATTTGTGGTTACAGCCTTCCGAGATTTTCAGATAGCTGTAATGGCGTGGGGTCAGTTGCACGCTTGCCGCAGGCAGCAGGTCCACGAACGGGTCGGGATCGGGCGGCACCGCCTGATGTACAGCATCCAATACCTGTTCATATTGATGCGGGCCGGTGACGGCCATGATACGGGGGTGATGTTCACGGATGTAGTCCGGCTCGGCCCCCAGACATCCCGTGACGATGACCTTGCCGTTCTCGACCAGAGCTTCGCCGATCGCGTCCAGTGATTCCGCCTTGGCGCTGTCGAGAAACCCGCAGGTGTTCACGATCACGGCATCTGCGCCTGAATAATCGGGCGATATCCCGTACCCTTCCGCCCGCAGGCGGGTCAGGATGCGTTCACTGTCGACCAACGCTTTCGGGCAGCCCAAAGACACCATACCAATGGTGGGCTGGTTTGCGCGGGGTGTCTCGGTGATCCGGGCTGCAGGTGCCAGGTCGGGGCGGAGGTTCGGCGGGTTCGTGGTCATGGCGCGGCATATAGTGGGGAACGCTTCCCCTTGCAAATGCTGCGCAGGCTTTGAATGATCTTTTCAACGCATGCCAGATAAGCGGAGAGCAGAAAAATGAAATGGCTGTTGCGCATTGCCTTCTTTCTTGTGGCCGTTATCGGGTTGGTGAGCGGAGCATTTTTGTTGATGCCCGGGGACAAGCTCGCGGTGATCCTGGCCGAGCAGGTGCGCGCCCAGACGGGACGAGATTTGAAACTGTCCGGCGATGTAAATCTGTCGTTCTGGCCGGTCTTGGGCATGGAAACCGGCCCCGTGACATTCAGTAACGCGTCTTGGGCCGGACCTGAGCCCATGCTGAGCGCCGACAGCATGGCGGTTGGTGTGGATGCCGCGGCATTGATCTCGGGCGATCTGAAGATCCGTCGGATCATCGCAGAAAACCCAACGCTGCGGCTTGAGCTGTCCGACGGGCGCGGCAACTGGCAATTCGACCGGGCGGCGCCTGTATCCTCTGGCAATACGGCCAGTGCGACCTCGCAAAGTGCGACGGGTACGGTCACGCTGGACTTTCTGGAACTGACCAACGCCCGTCTGGTCTATGTGGAAAACAACGCGGTGAAGTTCGACTTTGCGAACGTGGACCTCTCGGCAAACTGGCCTGATGTGACTGCCCCGCTATTTGTCGAAGCCAAAATGGGCGTCCCCGGTGGCAAGGTAGAGGTTGATCTGAAAATCCAGGACTTGCCTGCCTACGCCACTGGCGTTGCGGCGCCACTGGAGCTGCTTTTGCGGGCACCGGGCGGCGAAGTGGATTTCGATGGCTTAGTGAACCTCGCCGGAGAGATGGACGGCAAACTGCATGTCAAAACCCAAGACACCGAAAGGATGCTGGCCGCTTTTGGGCAGGCCGGCGTTGTCGTGCCGCTTGGTTTGGGGCGAACTGCCGAAGTCGCGGGCCATATGACCTACACCAGCGAAGGCCGCATCTCACTGCGAGAAATGGTGGCGCAACTGGACGACAACCGGTTGACCGGAGAGGCGGATATCGTGATCTCGGACCCTCCGCAGATCACAGCTCGGCTGGACGGCGGTGATCTTGATCTATCGCGCTTTAACGCGCCTTCTGGCGAAGGTGGTGGCGGCGGCGGATCGGCGACGATTGCGGCCGCGGAAGGGTGGTCGACCGCGCCAATCGACGCCTCGGCCCTTGCGTTGGCCAATGGACAAATCCGACTTACGGCCAACTCGATTTCTGTACCCGAACTCACCCTTGGGCCAAGTGACCTGACGCTGAACCTCGATCGTTCAAGAGCGGTGCTTCAAATGAATCCCGCCACGCTGTTTTCCGGAAAACTGACCGGTCAGGTCGTGGCAAATAACAGAAACGGTTTGTCAGTTGGCGGTAATCTTCAGGCCGAAGGCATCGACATCCAATCTGCTTTGACCACTTTGGCAGATATCACTCGTTTATCTGGCACCGGCTCTGGATCGTTTGAGTTTCTTGGGGTGGGTCAGACCGAAGATCAGATCATGCGCTCTCTCAGTGGCAAGGGTCGGCTGGATATCGGCAGAGGGGTGATCTCAGGGATTGATCTGGACCGGATAATGGGGCGCGGAGACGGGAATGGTGGCGCGACGGTGTTCAACAGCCTGACGGCCAGCTTCACCATTGATCAAGGGGTTCTCAGGAATGAGGATCTGCTGATGTCGCTGGATATCTTCAGGGCCGACGGTCAGGGCACGGTCGGCATAGGTGCGCGCAATATCGACTATCTGTTCACGCCGACCGCGTTGCGGGCCAACTCGGGTCAGGGATTGTCTGTGCCGGTCAGGATCGTGGGGCCGTGGAGCAACCCCTCGATTCAACCGGACCTGAGCAAAGTGATCGAGGCCGCCGCTGAGGGAAAGATCAAGGAACTGGAAGGCGACGCCAAACAGCAAGTCCTTGAAAAGGTCGGGGACGAATTGGGCACCGCTGTCACGGACAGCGAAAGCCTTGAAAAAGCGGTAAAGAAGAAGCTTGAAGAGGAAGCCAAGAAAGGGCTTTTGAAACTGCTTGGCGCAGATTGATGGGGTGGGGCGTTATCTGCGCCCCAACCCTATGGCAAGATCAGATGGTCTGATCGTAGTCACCAACACCGGGTTCGGTGCGAATGACGGCGTCAATATCCGCGAAGATTGCACGCATTTCGTCTTCGCTTTCGCTGCTTTCGCAGACCACCACAAGATTGGGTGTGTTTGACGACGCGCGCACCAGACCCCAGCTTCCATTGTCCAGAATGACCCGCGCACCGTTGACGGTCACGACGTCTTTGATTGCACGGCCCGCAAAGGTCTCGCCCGCTTCGGACTTGGCGACCAGCTTGTCGACCAACCGCTTGAGGATGTCATATTTCTCGGTATCCGCCGCATAGGGGGACATGGTCGGCGTTGACCACGTCTTTGGCAGAGCCTTGCGCAGATCCGACATGCTTTGATCCGGATTGCGATCCATCAGCTTGCAAATCTCGACCGCGACGCGCATCCCGCAGTCATATCCGCGCCCAATGGGTTCAGCCAGAAAGTAGTGGCCCGATTTCTCGAACCCGGCCAGCGCGTTAATTTCCTTGACCCGGCGCTTCATGTGGCTGTGGCCGGTCTTCCAATAGTCCGCCTTGACCCCACGGGCCTGCAACTCAGGGTCACTGGCGAACAGACCGGTTGACTTTACATCGGCCACAAAGGTGGAGTTGGGGTACAGTTTCGCCAGATCGCGCGCCATGATGACGCCGACCTTGTCAGCGAAGATCTCCTCACCCTCATCGTCAACAACACCACACCGGTCGCCGTCGCCGTCAAACCCCAGCGCCATATCCGCACCGCTGGACTTCACCGTATCGGCCATGTCGTGCAACATCTCCATGGCTTCGGGGTTGGGGTTGTAATTGGGGAAGGTGTAATCCAGCCGGTTGTGGCTGGGGACCACTTCGACGCCCATCCGCTCAAATATCTCGGGCGCGAAGGCCGAGGCCGTGCCATTCCCGGTCGCGCAGACCACTTTCAGCGGACGCGACATTTTGAAATCACCGACCAGATCGTCGATATAGGCTTCTTTCACACCATCGACGAATTCGTATGATCCGCCCTCATGCGCCACGCCTTCGCCGTTCAGGACGATATCGCGTAACTCGGACATCTCATCAGGACCGTGGGTCAGGGGGCGGTCAAAGCCCATTTTCACACCGGTCCAGCCGTTCGGGTTATGGCTGGCCGTGACCATCGCCACCGCAGGCACATCCAGATGGAACTGCGCGAAATAAGCCATAGGGCTGAGCGCGGGGCCGATATCTTTAACCTGAATCCCCGCCTGCACCAGTCCCAGGATCAGTGCGTTCTTAATGGCCAGCGAATAGTCGCGATAATCGTTACCGACCGCGATCACCGGTTCAATCCCGCGTTTACGCATCTGCGTGCCCAGACCCAGACCAAGGGCGGTCATGCCGGGCAGATTGATTTCTTCGGGGTATTTCCAACGGGCGTCATATTCGCGAAACCCGGTGGGTTTGATCATCGGGTCGCGCAGAAAGCTCCAGGTGTTTGGGGTCACCTCGGGGATGGGTTTGGTCATTTTATTGCTCTTGTTCAAATTTGAATTGGGTTGGCTTTGGCCAGTGCATCAAAGCGCATCAATGTGTCAATCAATTGAGGCATTTGATCCAGGGGGATCATATTCGGGCCATCAGAAGGTGCCGAGTCGGGATCCTGATGGGTTTCAATGAAAACAGCTCCAACGCCTAAAGAGACAGCAGCCCGGGCCATGACTGGTGCAAATTCGCGCTGTCCGCCGGACGAACCTCCTTTGCCGCCGGGTTGCTGAACCGAATGGGTCGCATCCATGACAACAGGATACCCGGTTTGCGCCATCTGAGGCAGCGCTCGCATATCGGCCACCAGCGTGTTGTACCCAAATGAGGTTCCACGCTCGGTCAGAAGGATGTTCTGGTTTCCCGTGCTTTCAACCTTGTCGACAATGTTGGTCATTTCCCATGGGGCAAGGAACTGACCCTTTTTGACGTTCACGGCCTTGCCGGTATTGCCCGCAGCCAGCAACATGTCCGTCTGGCGGCACAGAAACGCCGGGATTTGCAGGACGTCCACGGCTTCGGCAGCGGTGGCGCATTGGGCTTCGGTATGGACATCGGTCAGAACCGGAATACCCATCGTTTTGCGGATATCATCCAGAACCTTCAGCCCGGCATCAATCCCCATACCCCGCTTGCCGGACAAAGAAGTCCGGTTTGCCTTGTCATAAGAGGCCTTAAAAACATACTGGGCACCCGCGGCATCGCAGGCTTCTTTCATTTTACCCGCAATCATTTGGGCATGATCAGCCGATTCAAGCTGACAGGGGCCGGCGATGATCGTCAGAGGCAGATCATTGCCGACCGTGAGATCGGAGATTTTTACATGTTTCATGTGTCTTACGAGGATACCTGTTCACGAAGGACCGACGCTGTTAGCGAGATCATCAGGTAGATACCAGCAAACAACAGGAAAGCCAAAATCGTATTTTCGAATTTCCGTGGATAAGTCGGATCCTGGCTGGGGACGGGGTTCACTGACACAGATAAGTATCGGACCTTTCGGTTTGCCTCTGTCCGGGTGGTTTCCATCTGCTGCAGTGCCGTTTGCAGCATCATGTCGCGCGCGGCCAGGTCAGCCTGCGCCATCTGAATCCGCACGCTTAATCGGGCTAGAGAGTTTTCGCCGCCAGAAACATCCAGCATCTCGGCATTCAGTTCCTCAAGAACGGCCTCCAGCCGCGCGATATCGGCGCGCGCGCCGTCTACCTTGGCCTTGTTCGGGCGCAAGTTGTCCAATAGCGCCGCCAATTGCAGCTCTTTATCCTGAAGCTGAGTTTCAAGCGTATTAATGCGCGTGCGCAAGCCAACAATGACGTTCTCGGGGTCCAGAATCGCGCCCTGCAGTTGCAGTTCAATAAGGGCTTCCTGCGCTTGCCTGCGTTCTTCCTGCGCGAGTTCAAAGCTTTCCAGTGCGTCCCGCATCTGGTCTTCGCGCTTCAATTCGGACAGGCCATTGATCGTTTCTTCGGCGTAAGACAGCAGTTTTTCGGACAATCCCACCGCGACTTCAGGGTAGGGGGCCGCAACTTCCATACGGATGATGCCATCGCTTGGGTCATATCCGATCGTGACCATTCGCTTGTAGAGTTTGTAGGTTTCTTCAAGGCTTGCGTCCGGGGCAAGGCGCTGGATCGGATCAATCCACTCTTGTTTGAAGATGTCCGAGAAACCCATATCCCGCTCCAACCTGATCAGAGCGTCCTTGGATTCCAGAAATTCCTGCGTTGCGACCGAATCCTGCGCGGTGGCATATTGGGTTCCGGCCAGAAAACCGCCAAACGCCGCTCCTCCGCCATCGGCCTGCAAAATCGAATAGGCCGAGTCGCTGGCATACATCGGCGTCGCGTAGCGGTAGAAATACATTCCAACAAGTATTGTCGGCAGCAGAACAAACACAGCCAGCCGCGCAAACAGGGCAAACAGTTTACGGCGACGGCGACGTGCGATGTCCTTTTGTATTTCGCTGATCTCGAATTCCCGACGTTGTGCCGGGTTCAATTCAGGACCGGGCAGGTTCTGAGGACTTTCAGTGAACGTCTGAGGCAGTTGAATCTTGATCTTGTCTGTCGCTTCGTCCTCGACACGTTTTTTTTCTGCTGCAAGGTCCAGCAGACTGGCGCGTTCAAAGGGATCTATGCCTTTCTTTCGCAACAACCGAACCGCGTCGTAATCCGACGTTGCGGCCAAACCGTGTTTGTGGGCAAGGCGTCGGGCGATCCTGAGCTGCCGTCCGGTCAGGCCTTCCTGTTTGATCTCGTCAATATCCGTGCCCGGCTGCGGTTCGTTGGCCGCGGGTGCGCTGGTTGCCTTTCGGATACGCGAAATCGCGTCGGCGCGGGCCTCGGCAGTGCCCGATCCGCTGCGTTTGCGCCGCCAGTTATAAATTCTAGCCTTGGGTTTGGTAGTCATATAGCTGTTTTGCCTCTTCCAAGGTGTCGAACATGTAAAGCTGGCCGTCCACCAGCACAGCCGCTTGTCGCGCGAATTTCTCAAGCACTTGCGGGCTGTGCGACACGATCACCAAAGTGGTGGTGCGCAGCCTTTCCCGCAGGATATCGCCGGCTTTTTTGTTGAACTCAACGTCTGTCGTGGCTGGCATCCCCTCATCAATGAGGTACATGTCGAAGTCCAACGCCAGCATGAGCGCAAAGGTAAAACGTGCTTTCATGCCTGACGAATAGGTGGCCAGTGGTTGATCAAAATACTCGCCCAGACCGCACAGCCAGCTACAATAGGCTTCGACGTAATCAGGGTCCATGCCATATATCTTGGCGATGTACCGCGCGTTTTCCAAGGCGGAGAGCTTGTTGGACACGCCGCCGGTGAAGCCCATTGGAAACGACACCCGGCAAGATTTGCGAATGACACCTTCGTCAGGTTTTTCCAACCCGGCCATCATGTTGATCAGCGTTGTTTTTCCTGTCCCGTTCGGAGCGAGAATGCCGACGGATCTGCCCAGCTCGACCCTGAACGAGACCCTGTCCAGGATCACCTTGCGGCGCGTCCCGGTCCAGAAGGACTTACTGACATTCTCGAATTCTAGCATTCGGGGCCTGCTGTATTTTCTGTCACTTCCTACCGAACGAGGCGGCGGAAAAGCAGATTTTTTATCTGTTCATGTTGGCTACATTATGTCGAATTATGAAACAAATGTTCAATGCGTGCTGATCCGGCCTGTTGGGATTGTGACTTTTCCACCTGTTTCAGAAGTACCTCGCCGTGATTACGTTACTGAGTCAGTCTCGGACAGTTTGCTTCAGGAAACCTTGCGATCTTATGAATTCACTCGAAGAAGAAATTTCTGCATGCCGTCTTTGCGCGGACCGGTTCGCGGCAACTGAGACGGCCCATGAGCCGAAACCGGTTGTCTGGTTTCGTAAGGGCACACCGATTTTGATCGCTGGGCAGGCACCGGGCGCGCGGGTGCATGCGTCGGGTCGGCCATTCACGGACCCCTCCGGTGATCGGTTGCGCGAATGGCTGGGGGTGGATGAAGCCACGTTTTATGACCGCTCCTGCGTATCCATTGTTCCAATGGCGTTTTGCTTTCCCGGATATGATGCACGCAAGGCGGATTTGCCGCCTCCCCCTGTTTGCGGCCAAACCTGGCATGACAAGGTAATGCAGACGCTGGGTGAGGTTCCGTTGACAGTCCTCGTGGGCGGCCACGCTTTCAAGTACCATCTCAAGGCGCCCGGCTCGGTTACGGAAACTGTGCGCAACTGGCGGGACCATGCGCCGCGGGTCTTTGCCTTGCCTCATCCGTCTTGGCGGAATACGGCATGGATCAAGAAAAATCCGTGGTTCGTGTCCGACCTTTTGCCGGTCCTGCGAGCGCGGGTGCAAGAGGTTCTGAATGACTGAGATAACCGCGCTGGACTCGGCCCACGCCGCGATGGACGCTGCGCCGCAGGATGACGCCGCGCGTCTGAGGTTCTTTGAGCGGCTGGCGGACAGCGAGCTGTTCCTGATGCTGACCGAAGAGGCGCGGGACGAAAACATCTCGCCCGAACTTTTTGACGTTGCGGATGGCAGTTTCGTGCTGGCCTTCGATCGTGAGGATCGTCTGGCGCAATTCGCAGGTCGCCCGGTTCCCTACGTCGCGGTGTCAGGCCGTGTCCTGTCGTCGATGCTGGCGGGGCAGGGTATCGGTCTTGGCCTGAATCTGGAAACGGCACCGTCTTCGATGTTGATTCCGTCCGATGCGCTGGGCTGGCTGGCGGCAACCCTGCAACACGGACCCGAAGAAGTTGAGCAGCACTTTGCGGAGTTTGTGCCGCCTGTGGGACTGCCGGATGAACTGCTGACCGCGCTGGACACCAAGCTGGCCACTGCGGTTGGGTTGGCTCAGGCCGCGTATCTTGTGGGCACCAGATCACAAGAAGGTGGGGCAGGGCACATGCTGGGCTTTGTTGACGCTGTCGACGGTGCCGAAGCTGCATTGGCCAAAGCCGCGTCCGAGGCGCTGACGTTTTCGGGGATCGAGGCCGGGGCGATGGATGTCGGGTTCTTCAAGGCGCATGATGCGACGGCAGCAGCGTTGGCCCGTGTCGGATTGCGCTTTGACTTACCTCAGCCCGAAGCGCGCGTCATGACGCAGATTGCGCCGGGCAGCGATCCGGAAAAGCCGCCTATCCTGAAATGAAAAACCTCGCGGAGCGTATCCCCGCGAGGTCTGAGCACATTATTCCGCCGCGGCTTCAAGCTTGTCCTGCGTGCGGGTTTCGAAATCGCTGGCCTCGTGACGTTCGTGAAGCTGCGTGTGTTTCTCTCCGAATGGACGGTTCACCATCCGGCCGCGCTTGACGGCTGGGCGCTCGTCAATCGCTTTGGCCCAACGCATGACGTTCTTGTAGGAGTCGACGTCCAGGAATTCGGCCGCACTGTAAAGACGCCCCAGAACAAGCTGACCGTACCAGGGCCAGATCGCAATATCCGCAATCGAATAGTCGTCGCCCGCGATATAGGTCTTGTCGGCCAGTTCACGGTCCAGCACGTCAAGCTGACGCTTGGTCTCCATGGCGAAACGGTTGATCGGGTATTCGAACTTTTCGGGCGCGTAGGCGTAGAAATGCCCGAACCCGCCGCCGAGATAGGGCGCGCTGCCCATTTGCCAGAATACCCAGTTCATGACTTCTGCGCGTTCCGGGCCGGATTTGGGCAGGAAGGCATCAAACTTTTCCGCCAGATGAAACAGGATTGAGGCGCTTTCGAACACACGCACAGGCTTTTCACCAGAGCGGTCCCAGAGGGCAGGGATCTTCGAGTTCGGGTTGGCCTCGACAAAACCCGACCCGAACTGGTCGCCGTCGCCAATGTTGACGAGCCATGCGTTATACTCGGCACCTTCATGACCCAGCGCCAACAGCTCTTCGAGCATGACCGTTACCTTTACCCCATTCGGGGTCGCCAGCGAGTACAACTGCAGCGGGTGTCGTCCGATCGGCAAGTCCTTGTCATGTGTCGCTCCGGCAATCGGCCGGTTGATGTTGGCGAACTGGCCGCCATTCTGACTGTCCCATGTCCAGACCTTGGGGGGCGTATAGGTCGTTTGTTCGGTCATTGTCCGTCTTTCCCAGAAAATTTCATGTAAATTGTCCGTCCGTCACAACAGCTAATATTGCAGACAACAGAGTCCAACCCCGGAAGTTGGGTCGTTTTTGTAACAAACGGGCCGAAACCTTCACGTTTTCACGTGCGACGTCACAGCGGCGCGAGCGGGACTGCGCAGAGCACACAAATCACCTATCCTCAGACCGAACCCGAAAACCGGAGCGATGAACCGCTCCTCGGACATGAGGATTGAACACATGAAACGCTTTGCCCTGACCGTAGCCGCTACTTTGGCGATGTCGTTACCTGCATTTGCCGGAGACCAGTATGTTGATGGCACCGGTTATGCAGTTTCAGGTTACGACGTCGTGGCTTATCGCAGCCTTGATCAGGCTCCGGTCGGTCAGTCGCAGCCCGAAGGGGTGCGCGGTCGCTCGGATATTACCGCAGATTACAACGGGGCAACCTGGGCGTTTTCAACCGAAGAGAACCGCGACAAATTCCTTGAGAACCCCGCGTTCTACGCGCCGCAATACGATGGGCATTGTGCCTATGGTGTATCGCGCGGCGGCAAGGTTCCGGCAAATCCCAACCTGTGGCGGATCGTGGACGACAAGCTGTATCTCAACATCACGGATGTTGTCGTCGGCTTCTTCGAAGAGGATATCCCCGGAAACATCAACCTGGCCGAAGGGAACTGGCCAGGGATCGAGCCCGATGCAGCGTCAACCAGCGTCATCCCGAAATTCACGTCGGACGGCCCTGTTTCAAACTAAGGTTAAATGTTCTGTTGGAAACCCGGCTGATTCAGTCGGGTTTTCTGTTTCGAAATCAACTGGCCAACCAGAACTCATCCTGCGTTTTCTGATCCGCTTCAAACCGAATACGAACGCTTTTTGCGCCGGGGAACTCGCGGTTCATGATTGTCTCGGGGACAACGACTTCGCCAGCGCCGGCTTCCTTGGACTGAAAGCTAAGCACCTGCGTCTCGGTGCGGCGTGTCCCGGCCAGAATCGACGTGGGAAGCGCGATGCGGTTTGCCCCTTCGCAAACCGGAGATGACACGAAATAGGTCAGGTTGCGACCATAGCAACCAACCGCTTCGGGGATATGATCCGAGTCGGCCCGCAGATCGACCGTCGCCTCGGCCTGATTGTCTTCTTGCCCTTCCGGAACATGTGCAAGCGCCGTGTCGAGCAATGAACGACAGGCGTCGAGGTCTGCATCCTCCAGAGTGATCACGCGTTTGCGCAGCTTGGGACGCTTTGGTTTACCGGCACAGGCAGCTTTGCCCGCCAACCCTTCTTCGCGCAGCAGGTCATAGGCTTCCTTCGCGCGGGTGAAACTTGCTGTATCAGATTCGGAACAATCGGGATGTGCGTGAAAGGCGATCTGTCGCCACGCGTTTCTGATGTCCTCAGAACCGGCTTGCTGGTTTAAGCCAAGAGCGTGAAGCGCCTCTGTGCGCGCCCTGATCCTATCAACAGGTTCCATAATAAATCACTCGTTAAACAACTACGGGAACCAGTGTCAGGACGGGTGAATTTTTGTCAAATAAGGCAAAATATTGAATATGATAGGGGAACAATCAGGTAATACGATCCTTGATTGTTCCCCGATTTGCGCAGCGCATTGTCGAGCGTCCGGGTGCGTTTGGGCCTTTGGATCAGGCGACGTTCTGAAGTTCGGTTTTGGGCGTGATACCAAGCGCAAAACAGACGTCACGAGTAAGCTCGGGGCGGTTCAGCGTATAGAAATGCAGCTTATCGACGCCGCCCTCGATCAGGTCGGAACACAGCTCGGTGCACAGGGCCGTGGCCAGCAGGTCTTCGCGGTCGTCCCGAACGGCCTTGTCGAACGCGTGTTCTACCCATGCCGGGATGCGTGTTCCACAGCGGTGGGCAAAGTTGCGCGCCCCTTTCCAGTTTTCGATCGGCAGAATGCCCGGAACGATGGGCTTGTCGATTCCTGCTTTGGCGCAATCGTCGCGAAAGCGGAAGAAGGTCTCGGCCTCAAAGAAGAACTGCGTGAGGGCTTCGTCGGCACCGGCATCCAGCTTGGCCTTGAGCCAGTCCACGTCCGTGCGCGCGTTTTGCGCCTCGGGGTGGATGTCGGGATAAGCGCCGACGCGAATATTGAACTTGCCGTTATCAGCCAGCGCCGCAATCAGTTCGACGGAGTTCTGAAAGCCGTCGGGATGCGGAACATAACCGTTTTGACCCTTTGGGGGATCGCCGCGCAGCGCGACGATGTCGCGGACGCCCGATTTGGCGAAACTATCTGCAATAGCCAGTGTTTCGTCACGTGTCGCGTCTACGCAGGTCAGATGGGCCGCGACAGGCAGGCCGGAGGACTTGTGCAAAGTTGCCACCGCATCGCGGGTCAACTCTCGCGTGGTTCCGCCTGCGCCATAGGTGACAGACACAAACCGGGGATCAAGCGGGGCCAATGTCTGAACGGTGTCCCACAACCGGAAGGAGGCTTCCAGCGATTGCGGCGGGAAGAACTCGAATGATATTTCTGGCTTGGTCATCTTGGCCTCATTTGTTCCGTTCCCGGGTCTTGTGTCAGTTTCTGCAATGTGAGACAAACTCATATTCTTCAAGAACAACATGAGTCATCCTGAAATGCACATCGAATTCCGGCACCTGCGCACGATCAAGGCGATCCACGAATGTGGTGGGCTTGCCCGCGCTGCGGACCAGTTGAACATCACGCAGTCGGCGCTGAGTCATCAGATCAAGGGCCTGGAAGATCAGGCGGGTGTCGAACTGTTTCAGCGTAGGTCCAAACCGATGAAATTATCGGCCGCCGGTCTGCGTCTGTTGCGGTTGGCCGAGCAAATTCTGCCGCAGGTCGAGGCGACCCAGCAGGAGTTTTCGTCCCTGCGTGATGGGCGAACTGGTCGGATGCACATCGCTATTGAGTGCCATGCTTGTTTTGAGTGGTTGTTCCCGGTGCTGGAGACCTTCCGCAAGTCCTGGGGGGATGTGGATGTCGATATCAGGCCGGGCCTTGCGTTCGACGCTTTGCCAGCGCTGCAAAAAGAAGAGGTCGATCTGGTTGTTTCGTCCGACCCCGAAGACCTGCCGGGCGTCGAGTTCATCGAGCTTTTCGACTATGACGCCGTGTTTGTCGCCGCTTCTGTCCATCCTTTGGCACAAAAGGACTTTGTCGAGGCCGAGGATTTCCGAGGGCAGACCCTGATAACTTATCCGGTCGAGCGCACGCGGCTGGATGTGTTCAGCCAGTTGCTGATCCCCGCGCGGGTGGAACCGGCGGCAATCCGGCAGGTCGAACTGACCGCGGTGATATTGCTGCTGGTCGCGTCGAACCGAGGGGTTGCGGTGCTGCCGGATTGGGTCGTGCGCGAGGTTAAGTACAATTCGGACTATGTGACACGTCCGCTGACCAAAGACGGAATTACCCGCAGGCTATACGCGGCGGTTCGCACGGAAGACCTTGAAAAGCCCTATGTGCAGGAGCTGATTCAACTGGCCGGAACCGAGGCGCGCAAGTTGCAACTGCAATAGGCGCAAAACGCGGGTCTGCTATGCGTATCATTCCTCTTGGCAAGGGCGCTTTGCATCAGTATACGCGCGGCTTGACCGGACAGGAGCCTTTGGACAATGGTTGGCAGTGCAAACCTCAACATCATGATTAAAGCCGCGCGCAAGGCGGGGCGGTCTTTGGTCAAGGATTTTCGTGAAGTCGAGAACCTGCAGGTGTCGATGAAAGGCGCGGGCGATTTTGTGTCCAAGGCAGATATCGCCGCCGAAGCGATCCTGAAAGAGGAGCTTCTGGGCGCGCGCCCGACCTATGGCTGGCTGGCCGAAGAGGGGGGTGCAATCGCGGGCGAAGACCCCACCCGCCGCTGGATCGTGGACCCGCTGGATGGGACTACGAATTTCCTGCACGGCCTGCCGCACTGGGCGATTTCGATCGCGCTGGAGCATAAGGGCAAGATCGTCGCCGGCGTGATCTATGACCCTGCCAAGGACGAGATGTTCTTTGCCGAAAAGGGCGAGGGCGCGTGGATGAATGACACGCGCATTCGCGTCTCGGGCCGTCATCGCATGATCGAGTCGATCTTTTCGACGGGCTTGCCCTTCGGTGGCCGTTCGGACTTGCCAGCAACGCTGCAGGACCTGGCGCGTTTGATGCCGGTATGCGCAGGCGTGCGCCGCTGGGGTGCTGCTGCACTGGACATGGCTTACGTGGCCGCTGGTCGGTACGAAGGGTTCTGGGAACGCCGCCTGAATGCGTGGGACTTGGCCGCCGGGATCATCATCGTCAAAGAAGCCGGCGGGTTTGTGCAGGCCCTGAACCCCGAAGGCAGCGTGCTGGACGATGGCGAAGTGATTTGTTCAAACGAACCGATCTTCGACCAGTTCGCAAAGGTGATCCGGGACTAAAACCTGATCAAAACAATCGAAGTTGCGCGCCCCGTACGAGGCGCGCTTTTTCGTTTCATAGGGCTGCGCGCTGCGCCAATCCTGCCTCATCCGCCAATCGCGCGGCGACCGACGCAACGGCCAGATCTTGCAAGCCAACCCCGGTTCCGTCGAACAGGGTAATCTCGTCTTCGCTGGTCCGACCGGGGTGATCCCCGTTGATCACGGCACCAATCGGGGTGATCTGATCCCGCGTCAGCGCGCCCGAGTTTATGGCGTGCTGGCCTTCGCCGATGGTAATGGACTGGGCAACCTCGTCTGTGAAGACGGTTGCTGCGGCCACAAGCGCGGGGTCGACCTCTTGCTTGCCTTTCGTATCTGTACCCATACAGGCCAGATGCGTACCGGATTTGATCCAGTCTTTCATCAACAGCGGCTCAAACGCCGAGGTGATCGTGATGATCACATCCGCCTGCGCGCCCAGTTCCTGCTGGCTGACCGCTTCAAACTCCAACCCGATTTCCTCGGCCACGGCAGCCAGACGCGGCAGCATGTCCGGGTGGGGGTTCCAGGCGACGACCTTCTCAAACGCGCGCTGTTCGGCCGCCGCGCGCAGTTGGAAGGCGGATTGATGACCTGCACCAACCATCCCCAGAACCTTCGAGTCTTTCCGGGCCAGATGCGCAATCGAAACCGCTGACGAGGCCGCCGTGCGCACCGCCGTCAGGTAATTGCCCCCGACCAGCGCAGAGAGTTGCCCGGTGTCAGGATCAAACAGAAACACCGTCGATTGGTGGTTTGTCAGGTTTTTTTCGGCATTGCCGGGCCAATATCCGCCCGACTTTACGCCCAGCACCTGACCATCCCTGTCGAAGCCTGACTTGAAGCCGTACAAAGCATCTGCGTAACCCAGCGCCTCGCGCACAACAGGAAAGTTCCACGCCCCGCCGCTGGCCATTGCGCCAAAGACCGACTGAACCGCATCAAAGGCTTGCTGGCGGCCGACCAGTTGCTTGCAAAGATCTTCGCCCACGATCAGCAGGCCGTCTTGTGAAGTCATGATATCCCTCATTGCTCAGAACGCCTTTCCACGGGCCGAAACAGGCCAGAGTGTTTCAACCTTGCCGTCCCGGACACCTACATACCAGTCATGGACGTTGCAGGTTGGGTCACAGTGACCGGGCACCAGACGCAGCTTGTCGTTGACCTTGAGAACATTGCCGGGATCACCGATCACGCCGTGCTCATCCGAACATTTGAGGTATTCGACATCGTCGCGCCCATAGATGAACGGCAAGCCGCTATCGACGGACTGCGCCTTTAGACCTGCATCACAGATCGCCTTGTCCACTTTGGCGTGGCTCATGACGCTGGTCAGGATGAACAGCGCATTTTCCCACTCCCCCTGGTCGATCCGCTTGCCGTCCTTGTCCAGAATACGGCCATAGTCGGCGTCCATGAAGGCGTAGGACCCGCATTGCAACTCGTTGTAAACACCTGAATTGCTTTCGAAATAATACGATCCTGTGCCGCCGCCCGAGACCAGCTCGCAGTCGATGCCTGCGGTTTTCAACCCGTCAACCGCGTCTTCGACCATCGCAATAGCAGCATCCAGCTTCTCTTTTCGGGCCTCATACGTGTCGAGATGTTGCATCGCGCCCTGATACGCCTGAATGCCTGTGAATTTCAGGTTTGGGGCTGCCACGACCGCCTCGGCGATCTCGACCACTGCCGGAGTTGTGGTCACGCCGCACCGCCCAGCACCGCAGTCGATTTCGACCAGAACCTCTAGTTCGGTGCCAGCGCTGACCGCAGCGGCAGACAGGTCCGCGACGTTGTTGATGTCGTCCACACAGACGATGGTGCGCGCTCCGGTCTTGGGCAGCCGTGCCAGCCGTTGGATCTTGGCCGGGTCGCGCACCTGGTTTGACACGAGGATATCCTTGATGCCACCGCGCGCGAAAACTTCGGCTTCCGAGACTTTCTGACAGCAGACACCCACCGCGCCGCCCAGTTTTTCCTGAAGTTTGGCGACATCAACGGACTTGTGCATCTTTCCGTGCACGCGATGGCGCATGCCATGTGCCGTGGCATAGTCGCCCATCTTCCTGATATTCCGCTCTAGCGCGTCCAGATCCAGTATCAGGCAGGGTGTCTGAATTTCGCTTTCGTCCATACCGATTGAGGCAGGGATGTCGAAGCCGACTTCGAGATCGTCAAATTTTACAGGTTTGTTCATGTTCTTCCTCCTTACCCTTTCAGCCAGGGCAGCTTGTCCAAATCCACGTTGCCGCCGGTGATGATCACGCCAACGCGTTTTCCGCGAAACACGTCCGGATTTTTGAGAATGGTCGCCAAAGGCACTGCCGAGGACGGCTCCATCACCACGCGCAGATATTTCCACGTCAGTTTCATCGCCTCGACGATCTCATCTTCTGAGGCGGTGAAGATGTCGGTCACGTGATTGGACACAAAGTGCCACGTGTTTTCCTTGAGCGGCACCAACAGACCATCGGCAACCGTTTTTGGGGCGTCATCCGCGATAATATGGCCCGCTTTGAACGAGCGATAAGCGTCATCCGCCTGTTCCGGTTCCGCGGCATAGATTGCGGTGCTGGGCGCCAGGTTTGACACCGTCAGACAGGTTCCCGATACCATGCCGCCGCCGCCAATCGGTGCGATGACCGCATCCACGCCATCGGTTTGTTCCAGCAGTTCTGCCGAACATGTCGCCTGCCCAGCGATGACGCGGGGGTCGTTATAGGGGTGGACGAATTCACCACCCGTTCGGGCCTGCACTTCGGCAAAGGTCGCCTCGCGCGAGGTGGTCGACGGCTCGCACTCGGTGATCGTTCCACCAAAGCGCCGGACCGCGTCCTTTTTGGCCTGCGGTGCCGTGCGCGGCATGACCACATGGCAGGGGATGCCGCGCCGTCCGGCCGCGTAGGACAGCGAAAGGGCGTGGTTGCCGCTGGAATGAGTGCAGACACCCTTTGCCGCCATCTCATAGCTTAGGCCAAACACGGCGTTGCTTGCACCGCGAACCTTGAAGGCACCAGCCTCCTGAAAGTTCTCGCATTTGAAAAACAGCTCTGCGCCGGTCAGATCATTCAGGTAGTCGGACACCATGACCGGGGTTCGACGGATATATGGTTTAATCCGTTCATGCGCCGCTCGCATATCGTCGATCGTGAGTTCTGCGGCGGGGGTTTGATCCAGCATGGTCATTCTCCTCAGGCTGCCGCCATTGCGTTGCCGGACGAGCCGGAACGATAGAACTCCTGCGCGGCCGCGACCCCGCTGCCGAGTGAGATGGGGTAATTCAGGTCCGCCATCGCCATCTCGATCGCGCTGAGGCCAGACAGAACCATCACATCCGTCAGGCTGCCCAAATGACCAATGCGAAACGCCTTGCCGTTGAGTTGCCCAAGGCCGATCCCGAAGGACACGCCATATGCGTTGAACGCGTGATCTGTCAGGGCGTTGCTGTCGAACCCATCGGGGACATAGATTGCGCTGACCGTATCGGAATAAAGGTCGGGCGACTGTGCAACCAACTTCAAGCCCCACGCGTCGGTGGCACGGCGAACCCCTTCGGCCAGTCGGTGGTGGCGGGTATAGACGTTGTCCAAGCCTTCTTCGAACAGCATCTTGAGGCTTTCGCGCATCCCGTAGATCAGTTGCAGCGGCGGGGTATAGGGAAACCCGCCCGACGCATTCGCCGTCATCATGTCGCGGAAATCGAAGAAAGTGCGGGGCAGCTTGGCAGACGCCATCGCCTCTTGCGCTTTGTCGCTGACGCACAGGATCGCCATCCCGGTCGCCAGCATGAACCCCTTTTGCGACCCGGACACGGCGATGTCGACGCCCCATGTGTCAAACTTAAACGGCACAGAGGCCAGCGAGCTTACGCAATCCACAAACAGCATCGCGGGATGGTTTGCGGCGTCCATGGCGTGACGCACCGCACCGATGTCCGAAAGCACGCCAGTTGCAGTTTCGTTATGGGTCACCAGAACGGCGCGGATGTCGTGTGACGTGTCCTTGGCAAGAGCGGCCTGAAACAGGTCTGCTGGTGCGCCCGTCCCCCAAGGGCAATCAATCACCTGCACGTCCAGCCCGTGCCGCTGACACAGGTCGATCCAGCGATGGCTGAAAACGCCATAGCGGGCCACCAGAACCTTGTCGCCGGGGCTGAGGGTGTTGGTGATCGCCGCTTCCCACCCGCCGGTACCCGAGGCAGGGAATGTTACGATCTGACCGGTCTGAGTGCTGAAGACCCGTTTTGTGTCTTCCAGAACCGGGGCAAACGTATCGACAAAGTCCGGGGCACGATGGTCTTGCGTTTGAACCTGCATGGCCAGCCGTAGCCGGTCCGGGATATTTGTTGGGCCTGGTATGAAAACCGGGTTTTGGTTGGACATCTCTTATTCCTCCGCTTTGGAGGTCATTTTCCGAGATAACGTCGCGTCATGCAATTTTCTTGAAAAATATTTTCATTTTTGCGAAAAAATCCATAACTGGCGAGATTCGCGGGGATTTCCGTTTTTCATTTTGGCGAAGCGGAGCCACCACACGAAAAAAAACTTTGTACACAGGAGGAGGGGAATTGGGACAAGAGCCGCAAAAAAGACCGCGGGGTCGGCCGAAATCCATGTTCAAGGAAAGTTCGGCCGGGACCATGCAATCTCTGGACCGGGCGCTGGGTGTTATGACCACGGTTGCGCGCATGGAACGCGCCGCGCTGAGTGATCTGGCCAGAGAGATCGGCGTGCCCACTGCCACCACACATCGTATTCTGGTCACGCTGCAGAAACATGGTTTTGTGAGTTTCGACGATGAGCGTCAGGAGTGGATGATTGGTATCGAGGCTTACAGAACCGGCGCGTCATTCCTGCGTCGTAACAGCGTGATCGAGATCGGACGGCCAATCCTGCGACGCTTGATGCAGGACAGCGGTGAGACGGCCAATCTCGCGGTTCCGGACGGGTTCGAGGTTGTTTTTGTTGGGCAGGTCGAAACCGGAAACCCCATCCGGGCGTTCTTTCCACCGGGGGCCAGGACGCCGATGTATGCGTCTGGAACCGGCAAAGCGATCCTGGCCGAACTGGGGGAGGCCGGGTTGACCAAAGCGCTGGGTTTGGGTGATCCGGTTGCCTTTACCGAGAATACTCTGCTGCCCGGACCAAAATTGCAGTCGGACTTGGCACAGACCCGAAGGCGGGGTTGGTCGCATGACCGGGAGGAGCGATACGAGGGCATGTCCTGCATTGGCGCGGCGATATTCAATGATCGCGCTGAACCTTGTGCCGGAATTTCCGTATCTGGCCCGACTGTTCGGTTCAAAGCGGATCGCGCGCCGGATTTGGGTGGTCTGGTCATGGCTGCTGCCCGGGAAATCACTGAACTTAGCGGTGGCCGTCTACCTGCGCGGGATGCGGGGGATGCGTGATTGCGAGAATTTATAGGTCTGCTCTGGGTGGGGTGGATGGCCGTGAGTCCGGTTCCAATATCTGATGCCACCGCGCCGCAACCATAAGGGAATACTCAGCACCAACCCGACGAAGAAACCGCCTGTGTGCGCCCAATATGCAATCCCTCCCTCGTCCGGGTTGCTGGAGAGGCTGCCCAGAAACTGCATGCCGAGCCAGACCCCAAGCATGACAAAGGCCGGAATGGTGAAGACGCGAATATAAATGATCAGGATCAACAGGATATCTACCTGCGCCTTGGGGAACAGCAGCAAATAGCCGCCCATCACACCGGCAATCGCGCCCGATGCACCGATAGTGGGCACCAATGACGCCGGGGCTGTCAGGACATGGATCAGGCCAGCTCCGATTCCGGCAGCCAGATAGAACAGCAGGAAGGGCAGGTGGCCCATCTCATCTTCGAGGTTGTCGCCAAATATCCATAGGAACAGCATGTTTCCGATCAGGTGCATCCAACCCCCGTGCAGGAACATTGACGTCACCAGAGTATCAAAGGCAAAACCGTCGGTGATCCGTGCTGGAATGACGGCGTAGTCATAGTAAATCTGGTTGATGAGGCGCGCATCGTCCATGGCGCCTGCATAGCTGACAAAGATCAGGATATTCGCCGCCATCAGCAGATAAACGACGTATGGAGTACGCCCCGAAGGGTTATGATCACGGATCGGAAACATGGCGCGACGCTGGGCTTTCCGCAGCCCAGCGTCAAGGTCTGTTTAGGCCGCACCACCCAGCAACGCCGCGTTACCCCCTGCAGCGGTTGTGTCGACGCAGACATGGCGCTCGGCCAGGACACGGGCCTTGTCGGGCAGACCGGGGATCAGGGGCAGGATCGGACCGGTGCGGCGGGCCAGATGCCGTTCGATGTCTCGGGCGGTGGCTTCATCCCCCCACCACAAAACGCCAGAGATACCCGTCGCGTTTTCAAGTCGGTGCAGGTCGATTGCTCCTGTGGCGCGGATAGCTGAACCGCCCAATTCCTGCACGGCGGCCGCCTGCGCCTGAACTGCGGCCTCACCCGGACCCAGACACAATAAAGGCAGGCGGGGGAACTCGCTAAGGCGGTTGGATTCTCCGGTCGGGCCGGGCAGAGACCGGGTTTGAACCGATGGCGCCTCGCCGTCGGGGGCAGGCATTTCGCCCATCTTTGTACCCCACGTCCCGGCGCTGCTCTGGCGGTCGGGTGCGCAGAAACGGGTCTTGTAATTCGGGCCACCGGCCTTGGGGCCAGTCCCGGAAAGCCCTTCGCCGCCAAAGGGTTGTGAGCCGACAATCGCACCGATCTGATTGCGGTTCACGTAGATATTGCCCGCGTGAACGGCCTCGGTGATGTGCTGAACACGGTCGTCGATGCGCGTGTGCAGACCAAAGGTCAGGCCGTATCCCGTGGCGTTGATATCGGCGATCACCTGATCAATCTCGGACGCCTTGAACCGCACGACATGCAGAACCGGGCCAAAAATCTCGCGTTCGAGCGCGGCAATGCCGGGGACTTCGATTAGCGTCGGTGCGACGAATGTGCCGATGGGCGGCGTTGGCATCTCTTTCAGGATACGCCCTTCTCGACGGGCCGTAGCCACGTGATCCGTGATGACCTGCCGCGCATCATTGTCGATAACGGGGCCGCAATCGGTTGAAATCAGCCAAGGATCGCCAACCTGCAAGGCCTCCATCGCGCCTTTCAGCATCGTCAGCAGATCGTCCGCGATGTCGTCTTGCACATAGAGGCACCGAAGGGCCGAGCAGCGCTGTCCCGCCGATTGAAACGCGCTTTCGATGATGGATTGCACGGCTTGTTCGGGCAGGGCGGTGCTGTCCACTATCATGGCATTCAGCCCACCGGTTTCCGCAATCAGCGGTGTGCCGGGCCGCAGGTTTTCTGCCATCGCCTCACGAATTTTCAGAGCCGTCGCGGTCGAGCCGGTGAAAGCCACGCCCGACACCCGCGCATCCGAGGTCAGTGCCGCGCCCACCATCGGGCCACCCGGCAGCAATTGCAGAACATCCCGTGGCACGCCTGCCTCGTGCATCAACTGAACGGCGCGATGCGCGATCAAGGGTGTCTGCGGGGCAGGTTTGGCCAGTACAGCGTTACCAGTCGCAAGGGCCGCAGCAATCTGGCCGGTGAAAATGGCCAGCGGAAAGTTCCACGGGCTAATGCAGGTGAAGGTTCCCGCAGGCGCAAGATCAGGAATATTCGCAGCGTAATACCGCAGGAAATCAACGGCTTCACGCAATTCAGCAACAGCGTCCGGAAGCGATTTTCCGGCCTCACGAGACAACAGGGCAAAAAGCTCGCCGTAGTGTTCTTCGTACAGGTCGGCCGCAGCGTTCAGGATGCGGGACCGGTCGGTCGCTGGTGAGTGCCACGGTACGGCAGAGGCCAGCGCCAGCTCGACATCCTCGGCGCTTGCAGGGGCGACGGCGCCGGGCCGGTCCTGCGGTTGCGCCGGGTTGATGACAGGTTGATCACCCTCGGGCGTTGCATCCCCGGACAAAAGTGGCCGCGCGTACCAGTGATGTGCTCGGAAGCCATCGCGGGCGGCGTCGATCTGATCCAGTGTGGGCGTGTGATGCAAGTCAAACCCGCGCGAGTTCGGGCGCTCGGGTTGAAACAGTTCGGGTCCGGTGGGCAGGGGCCGCGCAGGTTCACGGACCGTTTCGAAAGGGTCTGCGGCGACGACTTCGGGCGGCACAGTCTCATCGACGATCTGGTTCACGAAAGATGAATTCGCACCATTCTCCAACAGTCGCCGCACCAGATACGCCAACAGGTCACGATGCGCACCGACCGGAGCGTAGATGCGACAGCGGGTAGAGTTTTGATCTTTGACCAGCCCGTGCAGCGTTTCGCCCATCCCGTGAAGGCGCTGGAATTCATAGGGTTGGTCCTTGGCCATATGCAGGATCGCGCTGACCGTGTGGGCGTTGTGGGTGGCGAATTGCGGATAGATCCGGTCGGTCATACCCAGCAATTTGCGCGCGTTCGCGATGTACGAGATATCGGTCGCCGCCTTGCGGGTGAAGACGGGGAACCCATCGACGCCTTCGACCTGCGCGCGCTTGATCTCAGTATCCCAATAGGCACCTTTGACCAGCCGCACCATCAACTTGCGATCATGGCGCTGGGCCATGTCATAGAGCGTGTCCAGAACCACCCCGGCGCGGGGGCCATAGGCCTGCACCACGATCCCGAACCCATCCCACCCGGCCAGGGCGGGCTCGGCCATGACCTCTTCGATCACTTGCAGCGACAGGGACAGGCGGTCGGCTTCTTCGGCATCCACGTTGAGGCCCATCCCGGCGGCCTTGGCCAACAGGCAAAGCGCACGCAGGCGGGGCACAAGCTCATCCATGACGCGCTGTTCCTGCGCTAGTTCGTACCGCGGGTGCAGTGCCGATAGCTTCACCGATATTCCCGGATTGGCGCGGATATCGTCATGGGTGCAGGCATCGGCAATGGCCGCAATCGCCCGGGAATAAGACAGGTGATAGCGGGCTGCGTCGGCCTCGGTCCGGGCGGCCTCGCCCAGCATATCGTAGGAGTAGGTATAGCCCTTGGCTTCCATCCCACTGGCGCGATCCATCGCGGACTGTATCGTTTCGCCCAGCACGAACTGTCGGCCCATTTCCTTCATGGCCCGGCCTACAGCGGTGCGGATCACCGGCTCACCCAATCGCTTGATCGCGCCGCGTAAAGCACCGACTGGGGATGCTTTGCCTTCATCCAGAACCTTGCCCGTCAACATCAAGGCCCAAGTCGAAGCATTGACCAGCGAGGATGAGGACTGCCCCAGATGTTTCCCCCAGTCCGAGGGCGCAATCTTATCCTCGATCAGCGCGTCGATCGTGTCGGCGTCGGGGACACGCAACAAGGCTTCGGCCAGACACATCAATGCCACGCCTTCATCGGTAGACAGGCCGTATTCGGCCAGAAACACCTCCATCATGCCGGGTGAAGTACTGGATCGGATATCGCGCACCAACTGAGCGGCAGAGGCGCATATGGACCGACGATCGGCTTGGGTCAGATCAGACTGTGCAATCAGGTGGTCCAGAATGGCTGACTGATCGGCATAGGTCTGACCGTCGATATGGGCGCGCAGGCTGTGTGACATGTATCCTCCGGGGCTTTTGATAAATATAGGGTCGATTTGGCGGGAGGATTGCCTTATTTTTTGCTTCGGTTAGGCGATTGGCCTGAATATTGAGGGGTAACCAATGCAAAAGGACTTTCCGGGTCTGGATCGGTTCGATCAGTCCATTCTGACGATTCTGTCCGAGGATGGGCGCATCCCCATCGCGGACCTTGCGCGGCGCATCGGGTTGTCGAAATCGCCCACTCAAGCACGTGTGAAGAGACTTGAAGCCGATGGCATCATCACCGGATACCGCGCCCTGCTGGACCCGATCCGCCTTGGTCTGGACCATGTGGCCTTTGTCGAGGTGCGTCTGACCGATACCCGCGAAAAGGCATTGGCCGAGTTCAATGCAGCGGTGCGCAAAGTGGCCGAGATTGAGCAAGCCCATATGATTGCATCGAATTTTGATTACCTTCTGAAAATTCGCACCGGTTCGATGTCCGAATACCGGGCTGTTCTGGCCGAGAAAATTTCCTCGTTACCCCATGTGGCCAGCACCTCGACCTTTGTTGCGATGGAGGCGGTGAAGGAAACCGGCGTCTCGGGCGGGTTCTGAAGGCCGGGTTGACGAAAGCCGCGCAAGCGTCACCATTGCTTTATGAAACAGCTTTTCCTTGCCTCTGCCTTTGTTGCCGCAACCTCGGTTGCTGCCTTTGCCGATGACTGCCCCATGGCACCGGATCATTCTGCCGGTGTGACCGGGTTGATCTCGCAGATACAACAGGCCGAAAACGAACAGGCCGCCCGCGCGCTATCCAATCAATTGTGGGAGTTCTGGACGGATGCGCCGGACGAAACGGCGCAGGCTGTTCTGGACCGTGGCATGACGCGTCGGAACGCATGGGACTTGTTGGGCGCGATCGAGGATTTCGACAAGCTGATCGAATACTGCCCGTCCTATGCCGAGGGGTATAATCAGCGCGCCTTTGCCCATTATCTGAGGCAGGATTTTCAGGCTGCATTGCCCGATCTGGACCGGGCGATTGAGCTGTCACCGAACCACGTTGCCGCGATCAGTGGCCGTGCGTTGACGTTGATGGGGCTTCAGCGAACGGACGAAGCGCGAGAAGCTCTGCAGCAGGCTTTGGAATTGAACCCATGGCTGTCAGAGCGTCACCTGATGGCCCCCGGCGGGCCGCTGGCTCCACCGGGAGAGGATATCTGACAGCGCCCTCACTCGCATTCGAAAGAAAGCGCTGCCCGAGTTTATTAGCCGACCAAGCCGTTGTCATTCCGCTTGATAGCGATGATCGAGGACCGTGGCGTGCCGCCATCGGGCCAATTGCTGCCGGGGTGTTGAATTCCGACGAACATTGTCCGCAAGTCGGTTGACCACGCAAGCCCCGTGACTTCACACCCATTCGGACCCGTCATAAAGCGCGCGATTTCTCCGGTGATCGGGTCACCAACCAGCATCTGGTTGTTCCCGTTTCCAGCAAAGTCTTCTGCGTTGTCGTCATCGCCGTCCGTCTGGATCCAGATCAGTCCGGTTGTGTCGATGACCATCCCATCCGGGGAATTGAACAGATTACCTTCATTGACATTGGGCGACCCTGCATAAGCATCCGTGTGCACGGTTGGGTTGCCGGCCATGACGTAGAGATCCCAGTCGAATGTGTCTGCGGCGTGGTCGTCGTTGCTTGGGCGCCAGCGCACGATCTGGCCGTATTTGTTGGCCTCACGCGGGTTGGGTCCATTGACCGAGGTATCGTCGCCACCGGCGTTTGGCTTGATGCCCCGGTTCTTGTTGTTGGTCAGGCAGCAATAGGCCTCAACCGCAACCGGGCTGGAGGCAACCCATTCGGGGCGGTCCATGGTGGTGGCACCCACTTTCGAGGCCGCCAGGCGCGTGAAGATCGAAATCTCTGCGGCGTCCATGCCTGTTGTTTCCGGCGTCAAAGGCAGCCATTCACCCGACAGGTCGTCATCGAACTTGGCCGCATACAAGGTGCCGTCGTTCAGCAGACTCTCGGTCTCGCCGCCCGGCTGATAGGTGCCGTTCGAGACGAACTTATACAGGTACTCGCCCCGCTCATCGTCGCCCATGTAAACCACCACACGGCCATCCGCAGCCAGAGTCACCTCGGCGTTCTCGTGCTTGAAACGGCCCAGACCGGTATGCTTGACCGGAGTGCTGTCGGGTTTGGTCGGGTCGATTTCGACGATCCATCCGGCCCGGTGAGGTTCATTCGGGTTTTTCGACGTGTCAAAACGTGGGTCAAACAGCTCGTAGCCGTTCCAGCTTTGGGCTTTGACGCCATATCGCGCGTATCCGTCCGCGACCGGTTGATCGTAAACGGCGGTTTCATCGGACGACCCGAAATAGCCGTTAAAATTCTCTTCGCAGGTCAGGTAGGTGCCCCACGGAGTTTTACCTGCGCCACAATTGTTCATGGTGCCCAGCGAGGATGTGCCGGTTGGGTCAGCCTTGGTTTTCAGCAGGTCGTGACCGGCGGCGGGCCCAACGATTTTCATAAGAGTGTTGTGGTGGATGCGGCGGTTGAATGGGCTGTCTTTTACAACGAACCATCCATCCGGGCCTTCCTTGATCTCCATCACCGTGACGCCTTGAATATTCTGCAGTTTCAGAACGTCTTCGGCACTGGCTGGAACACCCTCCTGCGCGGCGGGAAGGTTGATGTCGCCGTTTGGATACTCGTGGTTGATCGCGATCAGTTCCAATCCCTGAAACGAGAATGTTTCCATCCCGTCAGTGTTTTCACCAAAGATTCTGTCCGAGTTTTCGAGCGGCCCACCATCGGTGATCTCGTACCCATCAGCGTCCGAGAACAGCGCATCGCCCCAACGCGCCAGAACCTTCCATTCATACCCTTCCGGAACGTGAACGGTGCCGTCCGTCTGCGCCGGGATCGGGGTGAAGGCAAAGCGCGAGGATTCGACCGCCTGCGCCGATGTCGACCCCAAAAGACCGGCACCCATTGCTGCTGCGCCCGAGCCGAACGCCAGAACTCCACCCAGAAACCCTCGGCGAGAGATGGCGCTTTCGACAACGCGGTCAAACCCGTTTTCTTCGGGGCGCGGAAAGTGCAGTTCGTCCCAATCGTCTGCAGAGAGGGGCATGCGATCAGCGTCTTTCATGGGGGAGCTCCTGGCTGTAAATGAATAGCTATGAAATGGACTTAGAGCCCCATTGTGACAGTTGAATAACGACTTGGCCTATGTGTCGGGCGGATTTCCTGCCCAACACCCATTGCCCAATATATATGACTGAAAACGTCGCAATTCCAACCAAATGGCCGCAATTTCAAGTTTTGGTGAGGGTTGGGGCGCCCCAGGGATTTTTGGCGTTTATGCGCGTGCCTAGCGCAAACGCTGCCCATTGGTATCAAAGCGATAGGCTTTGTCCGGGGTAAAGGCGAATCGCAACTCCTCACCTTCGCTGATCGCATGCTGGCCGAACAATCGGGCCGTGACGGAATGGTCGTTTACCTTTGCGATGACATTTGTATCGCCGCCCAGCTTTTCGACATGGCTAACCCGCGCGGTCAGCGGGCCGTCATCGGACAGGAACAGATCCTCTGGGCGAATGCCGATGGTGTTCTGACCTTCACCCAATAACCCCTCGGGCAGGAAATTCATTGAGGGTGATCCAAGGAACCCGGCGACGAACTGGTTGGCGGGGTTGTTATACAGCTCCATCGGAGTGCCGATCTGTTCGACCCGCCCGTCACGCAGCACGACGATCTTGTCGGCCAGCGTCATGGCCTCGGTCTGGTCATGGGTGACATAGATCATCGAGGCATCCAGCGCCCGGTGCAGGTTCGCTATCTCGATCCGCGTGTTCATCCGCAGCGCCGCGTCGAGGTTCGAAAGCGGCTCGTCAAACAGGAACAGTTTCGGCTCGCGCACGATGGCCCGCCCGATGGCGACGCGCTGCCTTTGACCGCCGGATAGTTCCGAGGGGTAGCGATCCAGATACTCCTCAAGGTTCAGCATCCGGCTGGCCGTGGCGACACGTTCCTCAATCACCGCTTTGGATTGCTTCTCTTGTTTCAAAGCCAGCGTCATGTTCCCACGCACGTTCAGATGGGGGTAGAGCGCATAGCTTTGAAACACCATCGCGATCCCGCGTTTCGACGGCGGCACCAGATTGACGGTCTGCCCGTCGATATTGATCTCGCCCGCGGACGCATCCTCCAACCCCGCAATCACGCGCAACAAGGTGGACTTGCCGCAGCCCGAGGGACCGACGAAGACAACGAACTCACCTTCTTCGACTTCAAGCGTGATGTCTTTCAGAACATGCACATTGCCAAAGGACTTGTTCACATTGGTCAGGGTCAGAGCGGTCATGTCGTGGGCTCCTTGAGCGAAACGGGCTGGCCGGTGCGGATGCTTTCATCTGCGGCCAGACAAATGGCTAGGGATTGGACGGCGTCATTCATATGGCGCGTCAGGTCGATATCGTCCGCGATGGCGTGCAGCATATAGGCTTGCTCGGCGTCACACAGTTCCTGATGGCCGGGCTCATCTGGCATCTCGACCGTTCGGTCGCCGCCCTGTGTATGGATCAGCAGCCCGCCAACCTTGGTGTGGCCGTCAATATCCGCCGACGCGCCCTTGTTGCCGTCGGATATCGAGACCGAGCCGTTGGGCGAGACGATGTCTTTTACGAAAAACGCGGTTTCGGACATCATCGGGCCCCATCCGGCCTCGTACCAGCCGACTGAGCCGTCCTCGAAGATCACCTGAAACTGGCCGTAATTATACATGTCCTCGGCGATCTCATCGGACAGGCGCAGGCCCATGCCATGCACCCGGACAGGCTGCGCGTCGGTGATCTGACACATCACGTCAACATAATGCACGCCGCAATCCACGATAGGCGAGGTGGTCTGCATCAGCGCCTTATGTGTCTCCCATTCTGCGCCCGAGGATTGCTGGTTCAGGTTCAGGCGGAATACGTAAGGCCCGCCCAGATCGCGCGCTTCGGAGATCAGGCGCATCCATGACGGGTGGTGGCGCAGGATATAGCCCACGACCAGCTTGCGGTTCAGCCGTGTGGCCGTTTCGACCACGCGCCGCGCGTCGGCCACGTTGGTGGCCAGCGGTTTTTCCACGAAGACATGCGCGCCTGCCTCCATCGCAGCGCAGGCGAAATCGGCGTGACTGTCAGAATAGGTGGCGACGACCACCAGATCGGGATTGGTCTCGGCCAGTGCGGTTTGGAAATCCGAATAGGCAGGGTATTGGCCCAGCTCGGGGTGATCCACGCGACCAGACCGGTTCACCAGCCCCACGATCTGCGCATCTGGGTGGTTGTGATGAGCCAGAGCGTGGCTGAGGCCCATATTGCCAAGGCCAGCGATCAGAACTTTGGTCATTTGACAGCTCCTGAAGTGATGCCGCGGATCAGCTGACGCGAGAAGATGACGTACAGAACCAGCACCGGCAGGATCGCCATCGACAGCGCCGACAGAACCGCGTTCCAGTCAGTTACGAACTGGCCGATAAAGACCTGACTGCCCAGCGTGAGCGTTTTGGTTTCCTCGGCCGGGGCGAGGATCAGCGGGAACCACAGATCATTCCAGATCGGGATCATGTTGAACACCGCAACGGTCGCCATCGCGGGCCGGACCAGAGGCAGCACCAGCCGGAAAAAGATCGTGTATTCCGACAGCCCGTCGATGCGGCCTGCGTTCTTCAGATCATCACTGACCTGCCGCATGAACTCGGACAGGATGAACACCGCCAACGGTAACCCCTGCGCTGTGTAGACCAGTATCAGCGCCCAAAGCGTGTTGACCAGTCCGGTCGCCACCATCATCTCAAGAATCGCCACGGTGCCGATGCGGATCGGGATCATGATCCCCAGCGCCAGATACAGACCCATCACAAGGTTGCCCTTGAACTGATATTCCGACAGCGCATAGGCCGCCATTGCCCCGAACAGCAGGATGAAGAACAGCGACGCAACGGTGACGATCATCGAGTTCTGGAAGTAGAGGAAGAAATCCCCCTGCTTCATCACCGTCTCATAGCCGATCATCGAGAAGCTGTCGGCATTTGGCAGCGCCAGCGGCTCACGAAAGATCGCGCGGCGGGTTTTGAAGCTGTTGATCAGGATCACAAAGACCGGGAACAGGGCGATCAGGGTGTAGAGGATCAGCGCCCCGTGCATTGCAGCGGTGTTGATCGGGTTATGGCGTGCTTTGTTCATTTCAGCCCCCTCACATCTGGTACCGGCGCATCCGGGTCTGGATGCCGAAGAGGTAAATACAGACGCCCACGAGGATGATCGCGAACATGGCCCCGGCGATGGCCGACCCCATATGCGGGTCGCCCAGTTGCAACTGGAAACCAAAGAATGTGCGATACATGAAGGTGCCCAGGATATCGGTCGAGAAATCCGGGCCGGCCAGCGCGCCTTGGGCAGCATAAATCAGGTCGAACGCGTTGAAATTGCCCACAAAGGTCAGGATCGAGATGATCCCGATGGACGGCAAGATCAGCGGCAGCTTGATCTTCCAGAATGCGGAAGCCCCGGTGATGCCGTCAATCTCTCCGGCCTCAAGGATTTCCTCGGGGATGGTCAGCAGGGCGGCATAGATCAGCATCATCGGGATGCCCACGAATTGCCAGACCGAGATCAGCGCCAGCGTGGTCAGCGCGTATTCCTCTTTTCCCAGCCATGGCGCGAACAGGGATTTCAGGCCCACGGCATCCAGCATCGAAGGGGCGATGCCCCAGATGGGTGACAGGATCAGTTTCCATGCAAAACCGACGATCACGAAACTCAGGATTGTCGGGATGAATATCGCCGACCGATAGAGCGCCGAGAACCGCAGGCGCGGGTGGCTGAGCAGCGCCGCCAGTGCGATCCCGATGGGATTTTGCACCAGCATATGGATCAGGAAGAACCAGAAGTTGTTGCCTAAAGCGTTCCAGAACTGCTCGGACCAGATGGGGTCAAAAAACAGGGTTTGAAAGTTCTGCAATCCAACGAACACGCGGCTCTGATCAATCTCGGTATACAGCGCCAGTCGAAGCGTGTTGAACAGCGGGAAGATCATCACCGCCGTATAAACCAGCACGGCAGGTGCCAGAAATACAACGATATGCCAGCGGAAGCGGGGGCGGTTCATGGATCAGCTTTCAAAGGAGTAAAAGGGTACCCGGGCGAACAATTTCGCCCGGGTATGCGTCAGCTTACTGATGCGGTGCGTACCACGAGGCCAGCCCCTCTTGCAGGCGGGCGCCAGCATCGGCGGGGCTTTCCGCACCTTTGACGACCTGAGCGGCGGCGTTCCAGGTTTCGTTCTCAAGGTTCGGCGTGCCGCGCGACAGGATCTGGTAGGTGGACCGGATTGTTGAGCCGCAGTCATTCCGCCAGCTTACAAACTCCTGCGCCAGTGGATCTTCCATCGCGATGTCATGGCTCGACAGCGAGAAGAAGCCCGGCAGAGCGTTGGCATAGATCGTGGCGAACTCGGACGTGCCCATCCAATCAAGGAAGGTGCGCGCGGCGTCGGCATTTTCCGATGCCGCGTTCAGACCCATCGCAATATCCGTGTGGTCAGAGATATAGCATTCGTCACCCGCGTTGCGGACCGGGGGCTTGAATGCGCCCATCTCGAAATCGGCTTGCGCATTGAAGCCCGAAATCTCCCATGAACCGGCCGGATAAATCGCGGCGCGACCGAGGGTAAAGATGTTCTGGCTGTCAGGGTAGGTCTGTGCCTCGAAACCGTCGCCCAGATAATCCTTCCAGCGTGCAATGGTCTCATACGGCGCGACCCACTGCGGATCGGTCAAGGACTGCTCACCCGAAATCAGCGCCAGACGGCCTTCTTCGCCCTTCCAGTAGTTGGGGCCGATATTCTGGTAGCCCATCGTGGCGGCTTCCCACTGGTCGTTTGTCCCCATCGCCATCGGAATATAGGTGCCGTCTTCCTTGAACTTGTCCAGAGCGGCAAAGAACTCGTCTTCCGTCGTGGGAACGTCGATACCCAACTCGGCAAATGCGTCCTTGTTGTAGATGAACCCATGGATCACCGATGCCATCGGCACGCAGAACGTGGCTGAGCCGTCATCGTTCTGCCACGCGGATTTCGCCACGTCCGAAAAGTTGTCCATCGCGCCCAGATCGCTCAGGTCAGCCAGGTTTCCGTTTTCAAACAGCAAAAGCGACGTGTCGAAGGGGCGGCAGGTGATCAGATCGCCCGCAGAGCCAGCTTCCAGCTTGGCGTTCAGAACCGCGTTGTATTCCGCAGGGGCCGAGGGCGTGAAGTTCACCTTGATGCCCGGATTGGCGGCTTCGAATGCCGGGATGATCTTTTCCTGCCACAGCGTCAGGTCGTCGTTGCGCCAGCTTTCGATGGTCAGCGTCACGTCTTCGGCCAAGGCCGAAGTTGCCATAAGCGTCGTGCCCAATAGGGCAAGTTTCAGGCTTTTGCGTTTCATTGTATTCTCCCAGTTGGTTAGCAGTTGTTGTGTATTTCCAATGCGGTGCTCAGGATGCCGTTCGTCGCCTCTAGCTGGGCGTTTGCTTTGGCCAGTGACAGGCCGCGTGCTGCGATCAGGATGGCGGGCTTTACGTCGCCGCCTGCATTGTCCAAAGCCGTTTGCGCCGTGGCCGCATCCACTTTGGCGATCCGCGAGACGATGCCCGCAGCCCGCGCGCGCAGCTTGTCGTTGTCAGCGCGCAGATTGACCATCATGCCGTGATGTACGTGCCCAAGTTCGAGCGCCATCAGCGAAGACAGCATATTCAAAGCGATCTTCTGCGCCGTCCCCGCGCCCATCCGGGTTGATCCGGAAATCAGCTCAGGCGGCGTGGCCAGAAGGATCGGGATGTCGGCCCCTTCCAGCAGCGGGCTATGCGCGTTGTTGGCGATGCCGATCACGGCGGCACCTTTTTCTTTGGCGATTTCGCAGGCCGCCAGTGTGTATGGCGTGGACCCGCTGGCCGACACTGCGATAACCGTGTCATTGCCCTGAAGGTCCTGCAGATCATTTCTGAGGCCTGCATCCTCGTCCTCGGCGGCGCCAGGCATTTCGACACCGGTTGGTAGCCCGCCCGCCATGTGAATCCGCAACTGGCTTGCCGGGATTGAGAACGTACCCCCAAGCTCTTGCGCATCGGCGGCTGCCATAAGGCCAGAAGAGCCCGCAGCAATATAGTGAAGCACGCCGCCGGAACGGATGGTTTCTGCCATTGCTGCCGCTCCGCTTGCTACGGCGTCCACCGCCTCAAGCGCGGTGTTTGCGGCGGCAATCTGCCCCAAAGCCAAGAGGCGGGCGGACAGAGTCAGGTCGCCCCGGTCAAGCCGCGCGGCGTCTTGGTGCAGTTGTTCAGTCGACGGCAGCGTCAAGAGAATCCCCCATTGGTTTCCCTTACAATACCTATTCAATACCACTTGTCTATAATTTTCTTTTGAGACTAAGAAATCCGAAGGAATTTGCAATTTACTCGGAAAAATTGTACGAAGTGGTCTATTTTCGGCTTTCCTGACAGCAATAGGTATTATAATGGTATTGTCATGACTGAGTCTCGAAATAGCGCCGTGTTAGCGGTTGATGGGGGTGGAACGCGGTGCCGTGTTGCTTGCGACATGGATGGTGTCGTCCATTCCATCGAAACCGGTCCGGCCAATGTTTCGAGTGATTTTGAGGGCGCGGTTGAGCAGATCAGTATTGGTCTGGAGCAGTTGGCCAAAAGTCTGGGCCTCAGAAAGAACGACTTGCTTCAATGGCCGTCCTTTATTGGATTGGCCGGGGTGACCGATGCCGAGATTGCGTCCCGATTAAGGGTGTCTTTGGGTTTGGCGCAGGCCCGGATCGAGGATGACCGGCCCGCAGCCCTGCGCGGGGCCTTGGGTGCGCGCGACGGCTTGATTGCACATTGCGGCACTGGTTCATTTCTTGCGGCGCAGATGGGTGGAGAAATGCGGTTCGCTGGCGGATGGGGGTCTGTTTTAGGCGACGAAGCCTCGGCCCAATGGGTCGGGCGCCGCGCTTTGACTGAAACGCTGAATGTGGTCGACGGGGTTGGGTCGGAAACCGACCTGACGCGAAAGCTGCTGACCCGTTTCGACGGGGCTGCTGGTATCGTGGACTTTGCCGGGGCTGCAACGCCTGACCAATTCGGCGCCCTTGCGCCCGAGGTGACCCTGGCGGCACGTGAAAATGATGCTGTCGCCAAACAGATCATGCGGGCAGGGGCTGATTATATTGCGTCGATGGCAGCGAAATTGGGCTGGCGCGCAGATCAGGCGTTCTGCCTGACAGGAGGGATCGCGTCGCATTATGCGGACTATCTGCCATCGGAGATGCAGACCGCCCTTCTTGCACCATTGGCGGAACCTCTGGCCGGAGCATTGGAATTAGCGAAGGAGATTCAGCATGAGCATAACTGATTTCCTGCGCGCAGACCTGTGGCTTTCACCTGAAAACGGCCCACGATACGTTCAACTGCGACGCAGGTTGCAGGAGGGGATCGACAAAGGTGTGCTTGCCCCCAATTCGTCGCTGCCGTCCGAGCGTGAACTGGTTGAAATTACCGACTTGTCGCGCGTCACTGTGCGCAAGGCGATACAAGAACTTGTGCAGGAAGGCGTCATTGAACAGCGACAGGGGTCGGGTTCTTTTATTCGCGAACGCGTCCCAAAGGTTGAGCAATCTCTGACTCACCTGACATCGTTTACCGAGGATATGTCGACCCGCGGCATGAAAACCGCGTCCAAATGGCTTGAGCGCGGAGTTTTCGCGCCGACTGCCGAAGAAATCAGTGCGCTGAACCTGTCGGAGGGCGAGCAGATTGCCCGTATCTATCGGTTGCGTGAAGCAGATGGTCGCCCCCTTGCGCTTGAGCGCGCGGCGCTGCCCTTGGATATCCTGCCAAATCCGATCGAGGTGACGACCTCACTCTACGAGGTTCTTGACGGTCTGGGGCGTCGTCCGGTGCGGGCTGTTCAGAAAATCTCGGCACTCAACCTTGCTGCGCGCGAGGCTGAGTTGCTGGAGGTTCCCGAAGGTGCTGCAGGTTTGAATATCGAGCGTATCTCATTTCTCAAGAACGGGCGGGTCGCGGAACTGACCCGGTCGTTGTATCGCGGCGACGCCTACGACTTTGTGGCCGAGCTGCGGTTGTAACCGGAAGGACCGGAAGTTCATGTCAGAAACTACTTCGAAAATGCGCCAGGAGATTCTGGAGATCCCTGCGGCGGTTGACAGGTTGCTGTCCCAAGGCGCGCCGGACATCCAGACTGCCGCTCAGATTTTCCGCGAGGCTGACCCGCGCTTTCTGATCACGGTGGCGCGCGGATCGTCTGATCACGCGTGCAGCTACATCAAATATGCAAGTGAGCTGTTACTGAACCTTCCCGTCGCTTCGGTCGGGCCATCGGTCAGTTCGATTTACGGGGTTGAGTTGCAGGCAAAAGGCGCGGTCTGCCTGTCTGTATCACAGTCCGGGCAAAGCCCGGATATTGTGGACCTCGCACGCTCGTTGGGCAGATCAGGGGCTGCAACGGTTGCGATCACCAACAACACCAGTTCCCGTTTGGCTGAGGTCGCCGGTGCTGTCCTGCCCCTGCACGCCGGGCCCGAATTGAGTGTAGCGGCCACCAAAACCTTCGTGACGTCGCTAGTTGCCGGGCTTTGGTTGCTGGCAGAGGTCAAGCGCGATGCGGGCCTTCTGAAGGCCATCCAAGCCTTACCGCCGCTGCTTGAAAAGGCCGCTCATTGCGACTGGTCTGCGGCGGCGGACACCATCACGGGTAGATCGTTGTTTACCCTTGGGCGGGGCCCGTCCTTTGCAATTTCCGGCGAGGCGGCGTTGAAGATCAAGGAAACCTGCCAGATTCACGCAGAAAGCTATTCGGTGGCCGAAGTTCTGCATGGCCCGGTCTCGATCGTGGAAGACGGATTCCCGGCTATCGTGTTCGCCGCCAGTGACGCAGCCGAACACGCCACGGCTGAAGCCGCCGATGCATTGGCCGGGAAGGGGGCAGCCGTCTTTGCGACCACGGACAAGGTCACGCAGGCCAGCCCGCTTCCGGTCGTCAAGACTGGCCATTGGATCACCGATCCAATCACTGCCATAACTGCCTTCTATGGTATGGTCGAATCCGTGGCCAGTGCCCGCGGGATCGACCCCGATGCGCCGCGGCATCTGAAGAAAGTGACTGAGACGGTATGACAAATCACACGGTAACCTACCGCAATGGTCCCATCTTCGACGGCAACCGTTTGTTGTATGACCACGCGATCACCTTCCGGGATGGGGCGGAAGGCGAAATCCGACCCGATTCTGAGGCGGCTGGTGGTGAAATTGTCGACCTGAAGGGTGATATTCTAAGTCCCGGCTTTTGCGACCTGCAGGTCAATGGCGGAGATGGGATCATGTTCAATGATGACCCCTCGGTGCAGACGATCCAGCGGATCGCGGCGGCTCACCGTCGTCTGGGCGTTGTGTCGCTGTTGCCCACGCTGATTACGGATACGGCAGAGAAAACACAGGCGGCCATTGACGCGACCGTGCAGGCGGTCCGCGATGGCGTTTCCGGGGTGGCGGGGCTGCATCTGGAAGGACCTCACCTGTCGGTGGCGCGCAAGGGCGCCCATGATGCGGACCTGATCCGACCGATGGAAGACACGGATTTGGCGGCTCTGATCGCTGCGGCAGACGCGCTGCCCTGTCTGATGGTCACGGTTGCGCCCGAGGCGGTGACCGAGCAGCAAGTTGCCGCGCTCCATGACGCCAGGGTTTTGGTATCTCTGGGGCATAGCGATGCGGACTTCGCTACGTGCCAGCGCTATGCAGCGGCTGGTGCGCGGTGCGTGACGCATTTGTTCAACGCGATGAGCCAGCTTGGAAACCGGGAACCCGGTCTTGTAGGGGCTGCGCTGGCAAATGGCGGGCTTTCCGCCGGTATGATTGCTGATGGCATTCACGTGCATCCCGAAGTCATGCGTGCTGCGTGGGCGGCCAAGACGTCTCCGGGGCAGATATTCCTTGTCAGCGACGCGATGGCCGTTGCGGGCACGGACCAGACCGCGTTCGAGCTGGAGGGCCGCAGGATCACGCGGTCGAACGGGAAACTCACGCTTGAGGATGGCACCTTGGCCGGGGCCGATCTGGATTTGACGACGGCCATCCGCGTTCTGGTTACGCAGGTTGGTGTACCTTTACCGCAGGTCTTGGCTGCGGCGACATCCTATCCTGCGCAATTGATCGCGCATTCTGGTGCGCTGCACCTTGGGTATGCGTCGATGATCCGTATCTCGGCAACGCTCGACTCATGTGATTGGCTTCCGCCGAGGGATTAAGAAATACCGCCTGACCGGTCCTGATTTCCGGGACCGCCCCGGTATAGCTGATCCCGCAGAACCTTTATCCGATGAAATCGAAATCAGCCCCAGAACTGCGCTTGACGGCACCTTGCGCATCGCTTAAACCGACCTCCGCTGAGCGGGCGTCGTATACTGGCTATTACCTCAGCCTTCCAAGCTGATGAAGCGGGTTCGATTCCCGCCGCCCGCTCCAAATCAGCTTAAAACTCTGCGTCAAAAGGCCCTTTGAGGGTCCAAATTCTGGCGCTCTGCTTGACCCCAACCCTTCGTGCGGTCAAGAAGCCTTCACTCAAGCGCGAACACGACATAAGGCCCAGACATGGCAAGATCCGACGCCGCCAAGCCCGCAGGACATTCCGCACCCGGTGCGACTGAAGAGCGTGTGGGCTCTAAGAAAATAGGCGTTCTTGCGTCTTTGTGGCCCTTCATGAAGCCGTACCGATTGCTCATGATGGGGGCGGGGCTCGCCTTGGTTCTGACGGCTGGTATGACCCTGACGTTGCCTCTGGCGGTGCGTCGCGTTGTCGATAATTTTCGGATCGAAGATGGCGAACTGCTTGATTGGTATTTCCTTGCCGCGCTCGCGATTGCCGCTGTTCTGGCTGTCGGGACTGGCATCCGCTATGCGCTTGTAACCAAGCTGGGCGAACGTGTGGTGGCGGATATTCGCAAGGCGGTTTTCGACCGTGTGATCGGGATGAGCCCCGAGTTCTACGAACGTATCATGACCGGCGAGGTTCTAAGCCGAATTACGACGGATACGACGCTGATTCAGTCGGTCATTGGGTCTTCTGTTTCCATCGCTCTGCGGAACATGCTGATGTTTGTCGGTGGTCTGGTTCTGATGCTTCTGACCTCGGCCAAATTGACGGGAATGGTGCTGCTGCTGATCCCGTTGGTCGTGGTTCCTATATTGGTGCTGGGTCGTCGTCTGCGGGTGATCAGCCGTGAAAATCAGGATTGGATCGCGGCCTCGTCCGGTAACGCGGGTGAGGCGTTGACGGCCGTTCAGACCGTGCAAGCCTTCACCCATGAACACGCAAGCCGCCAGCAGTTTGGTGAGATGACCGAGACCTCGTATGTCGTGTCGCTGCGCCGTATCCGCACACGCGCCGTGCTGACCGTGATTGTTATCTTTCTGGTGTTTTCAGGCATTGTCGGGGTGTTGTGGATGGGGGCGAATGACGTTCGCAACGGTTTGATGACCGAAGGCGTTCTGATCCAGTTCGTTATCTACTCGATCATAATGGCGGGTTCAGTCGCCGCCCTGTCGGAAATCTGGAGCGAGTTGCAACGCGCGGCTGGCGCGACTGAGCGATTGGTCGAACTGCTGAACGCGCAGGACACCGTGACCGATCCTGTCTCCGCCTCTCTCTTGCCGACGCCTGTGCGCGGTGAGATCAACTTTGACAAGGTTACATTCCGTTATCCCGCACGACCTGATGTCGTGGCGCTGGATCACCTGTCTCTTACGGTCAAGCCCGGTGAAACTGTAGCATTCGTGGGGCCGTCGGGCGCTGGAAAGACGACGGTCATCCAGATGATCCAGCGTTTCTATGATCCGGATTCAGGCCGTGTCAGCCTTGATGGTGTCGATTTGCGGGATCTGGACCGGAATGATTTCCGCAGTCACATGGCCCTCGTGCCGCAAGACCCGATCATCTTTGCGGCGTCGGCCCGCGAAAACATCCGATTTGGTCGTCTGGACGCGTCTGATGCAGAAGTGGAATCTGCGGCTCGTGCCGCTGCCGCGCATGATTTCATCTCGGCCCTCCCGGAAGGATATGACAGTTTTGTTGGCGAGCGCGGCGTGATGCTGTCAGGGGGGCAGAAACAGCGCATCGCCATCGCGCGTGCAATTCTGAGAGACGCGCCGGTTCTATTGCTGGACGAGGCGACCTCGGCGCTGGATGCCGAAAGCGAGCGCGCGGTTCAGGGTGCGGTAGACCAGATGCGCGCAGGTCGCACGACGCTGATTGTGGCGCACCGCCTGGCGACGGTCAAAAAGGCGGATCGGATCATCGTGATGGAGGCTGGGCAGATCGTCGCGCAGGGCACTCATGATGACCTGGTGGCACAGGATGGGCTGTACGCGCGCCTGGCCCGGCTTCAGTTTACCGACGGAGTTGCCGCTGAATGAATGAGATGACGTTGGGGCAGTGCTGAACACTCCGCTGCGTCACGCTGCAAAATTGCGCAGTTTTAGGCTATCCGCCTGCTTGCACGTATACGGTTTTACTTCCATCCTGTGACGGAATTTAAACCCGGGCGTGACACGGGAAACAATCAGGGAGGAGCCGCATGGCCTTTGTCGGTGTGGAAGACAAGCTAAAACTGGAGCAGGAAATGCCGTGGAAGGATCGGGATGTTCCGGTCACATTCCATCAACTGCTGTCCCGAACTGCGGGTAAGTTCCCCAACAACAACGCGATTAGCTTCCAGCTCATGTCCGGTCCGACGGACAAGGCCGAAACGCTCACGTGGTCCGAATTGCTTGGAAAGGTCAATCAGGCGGCGAACCTGTTCCGCTCGCTGGGCGTGGGTGAAAAGGATGTGGTGGCCTATATCCTGCCCAATTGTAACGAGACGCTGATCACCATGATGGGCGGTGCAGTGGCAGGGATCGTCAACCCGATCAACCCGCTGCTGGAGCCTGAGCAGATTGCTGCGATTCTGCGCGAGACCGGCGCAAAAGTTGTTGTCACGCTGAAATCTTTCCCCAAGACGGATGTCGCGCAAAAAGTCGAAGAGGCTGTGCGCCACGCGCCCAAGGTCAACACCATCCTTGAGATTGACCTGAACCGCTATCTGACGCCTCCCAAGTCGTGGCTGGTTCCGTTCCTGCGTCCCAAGATGGGCGACAAGGAACATCTGGCCCATGCGAACTACAAGAGTTTCAACAAAGAGCTGGCAAAGCAACCTACGACACTGGCCTTCGAAGACAGCAAGGAAGACCGGGTCGCCTGCTATTTCCACACCGGTGGCACCACGGGCATGCCGAAAGTGGCACAGCACAAGTATTCTGGCCTGATTTACAATGGCTGGCTGGGCGATACGTTGCTGTTCACGGACAAAGACGTTGTGATGTGCCCGCTGCCGATGTTCCACGTCTTTGCGGTTCACGTGATCATGATGTCCGCCGTGTCCTCGGGCGCGCATGTGGTGTTCCCGACACCGGCCGGATATCGCGGCGACGGCGTGTTCGACAATTTCTGGAAACTGATCCAGCGTTGGAAAGTCACGTTCATCATCACCGTGCCCACCGCGATTGCCGCCAAGATGCAACGCCCGGTGGATGCGGATATCTCGACCGTGAAGACAGCGTTCTCAGGTTCGGCTCCGCTGCCGGTTGAGCTGTTCCGCCGCTTCGAAGAGGCGACCGGTGTCACCATTATCGAAGGTTACGGTCTGACCGAGGCGACGTGTCTTGTGTCATGTAACCCCACAGATGGAGAGAAGAAGATCGGCTCGATCGGGATTCCGTTCCCCTACACGGATGTCAAAATTCTGAACGATGGACAGGATGGCCCGGCAGAAGCCGCCCCCAACGAGATCGGTGAAATTTGTATCTCGAATCCGGGAGTCTATGCTGGGAACACCTATACCGAGGCGGACAAGAACGCGGATCTCTATCACTATGACAAGTATCTGCGCACCGGCGATCTGGGCCGTTTCGATGAGGATGGCTATCTGTGGATCACGGGCCGCGCCAAGGATCTGATCATTCGGGGTGGCCACAACATTGACCCCGCCGAGATCGAAGAGGCGCTGCTGGGGCACGACGCCGTTGCCTTTGCCGGGGCGATTGGACAACCCGATGCCTATGCGGGTGAAGTGCCCTGTGCCTTTGTTGAACTGGTCGATGGCGCCTCAGTTACCGAAAAAGAGCTGATGGAATATTGCGACGTTCATGTTCACGAACGTGCCGCGCAGCCCAAGCACATGACCATTCTGGACGAGCTTCCCAAGACCGCAGTGGGCAAGGTGTTCAAACCCGAACTGCGTAAACAGGCAATCACGCGTATCTATAACGGCGCGCTGGAAAAAGCGGGCGTTGATGCCCGTGTGGTCTCAGTAATTGACGACAAGAAACGCGGATTGGTTGCACAGCTTGACGCGAACGGTTCCTCGGACGACGATGTCGGTAAAGTGCTGGGCTCATTCACCCGGCCATGGGAATGGGCTGCCTGATCGCGGAGGGGACATGGATTATGAACGCCTGATTGACGAAGAAACCTGGGCGTTCATAAGACGAACGGCTGAAAGCTATCCCGATGACGCGGTCGAGTTGTCGATTGAGGACCAGCGCCGTGTCTATGACGCGATGTGTCAAGACTTTCGCCAACCGCGCCCCGCAGGGGTTGAAACAGAAGACAGGCATGCCGACGGCGTGCCTGTTCGCGTCTATACTGCAGGCGTTCCCACTCGAACGGTTGTGTACCTGCATGGGGGCGGCTTTGTCGTCGGCGGTCTGGACAGTCACGACGATGTCTGTGCCGAGATTTGTGCGCAAACCGGGTATCGGGTGGTCGCGGTGGATTACCGCCTGTGCCCGGACCATGTTCATCCCGCTCAGTTTCAGGACGCCTGGACTGCGGTGAACTGGGCTGCAACGGAATACGGGGATGCGCTGGTATTGGCCGGGGACAGTGCCGGAGGAAATCTGGCAGCGGCCGTCGCTCATCACGCGCGCGGGCGATTGGATTCGGTTTTGGGGCAGGTGTTGATCTATCCCGGCTTGGGCGGGGATCGGGCGAAAGGGTCGTATCTTGAACACGCCCATGCGCCGCTATTGACGTTGGAGGATATCGTTTTCTACGAAAAGGTGCGGTGTGGCGGGCCGGCTCCGCAGGATGACCCAACTTACGCGCCGTTGCACGACAGCGATTTCTCGAACCTGCCGCCGACTGTTGTCATAACAGCCGACTGTGACCCGCTACGCGATGACGGGCCGGACTACTGCGCCCGGATCACCGAGGCTGGCGGCAAAGCGCATTGCATCAACGAAGCAGGGCTGGTGCATGGATATTTGCGGGCGCGCACTTCGGTCAAACGCGCTGCGGATAGTTTTGAGCGGATCTCGGTCGCGATCGAGGCGCTGGGCCAGCAGATATGGCCTTACGACTGATTACTTGAGAAACGGCTGTGCCTTCATCGTCTCGGCCACGGGCGCGCCCATGCGGGTCAGGACTGTCGGCGCAAGCTGAAGCTGGTCGATGACCGCATCCGCTTCGGGGCCTTCCGCATCACCGAAATAATACAGCGCTGTTTCCTGCTGCAACGGGCTGCGGCCTCCGTGATGGCCGCGTTCGTCCTGACCGTGATCGGCGGTGACGATCACTTCGTACCCCAGTTGCCGCCAGCGGTGAATGAAGGGGGCGAGCATCTCGTCCATGACGAAACAGGCGTGATCCATTTCCTCGCTTTCATGGAAAAAGCGATGTCCCATACTGTCCAGCGTGCAGGTGTGCAGGATGCCGTAATCCAGCCCGAAGCGCAGGCACATGTTCGTTAGCTGGGCGAACAGGTCAACGTCACAAGGCGTCATCTGGTTGGCCTTGCCATAGCCGGTCATGGTGTGGAACCGGCCGTGATTGATCGTCTTGCTGTCCGGTTCGTCATATTCCACGTCACGCACGTAGTCGAACGGGTGGCGGTTGAAGAACTGTGACCAGTAGCTGTGGGTCACAGCGCCGGTAACACCGCCAGACTCGCGCACCTGACTGAACACGTCCTTGTGGCTCAGGCGGAAGACATTGCCATTGCCTGTGCAGCCATGTTCCTGCGGCGTCACCCCAGTGTGGATCGAGGCATAGCAACTGGCCGAGGTCGATGGCAGCACCGAGCGCAGCTTCCACACGCGCGCCTCACCGCTGTCGACCCAGCCTTCAAGATTGCCGAACAAGCGGCGGAAATTGCGCCACGGAACACCGTCGAGGATGATGAGGAGGAGTTTGCGGTCCATGGTTCGGCCTTTTCATGGGGTCTTTCGGCGACCCTACGAGATTCGCAGGGCAGGGGCAGCTTGTTCCCGCCCCAAATAGCAAAATCCCGACACCTGTTTGTGACAAGCGCCGGGATTTTGTGGTTGTTTTGCGTTCGATCAGTTCCCCGCGCTCTCCATCTTGCGGTGGGCGACAACCTCTTCCAACCAGCCCAGATGCATCTCGGGGACCGAGCTGAGAAGAAGGTCGGTATAATCGTCGAACGGCGGGCTCAGCACCTGAGACTTGGGGCCGTAGCGTACAACGCGGCCCTGATACATCACCGCGATACTGTCGCTGATCGCACGGACTGTCGCCAGATCGTGGGTGATGAACAGATAGGCCACATCCTCGATCTTTTGCAGGTCCAGCAGCAGTTTCAGGATGCCATCCGCCACCAGCGGGTCCAGCGCCGAAGTAACCTCATCACAGATGATCATCTTGGGCTTGGCCGCCAGAGACCGCGCGATACAGACACGCTGTTTTTGCCCGCCCGACAGTTCTGCCGGATAGCGGTCGATGAACTTCTCGCCCAACTCGATCTCATCCAGCAATTCGATGATCCGCTTACGCTTTTCCGCGCCACGCATGTTGAAGTAGAACTCCAACGGGCGGCCGATGATGGTGCCAACGGTCTGACGCGGGTTCATCGCAACGTCCGCCATCTGGTAGATCATCTGCAATTCGCGCAGGTCCTCGCGGGTGCGGCCCTTGAGATCAGCCGACAGCTTGCGTCCGGCAAAGGTGATCTCACCATCACGGGGCGGAAGCAGGCCGGTAATCACCCGCGCTAGCGTGGATTTGCCTGAACCGGATTCGCCCACAACCGCCAGTGTCTGCCCCGGATGAAGCTCGACGTTGACGTTGTGCAGCACGTCAAAATTCAGCCCCTTGTAGCGTGCGGTGATCCCGTCAACGCTCAGCACCGGTTCCGGTGTCGGCTGTTTCTCTTCATGTTCGATCGAGCGGACCGAGACCAGAGCCTTGGTATACTCTTCCTGCGGGTTGTTAATGATCTGATCGGTGTTGCCGTATTCGATCGTGTTGCCCATGCGTAGAACCATGATGTCGTCGCTCACCTGCGCCACGACCGCGAGGTCGTGCGTGATGTAAAGCGCGGCGACGCCGGTGTCTGCGATGGCCTCTTTGATGGCCATCAGAACGTCGATCTGGGTGGTTACGTCCAGCGCCGTTGTGGGCTCATCAAACACCACCAGATCGGGTTCGGGACACAGCGCCAGCGCAGTCATACAGCGCTGTAGCTGACCGCCAGACACCTGGTGTGGATACCGCTCACCGATATTGTCGGGGTCGGGCAGGCCCAGCTTGGCAAACAATTCCCGCGCGCGTTTTTCGGCCTCTTTGCGGCTGAACTTTTTCTGTTCCACCGCAGCTTCAACTACCTGATCCATGATCTTCTTGGCGGGGTTGAAGGACGCTGCTGCGGATTGAGACACATACGTGACCTCACCCCCGCGCAGCTTGCGGATATCGCCATATGAGGTCTTCAGGATGTCGCGCCCGTTGACCCAAACCTCGCCTCCGGTGATCTCAACTCCACCTCGACCATATGCCATCGAAGCAAGGCCGATGGTGGATTTACCGGCGCCGGATTCACCGATCAGTCCCAGCACCTTGCCGCGTTCGAGGTCAAAGCTGACCCCGTGCACGATCTCGATGTCATGGGGTTTCTCACCCGGCGGATAGACGGTCGCGCCGATCTTGAGGTCGCGGACCTTGAGAAGGGTATCACTCATCCCCGGCCTCCTTTCAGCGATGTGGTGCGGTTCAGGACCCAGTCAGCCACGAGGTTGACCGAGATCGCCAGCGTTGCGATGGCCACAGCCGGGTACAGTGCCGCGCCGATGCCATAGACGATACCGTCCTTGTTTTCTTTCACGATCCCGCCCCAATCGGCCAGCGGCGGTTGTACGCCCAAGCCAAGGAACGACAGGGTGGATACGAAGAGAACCGCAAAGATGAAGCGCAAGCCCAGTTCCGCCACCAGCGGTGACAGGGCGTTTGGCAGGATTTCACGGAAGATGATCCATGACTGGCCTTCGCCGCGCAGCTTGGCGGCTTCGACATAGTCCATCACGGCGATATCCACCGCGACCGCACGGGCCAGACGGTAAACACGGGTCGAATCCAGCAGACCCATAACAAGGATCAGAACCGGGATGGTCACGGGAACCATGGCCAGAACGACCAGCGCGCTGATCAGCGTCGGGATCGACATGATCAGATCGACGGTCCGCGACATGACCTGATCGGCCCAACCGCCCAGCACAGCAGCCAGAAACCCAAGGATCGAGCCGGTCACAAAGCTGAGGATCGTCGCAGCCGTTGCGATAAAGATCGTCGTCCGCCCGCCATAGATCATACGGCTGAGAAGATCGCGTCCGATATTGTCGGTGCCCAGCCAGAACTGTGAACTCGACGGCTCCCACACGTCGCCCACGACCTCAGCCATTCCGTAAGGGGCCAGCAGGGGTGCGAGCAGCGCGATGATGAAGTAGAGGGCTGTGAAGGCCAGCCCGATCATTGCAGAGATTGGGATGTTCTTCATTTCGGATGCCTCAGCCTTGGGTTGGCAAGAATGGCAACGATGTCGGCAACCATGTTCAAACCGATATAGATCGCGGCAAAGATCACGCCGCAGGCCAGAACCACCGGAACATCACGCTTGGTCACGTGGTCCACCAGATACTGCCCCATGCCGGGATAGACGAATACCACTTCGACCACGACGACGCCGACAACCAGATAGGCCAGGTTCAGCATCACCACGTTGACAATCGGCGCGACCGCGTTGGGCAGCGCGTGGCGATAGATGATCTTGAAGTTGGTCAGACCTTTCAGTTCAGCCGTCTCGACATAGGCCGACTGCATCACGTTCAGGATCGCGGCGCGGGTCATGCGCATCATATGCGCAAGGACCACAAGCGTCAGAACGATGACGGGCAGGGCGATCGAGTTCAGCTTTTGGCCAAGTGTCATGCTGTCATTGATCATCGCAAGCGGTGAGAACATGCCCAGCTTCACAGCGACGAAATAGACCAGAACGTAGCCGATCAGAAACTCGGGGATTGAGATCGTGGTCAGCGTGACCGCCGAGATCAGCTTGTCAGGCCAGCGGTTACGGTAGCGCACGGCCAGCAGGCCGAGAAAGATCGCAAGCGGGACGGAAATAACCGCCGCCCAAAATGCAAGAAACAGGGTATTGCTCAGACGGCCGCCGACAGATTCGGCAATGTCGAGCTTGTTGGTCAGGGATTGTCCCAGATCACCTTGAACAAGGCCCCCCAGCCATTCGAAATAGCGGGTCAGCGCAGGGCGATTCAGGCCCATCTCTTCGCGCAGGTTGGCAAGGGCTTCTGGGGTTGCGGACTGCCCCAGGACGGCTTGCGCGGCGTCTCCGGGAAGGGCTTCGGTCATGCCAAAAATCAGGGCCGAAGCGCCGAGCAGCAAAAGGAGTCCCAGCGCCAGGCGCTGGGAAACCAGTTTCAATATAGGATGCATAAATCCGTGACCCGTATCAGGCGAACCACAGTTTACGAGACACGTTGCCGTTCATCATCTCTTGGGTCGGATCGGACTCCCACCCGGCAAGCTGGTTGCTGACGCCTTCGACAAAGTCGTTGAACATCGGGCAGATCAAGCCGCCTTCGTCGCGGACCATTTGACCCATCTGGCTGTAGATGTCTTTACGCTTGTCGTTGTCCAGCTCTGCACGGGCCTGGAACAGCATCTCGTCAAAGGCCGGAACCTTGAAGCGCGTGTCATTCCAGTCTGCGCTGGACAGATAGGCGGTCGAATACATCTGATCCTGCACCGGACGGCCACCCCAGTAAGAGGCGCAGAAGGGCTGTACGTTCCAGACCTCGGACCAGTAGCCGTCATTGGGTTCGCGCTTGATTTCCAGCGGGATGCCAGCCTGCGCTGCCGTCTGCTGGAACAGCGCCGCCGCATCCACAGCACCGGGGAATGCGCCATCTGCAACACGCAGGATGATCGGCGAGCCGTCGTGACCGGATTTCTTGTAGTGTTCGGCCGCTTTTTCGAGGCTGAATTCACGCTGCGGGATCGACCCGTCGAACAGCGGATAGGCCGCGTTGATCGGCATGTCATTCCCGATGGTGCCATAGCCACGCAGAACTTTGTCCACCAGTTCCTGACGGTTGATTGCGTGCTTCAGCGCCAGGCGCAGTTCGTTCTGATCGAATGGTGCGGTGTCGCAGTGCATGATGAACACATAGTGCCCGCGACCAGCGGTCGAATGTACGGTCAGGTTGGGCGCACGACCCAGCAGGTCTGCGACCTTGGGCTCGACGCGGTTGATCGCGTGAACCTGACCAGATTGCAGCGCGGCGGTACGGGCCGTTGCATCGTTGATGACGACCACTTCGACACTGTCGAAATTGCCGAAATCCGGGTTCCAGTGGTTGGCGAACTTCTTGAACACGTGGCGCACGCCGGGCTCATCGACTTCCAACTGGTAGGGGCCGGTCCCGATACCCGCGCCGGGGTTGTCCATGCCGCCATCGGGCTGAACGATCAGGTGGTAATCGGCCATAAGGTAAGGAAGGTCGGCGTTCGGCTCGGTCAGCGTGACTTGGAAGTTGTCGCCATCGGCCTTCATCGACTCGATGCCCTTCATGATGCCCAAAGCACCGGACTTGGAGTCTTCGTTCGAATGGCGCTCCATGGTCTTCAGCACGTCTTCGCTGGTCATGGTTTTGCCGTTGTGGAATTCCACGCCCTGACGCAGTTTGAAGGTCCAGACCTTGGCGTCGGCGCTGCCCTCAACGCTTTCAGCAAGGCGCGGTTCGATCGAGCCATCAGGCGCAACTTCGACCAGTTGGTCACCGAATTGCTTACCGTTTTGGAACGGAACCGAGCTTGCATAGGTTGCCGGGTCAAGCGAGTTGGTCGACTCGCCGCCTTGCAGACCGAATTTCAGGTCACCGCCTTTTTTCGGGCCTGCCGCGCGTGCAGCGTCCGCGAACATTGTGCTGGCCATTGCTGCCGATACACCCAAGGCCGCGGCTTTCCCCATGAATTCGCGACGGGTCAGCTTGCCCGCTGTGACCTCTTTGGTCATGTGAGTGAGTTGTTCGTTCATCCAATGATCTCCCAATTGGTTGGATTTTTGGCCCTTGGTGGGCTTTTTATTGACGCGTGAGTCAAGTTAGGCGTAATTCGGTCTTTTGAGCAAGGATTAATGTCTAACCTTTGCAGCCCGAAAATCACATCTGGTTGCGTGGTATGGTACCCTCCAGTTCCTTAGAAAACACCTTGGTCTCTCCCTCATAGGCGGTCAGTTTCGCCCGCAGGAAAAAACTAGTGCGATCTGACCACATTTGACAGGATGTTTCGGTGCGCAATTCGATACCGTCCCGCTGCAATTCCTGTGTCCAAAGGCAATACCCCTTGGCGGAGAGGGGGTCATCCGGGTGGATCGACCAGCATTCGTAGGCGGTTCCGCCATTTGTCAGGCCATGGTGATTGTCAGTGGTCAGGCCAAAGTCATCTTCGATGATCAGACGGGTTTCACCGGTGTTCATATCCGTTTCGACACGTCTGGAATTCCGGGCTTCTCGAAGGATGGTGGCATCGCGTGGCACCTCGGATTCGGCTGGCGGGAATACATGCTCGTCTGTTTCGGTCGGACGAACAGGGATTGAGATTTCACCCTGAGACAGGTGCAGCTCGACCGGTTCCGGCGAGGGCCAGATCAAGGGCCAGTAGGCACTTGAAACAGCAACGCGCAGGCGGTGACCTTTCGGAATCCGATAGGCGATGTGATCCAAATCCAGCGTGACGTCGTACGCGACGCCGGGTGACAACGGGGTAGGCTGGGCGTGGCTGTCGCGATGGGACAGGTTCAAGACGCCATAGGTGACGCGTGTCGACGCCCCGTCCGGGTGCAGGTGGTTCAGACGTATGGCAACCTGCGCCTGAGGACGGTCGGCGCTGATCCGCAGACGAATGCGGGGCGCACCGACGATATCCAGATCCTCGTCCAGCGGGTTGCTGTCAAAACAGGCAGACAGGGCGTCGTCAGTGCGCTGATCACCCGGCATGTCCGGACCCAGCCAGATGGCGCAATACTCGCCGCTTTCCATACCGCATGTCTGAGGAGACCTGACTTTGACGTCCAGAGGTCCGGCCTCACCCAACCCGGAATTGGTCAGGTGCCAATCCTGCGTCGGCAAATGGGATGTCGCGCCTTCATTCTCGGCGATCCAGCGTCCGGGACGGTCGTTGTACCAGCGTTGCGGGCGAACCCCATCCATCAGATACGCGCGGAAATCCGGGTCGTTCTCAACCCCGGTATCCGCCCCTTTAAGCCAGTGATCCCACCAGCGCAACGCCTCTTGCAGAAACCCGATCCGGGGTTCGGGCACCGCGAAATGCGGATATTTGTGGACCCATGGCCCAACGATGCCTTTGGCTGGGGCCTCCAACTGCTCAACCAGCAAGGGAACCGTGTTTTTATATGCGTCGCCCCAGCCCCCGACGGCCAATGTTGCAGCCCGGATCGCGCTGAAATCCTCGCAAACCGAGCCATGCTGCCAATACGCATCCCGCGTCTGATGGCGGAGCCAGACCGAAGGCAGGAACGGTTCATTCTCAAGCCGGTCCAGCCACAGTTCACGCCAATTCGGACGCAAGGCAGGATCGGGCGCGCGCGAGGAATAGGACCACATTGTTGCGCCCCATCCGAGGTTTTCGTTCAGCAGGCACCCGCCCTTATAGTGGATGTCATCCGCATAGCGATCGGCGGTGGAGCAGAGCGTGATGATGGCCTTCAGTGCTTCGGGCTGCATGGCCGCGACCTGCAACGCGTTGAAGCCGCCCCAGCTGATACCCATCATGCCGACATTGCCCGAGCACCAGGGTTGCTGGGCCAACCACTCTATCGTTGCGACAGCATCGTCCAGTTCCTGCTGGGTGTATTCATCCTCCATCAGCCCTTCGCTGTCGCCATTCCCGCGCATATCGACACGAACGCACGCGTAGCCGCGCTTGGCAAACCAGGGATGGGTCAGAGCGTCGCGAGTCGCGGTTCCGTCGCGCTTGCGATACGGTAAAAACTCCAGAATGGCGGGAACGGGGGTGTTGGCAGCAGTCTCCGGCATCCAGATACGTGCCGAAAGGCGGCAGCCGTCCGGCATGCGGATGCCGACATCCGGCAGATCCTGAATTTCCTGCAGCGCGTTGGGATTGGGCGTCATAGTCTCAGTCTCAGGGTCTTTGTTTTTTCCGGTCATCTGAAAATCGTCAAATCACGTACGGATTGCGACAAGCAGGTCCATCACGTTTGTCCCGGTCGGCCCCGTAACCAGCAAGGCCCCCACCTGATCCAGATAGCTGCCGCTATCGGCGTTTTTCAGCGCGTCTTCCGCTGCTGGATTCCAGGTGGACCCATCAATCACGGCCCCCGCCGCCTGAGTCGGGCCATCGGTTCCATCGGTGCCGCCGACCACCACTGTTAGGTCCGGGATGCCCGCAACCTCTTTGGCCAAGGCCAGCGCCAGCGCCTGATTGCGGCCACCGCGCCCCGGATTATCGGGCAAAACCACCGTTGGCTCTCCGCCAAAGACCATGACGCCCTTCGGCATGTCGCGCAGACGTTGTCCCAACTGCTTTGCGACCTTCAGATAATCAGCGTGCAGACATTCTTCATTCGCATGCACCTCGCAGCCTTCTGATTTTGCGGCAGCAACCGCAGCAGCCCGGGCAATGGCGTTGGAGGCCACGATCTGGGTCGCGGCCTGAAATTTGGGCGCGTCGGGCAATGCGCCAATACCCGACCCGATGACATTCAGATCGTCGCCGGGCACGTCAGATACCGCCAGCACAGTCACCTTATCGCCGTGGAAATGCGAGAGCAGCCCTCCGCCCTTGATGCGCGACAGCTTGCGGCGCTCGGCGTTCATGGCCGTTATGTCCAGCCCTTCGGATAGCAGCTTTTGGTTCAGTTGTTCCAAGTCAGCCTGCGTTTTACCGGGTATCAGGTCTTCGGCGAGTGAGGATGCACCACCTGACACCAACAGCAGCAAATGCGAGGCAGGCCCCATGGCTTCAACGGCCTCGCGCAGGGCGCGGCCCCCGTCAAGGCTGCGAGAGTCCGGCACGGGGTGCGCGGCTTCGATGACAGTGACATGATCGGGCAGGTCTCGTCCGTGATCATCTTTAGTGACAACCAATGTCGGTTTCGGCCCAAAGTGTTCCAGCGCGGCCCGCGCCATGGCTGCGGCAGGTTTGCCAACGGCCAGAATTTGATCGGGTGGCGCAATGCTGTCCAAGACTGCCGAGGTTGCCGCATGTCCGCCGACTGCATCCACACCGGCTTGCCAGATGCGAATTGCACGTTGTTTCTGATCCATCAGCTTTCTACCCAAATCGTAACGGGGCCATCATTGACCAGTTCTACTGCCATATCCGCCCCGAACTGCCCTGTTTCCGTTGGCACATCTATCGCCCCCAACTGCTCAGCGAACACTTCGTACAGGCGTTTGCCAAGATCGGGAGAGGCCGCTTCTGAAAATCCGGGGCGATTTCCGCGCGACGTGTCAGCGGCCAGCGTGAATTGGCTGATCACAAGGGCAGAGCCGCCAATGTCCAGAACGGACCGGTTCATCTTGCCTGCATCATCTTTGAATATCCGTAGCTTGGAGATTTTGGTTGCAAGCCGCTGTGCGGAAGCCTCATCATCCCCCTGCATAGCACACACAAGTACCATGAGGCCGGGACCAGTTCGCCCGATCACCTCGCCATCCACCGAAACCTTGGCGTGAGAGACCCGTTGTAATACTGCGCGCAATCCGTTTCTCCAATATGTTCTTAGCCGAGCCAGTCGACAAAAGCGTCCGGGCTGGCGCGGTCCGTGCGGAAGCCGTTGGCGGGGTGGTCCTTGTCGGCATAGCCAAAGGATATCGCGCACAGGATCAGGCGGTCTTGGGGGATGCTAAAATAGCGGTGCAGGAACGAGCCATAACTTGCCACTGCAGCTTGCGGAATGGTGGCCACGCCAAGGGCCTGAGCCGCAAGCGTAAACGCAGTGACGAAACCGCCGCAATCCATCGCCCCGTAAGATCCAAGTTCAGCCGGGCTGGACAGGATCGCGCAGTGCGGCGCGCCAAATAACGAGAAGTTCTCCATCATTTGTCGTGCCGACGCCACGCGGTCGCCTCGTTCGACTCCGACGGCTTGATAAAGGGCCCACCCGCATTCTCGGCGGCGATCCCTGTAAACGCCCGAATAGGACGTAGGGAAGGGCAGGTCAGGCGCAGGTGAGCTAGACGTTGCCTCCTCTTGCAGGGCTTCGCGAAAACGCTCGGTTTCCGAGCCGCTGGTGATCACAACTTTCCAGGGTTGCGCATTGCACCAACTGGGCACGCGTCCCGCGCTGGTCAGGATGTGTTCGATGTGTTCCCGGGGAACCGGATCGGGTCGGAATGCCCGACAGGAGTGGCGCTCAGCCAATAGCGTGTTCAGGTCCGATAACGTCACACAGGCCTCCCCATCGGCGTCGACGGGGCGAGGATGGCGTGTGGCTTGAGGATGTTCAAGCGATTAAACGGCGAAACCTGTCTTGTTTCCGAACGCTTGGTTATTGTTGTCCGGTCGCGATCAGATACCCAACGCCTGCCGCGACCAGCAGGCCGGCAACAACCGCGATCGTAATCTTGATCGCCGACCATGGACGCTCACCCTGAACGCGTCCGGTACGTCCGTTGACAACAAACCGATAGGTCTGGCCCCGGTATTTGTAGGCGGCCATCCAGACCGGCAGCAAAATATGCTTGAACGTCACATCGCGCACGTCCGTATCCACCGAGTGAATACGTTGACGATCCCCACCGATATCGAACCGGACATCGCGTTCAATCACTCGGGCCATATGTCCGCGTGCCTCGGTGTATCCGTCCTGCAGTTCAACCGTGTAGGCCTCGGCGCGAAAGCCTGCCAGATATTCGGGCTGATAGGGCTCCAGCGCAGGCAGGTCCCACGGTTCCAACGCATCCGTATAGCTTTTGGGCAGGGACCGAGAGGCCAGCACCAGAACGTCATCGAAAAAGCGCGCGACCCGACCCGATTTCGGGGACCAGCGGACCTTGGCGACTTGCTGTTGCACCCGTTTTCCGTCACGCATCATTGTGCGGGTTTCGTAATAGACCGTCCCACGCTCACCCCGGTAAGAGGATTGCGTATCCGCGTCGAACGTCCAGTAGGGTACATAAATGCCCTGCATCTTGCGCCCTTTGCGGGCATAGTCCTTTAGGCCATTGGGCGCGAACCACAATCGGCCAAGCCAGTCCCCCATAGCTTTGTGCGCAGAACGCTCGTCCAGCGCAAAGGGCAGAACGCCGCGTGGCTTGATATGTCGGCTGACACCGGTGCCGGTGACTACGGGCGTGGCGCAGAACGGACATTCGGCTGCATGGGTGTCCGGGTCAAACTCGACTTGGGCTGCACAGTTGGGGCAGGTCAGAACGCGTGTTTCTTCGATTTCACCTTCGGGCAGGCTTTCGGACAGGGCGGCGTTGAAATCCAGCTCTTTCAGGCTTGCACCGCCCCAAGGACCGGCGGCGATGCTCTCGGAATGCCCGCAATGATCGCAGGTCAGGGTGCCGTCACCGGGGTTGAACCGATAATCCGCACCGCATTGATCGCAGGGAAAACGATGTTCCTCGGTCATGCCGCCCCCTCGTTCATCTCTGACAAACGCGGAACCAATCAGGCACCCGGAGGTGGCGGCGGCAAGATGGTGAACAACTGCGCCAGTTCCTGAACATCACCCGCCTTTTTCCATCCGTCCTGCCCCGCCGTCCAGACGTGAGTGTCGCGTGTGATTTCACCCTCGGCGGCCATGCGCCCCATTTTAGCCTTGGAAAATGGCCCGCTGGTCTGCCCATCCACGGCGATATGCCAGACATGCTCGACGGGTGGCGGTGGCGGCGGTGCGGCTTGCGCCGACGGTTGCGGGGCAGCGGGGGCGGGGCTTCCCCACGGGCCGCCCGGCTGACCCGCTGCCATGTTCGACATCTGCTGGGCCATCGCCATTCCCATGCCCATTCCAAGCCCGGCGCCCATACCGCCGCCTTGACCGGGATTGTTGGCAGCCGCCGTCATCGCCTCGGCCGCCGAGTATTGTGTGAACTTGCCCAGATCGCCCGCCAACCCCATCGAAGTACGCTTGTCCAGCGCTGCCTCGACCGCAGGCGGAAGCGAGATGTTCTCTATGTAGAACTCGGGCATTTCCAGCCCATAGCTGTCCAGTACGGGCGAGACCTCGGCCGCGATCAGCTTGCCCAGATCGGCGGTGTTGGCGGCCATGTCCAGAACCGGAATGCCCGATCCTGCGATCACGCGGCTGAACTCCTGCACGATGATGTTGCGGATCTGAAAGCTGATCTCATCCATGGTGAACTCGCCATCAGTTCCGACAATCTCGACCATGAACTTCGCGGGGTCCTTGACGCGGATCGTATAGGTTCCGAATGCGCGAATTCGGGTCGGCCCGAACTCGGGGTCGCGCAGCATGATGGGGTTCTTGGTGCCCCATTTCAGGTCGTTGAACCGGGTGGTGTTGACGAAATAAATCTCGGACTTGAACGGCGACTGAAACCCGTGATCCCAATGCTGCAGGGTTGTCAGGATCGGCATGTTGTTGGTTTCGAGCATGTAAAGCCCCGGAGTAAACACATCCGCCAACTGTCCTTCATGCACGAACACGGCTGACTGCCCCTCGCGAACCGTCAGCTTGGCGCCATATTTGATAGCATGGCCTTCGCGCTCGAACCGCCAGACCATCGTGTCGCGGGTGTCGTCGACCCAGTGAATGACGTCGATAAATTCGCCGGTCAGAAAATCGAAAATACCCATTTGGGGTCTCCTTTCAGGGGGCTCATAGCGGCTGGCCCATCAATTCGCGTGCAATAATGCGGACCACCGGGCGCGCGTTGTCCACCGTCACGCCGGGTTCGAGGCGCGGATCGTACAGCATGGTCAGCAGCTTTTCGTCATGGCTGGTCAACAGCGCAAATTCGTCATCGTCGTTGAATATGGAAGGCCGGGCCGCTGGGCTGTCGTTGGACAATCCCAAACCTTGCGCGATTTCTTCGTGAATGCAGCTACGACGCAGCAATTCCGGCAACTCGGTTCGGATCAAGGTGACGGCACGCACGTATTTGTAAGGTGACGAACTGGTGGCTGAAGCAAAGACGAAGCAGTCGATATTTGCGCGCGGATTGGCAACCAGTTCCAGCGAGGCCTGACTGATATTCGGGATAAGCTCTTTCAGGCGGGTCACAACGTAGGCACTGTCATCCTTGCCTGCGAAAAAGACATGAAAATTGGCGCGGCGATTCACAACCGAGATCGGGTGCCCGGTCAGCTTTGCCAGTCGAGCCGTAAAGGATTCAACCTCGGCAGCATCCTGCGTGCGCGTGGCCGGCAAGACCGAGGGGCCGAACTCCGTCTGTACGCGGACAGGCCCCGACCAACGACTGAGCTGACCATCCGTCTGCCGCGACGAAGCTGCGACCGCATGATCGGGATACTCGCTGTAGAAAGCGATAGCCTCAAAATTTCGTGCCAAGTCGTCTGCATCGAACGGTGTATCCGGCCCACCGCCGTCCGTGCGCAGCAATCCGCGCGTCAGCAAATCGCGCTCAACCCGTTCATAAAACCGCGCAAGGTCCTGACTAGCAGCGGAGGGCGGGGCATAGGCATTCGCCGCTGGCGCCGGGGCAGGCGGGCGCGACTCGGGGACGATGGAAGACGTCAGCGTCTCGTCACAATTGGCCAGCGCCAATAGTGAAACAAAGCCCAATAGAAGTTTTAGAAATCCCGGTCGCCGCATTCTGTTATCCCGGCACAGCGGTGCCGGCGTTGTCGCCAGTTCCGTCCTTGCGGGCTTTGGCGGCAGCCAATGTGTCGCGCAATTCCGTCTCCATCTTTTGCAGTTCCTGTTCGGCGGCGGCGCGCCGTGCCTTACCTTCGTCTGCAATTGCAAGGCTTTCGTTAATCGTCCCGATCAGATCGGCATTGGCCTGTTTGACCGCTTCGATGTCAAAGACACCACGTTCCATTTCTTCGCGGATCATCTTGTTCGACTGCCGCAGGTTGGCCGCGTTCGATGTCAGCAACTCGTTCGTCAGGTCATTTGCATCCCGAACCGCTGCGGCTGCTTCGGCGCTGCGCTGGATGGTGACGGCCTGCGCCAATTGCGTCTCCCATAGTGGGACGGTGTTCACCAGTGTCGAGTTGATCTTGGTTACCAGCGACTTGTCGTTTTCCTGCACCAATCGGATCGAGGGCAGGGACTGCATCGTCACCTGCCGCGTCAGCTTCAGGTCGTGGACCCGGCGCTCCAGATCGTCCCGGGCGGCGCGAATATCGCGCAACTCCTGTGCCTTCATCACCTGTTCTTCTTCGGGCGCGGCCTCAACTTCGGCTTCCTTTTCGGGAATGTCGTGGCTGTCCAGCTCGGTCAGCTTTTCCTCGCCAGCGGCGATGTAAAGCGCGAGCTCGTCATAAAACCCAAGCGTCTTTTCATACAGCAAATCCAGCGACTTGATGTCCTTGAGCAACGTGTGTTCATGCCCCAGCAAGTCGTCTGTGATCCGATCGATCTGGCCCTGAACCTCTTCGTATTGCGCGGTGAACTTTGCAAAGGGGGCCGCTTTTCCGATCAGCTTCTCCCACCAGCTTCTTTCGCGGCGCACATCCAACTCACTGACCGAAAAGCCCCGGATCGTGGTCACGATATTGCGCAGGCTGTCTCCGGCAGGGCCGACGTCTTTGTTGCGCACGTCCGCCAGCATTGCCTGGCTGATCTCCTGCAACTCGGCCTGGGCGGATGACCCGAACGCGACGATCGAATTCGTGTTGCCCATGTCAATCTCGTCCATGCGCTTGCGGATTTCCGCGCTTACGGGTTCGTCCGCGTCCTCAAGCGAGACCACATCGGTCGTGGGTTCGGGGAGCGCGACGGCCGTTACTTCCTGTACCAGCGTTTCTGCTTCTACCGCCTTGTTCTTGATCTCATTGGACATGTGAAATCCTTTCTCAAAAAATGGCCGGTCAATCCAACCGAACGCCTTCGCGCTGCAACCTTTCGCGCAGCACGTCAATTTCAACGGTCAGGTCGCTGCGGTCATCCAAAAGCATTTTACGGGTTCGCGCCGCGAAATTCTGTTCAAGATCATCCAAAAGGGCTGAATAGTCAGCCAAAGCCTGCGCGTCGCGCGTGCGCGCATACACATCTGCAAATTTGACCGTCGCGTCCCGCGCGCCCTGCAGATACACCGTCATGTACTTGCGCGCTCCGGCCAGATCGCGGGGGTCTTCCTCGACGGTGCGAAACAGGTCTCGGGCCGTGTCCTGAAACTGTTCCACCCGCGCTTCGATCCTTCGGTCGCCCGCGCGTTTTATCGCATCTGTCATCTCGGTCAGGTGCTGTTCTGCATCCTCCACAACACGGGCGACACGGTCTTGCTGAAACGTGTCGACGCCCTCCATCCCCTTGTCTGAAAGCGGATCAAACCCGAAAGAAACCGAGTGCAGAACCGTCGCCACGCCGCCAAACAGAACAGGCGCGATCAAACTGACCTCGGACGCAGACGCGGCGTCCAGAAACTCGGACCGATAAGAGGCTAAGGCTGCACCGATACCGGTGAGAACGCTGGCGAAAATCTTTCGGGGAAAGGCGGGTCTCCGCGCTGTTCGCCGCGCATTATACGCGGCTTCGGCGCGCAAGCCTTCACGCAGCAGGAACGCAGCCGCAGTCAGAACGCCCGCCGCGATCAATCCGATCGTCATTCCAACCGCGCCATCGTTGAGAGACAGAAACACCAGTGGAACGGCAGGCAGGAAAAGCAGGTTTGCACGAGCGCCCGCAGGTTCTACGCGCGCACGGTCAAATTGACCGCGCGGGGGTTGGTCTGGCTGGGACGAGTCACCCTGAGGACTGAATTTTCCGCCATAGCGTTTGGCCATGTGCTCACAAGCCCCCAAGTACGCCGGTGCAAACACCGAAGAGCAGTACAAGTAAGACCACATAGGCCAGTTTTTGTACTCCGGTCCCGGACATGACGCCCCCCAAAGACTTTCCTTGCAGAAAATCTAGGGCAAGAGGGCCAGTGAAGCTAGGGGGAAGGTTGTTTAACTGGCGTCACTTGCGAGGTTTCTTGCCGATGGGCGCCCGTTTTCTTTGCGGACGCGCGGGGCGCTTGACCGGGGTTGCGGGATCAGCATCCAGCCCCAGTTGATCGCGCATCACGCGGCGACGGATTTCCTCGACTTTACCGGGTTTCAGATTGCCCAGTTGGAACGGCCCATAAGACACGCGCAGCAGGCGGTTCACGGCATAGCCGATATCCTCCATCGCGCGGCGAATTTCACGGTTCTTACCTTCGCGCAATCCGATGGTCAGCCATGCATTTGCGCCCTGCTGACGGTCCAGCGAGACGTCCATGGGCAAAAACCGTTCGCCCTCGATGACCAGACCCTTGCGCAGCGGGGCAAAATCCTCGTCCTTGGGGCGGCCATTCACCCGTACACGGTATTTGCGCAGCCAGCCGGTCGAGGGCAGTTCGAGCTTGCGCTTGATGCCGCCATCGTTGGTCAGCAGCAGCAAGCCTTCGGAATTCAGGTCCAGCCGCCCGACGCTCATGACGCGGGGCATGTCATCAGGCAGGTTGTCGAAAATCGTCGCGCGGCCCTTTTCGTCACGCGTCGTCGTCACCAGACCGGGGGGCTTGTGATAGAGCCACAGGCGTGAGGGTTCGGGCTCGGATACCGGTTTGCCGTCTACGGTTATCCTGTCCTTGCCGGTGACGTTCAGGGCGGGGCTGGTGATGGTCTTGCCGTTCACATTCACACGACCGGCTTCGATCATGCGCTCGGCTTCACGGCGCGAGGCAACGCCCGCGCGGGCAAGCACTTTGGCGATCCGGTCGCCGGGAGGAGGGGTTTTGCTCATCCGCAGCCCATAGCGCATACCGTCGCCTTGCGAAAGACGCGTTTCTGATGCAGTCAAAGACATGGTGTTCAGATCATTCATGAATATCGCGCTGCAAGAGGCGCGCGCCGCGGCAGACCGAGGCGAGGTTCCGGTGGGGGCCGTGATCGTCGCAGGCGATAATGTCGTGGCGACTGCTGGCAACCGCACGCGCGAGTTGAATGATCCGACCGCACATGCCGAAATCCTTGCTCTGCGCGCGGCCTGTTCTGCGGCTGGGTCAGAGCGTCTGCCGGACCATGACCTCTATGTCACGTTGGAGCCTTGCGCGATGTGTGCGGCGGCTTTGGCGGCGGCGCGTATCCGGCGGATCTACTACGGCGCGGCTGACCCGAAATCGGGTGGCGTGGCCCATGGTGCGCGGGTTTTCACCCATGCGCAGGCGCACCATGTGCCTGAGGTCTATGACGGGATCGCAGGGCAGGAAGCTGCTGCGCTTTTAAAGGCGTTCTTCGCGGCGCGTCGGGGGGATGCGCCGGGCTGAAGCCCGGCCTACGGATTGATCTACAGCTTGATTGGCTGCATCACTTCCGGCTCGATTACATCGACGCCCGGCAATCCCTCGACCAGTGCCCGCGCCGACTGTTCCAGGATCGGGAAAGTCTTGTAGTGGCAGGGGATCACCGTCTTGAAATCGAAATAGCGCTTCGCGGCATAGGCCGCGCCCTTCATGTCCATGGTGAAATGTCCGCCAGCCGACAGGATACCGATGTCGGGTTTGTAATAATCCCCCATCCAGTCCATGTCGGCCATGATATCTGTATCGCCTGACACATAGAGCATGTGACCATCGCCCGCGATCATGAACCCGACCTCGCTGCCGCCGGTGCGCAGACCGTCGGGTGTGGAAAAGGTCGAGCTGTGCGAGGCTGGAACCATCGACACCATCACCCCGTTCAAATTCACCGTGCCGCCTTTGTTGAAGCCTACGGTCTCGATCCCTTCAGACTCGCTCCAATACCCCATCAGGTCGTATTGACCCACAACCGTAACCTTGAGGTGCTTGGCCAACGAGACCACATCGGCCACGTGGTCGAAATGCGTGTGTGTCAGAAGGATATGCGTCGCGCCGTCCAGCGCTGCATCGTGCTGATCCTCGGACAGGACGGGATTGCCGGTCAGCCAAGGGTCGATCAGCAGCACTTGTCCTCCGGTCTCGATGCGGAAACTGCCGTGGCCCAGCCAAATGATGTTCATGAAAAAATCCTCCGAAACAGACTGTTGGCTTTAACCTAGCATCGGCTATGTAAAATTTCATGGACTGGTTTCAGGAAATTGACGGATATTGCGAGAGATTGTCGCCCGACTATTGGGCAGAGCCGATCAACGCTGTGACAAACGTCGCATTTATCATCGCCGCTTTCATCATGTGGAGGCGGGTGCGCGGGCAGGGAATGCCGCTGGCAGTGACATTGGTGGTGATTCTGGCTGCGATCGGAGTGGGCAGTTACCTGTTTCACACCCACGCGCAGGTCTGGGCGGCACTGGCGGACGTGGCGCCAATCCTGCTGTATATTCTGGTCTATATCTACGCGATCAATCGCGACGTCTGGCAATTGCGGCCGCTTTATGCCGGGGTCGCCACGGCGCTGTTTATTCCTTATGCGGCGGCAACCGTGCCGATCTTTCAACTGGTACCCGGTCTGGGCGGATCGGCGGGTTATGCGCCGGTTCCGCTGCTGATCCTGATCTACGCAGCCTTGCTGCGCCGCAGGTTCCCCGAGACGGCAACAGGGCTGGCAAGTGGTGCCGCGATACTGATCGCCTCAATCACGTTCCGCGCTTTGGATGCACCGATCTGCGTTCAGTTCGAAACTGGTACGCATTTCATGTGGCACATCTTGAACGCGACCATGCTGGGCTGGATGATCGAAGTGTATCGCAGGCACCTGAAACGCACGTCTCAGGCTTGAAAAGCGGCAGCGAGGTTTTCGGGCAGGTCAAACTCGTCCAGCACACGTGCGCGGCCTTCGGCTGACATCTTGCGGGCTGTTTTTTCGACAATGCTTTGAATTTTATCAGCCGAATGTTTGGCGGCGAAAGGGGCAAAGTACCATTTGAGGAAAACGAAACAGATCACGTCTTCCAGCGCCTGAACCTCGTCATCGCGCTTGATACCCTGTTTGCGAAGCATACGACCTGCGGCTTCGATGTCTTCGGCACCGTATTCGCTCAACTCCATTAGGCCCATGACAATCTCGGCATGATGCACGCCCTGCGCTTTTCGCCAGGCCAGATATCCTGCACGTCCTTCCGGGAACTCGGTGCGCGCCAGTTTCCAGCGCTCAACGTGCTGACCACGCGCGGCGATTGTCAGAGGATCCGAAGCGTTCGGAAATAACCTCTCAAGCTCAGCGCTCATGCGCTGACCATAAAGAAGGGCGGCTGGCTGGCCATCCTCCAGATTGGGGTCCTTGGCGTTGGCCGCATCTACTGCGTCCAGTACGGCTTGCTTGCGCGTGCTCATGGGGTGCTCCGTTGTTCGTCCGGTTCTGCGGTCATGTCTGACCGGTTTTCCAGAGCTACCCTACCGGGTCGCCGCGTCCTGTGCAGCAAGCAAATAAGTTTTCGGGCCGGGGAGAGGAGTACCCGGCCCGGACGAAGCGGGCAAGTTAGCTGGCAGGCTTCGCCTTATCCTGTGATACTGGTTCAGAGACCTGATCAGGGAAGCTCAGATCCGGGAACATGCTGTCCATTGTTGGCCCAAACGCATGGGCTTGCGCGGCAAGAACCGTGGTCGCCAATACAAAGGCAGTCATGAGAGTTTTCATCGTCTTACTCCGGGGATGGCTGTGTCGTGGTAATGAAATGAACAGTTCAGTTCAGTTTTTCAAGATCAAAAGTGAACTAAACGGTTCATTTTTTCGCATACCCGATATGCAAAAATGAATGATCACGTTGGAAAACTCTGCGCTCTAGCCTCAGATCAGCCAAGCGGTGCCCTTGCGACCGAAGCATCAGACAGGTAAACGCCCCCTAACGCATATGAGGTTTTCCGATGTCGATTGACCAAAGCACTGCCGCAAAGGTGGCAAAACTGGCCCGGATCAAGGTCGAGGATGACGCGCTGCCTGCGCTGGCATCCGAGTTCAACACCATCCTTGGGTTTATCGAACAGCTTAACGAAGTGGATGTCGAAGGTGTCGAACCGATGGTCTCGGTCGAGCCGATGCGCCTGAAACGGCGCGAGGATGTGGTCACAGACGGAAACCAGCAGGACAAGGTTCTGGCCAACGCCCCCGACGCGCGCGAGGGCTTTTTCGCAGTCCCCAAAGTGGTGGAGTAAGACATGAGCGATCTGAACAAACTGGGTCTGGCCGAGGCCCGCGACGCGCTGCGCAAGGGTGACGTAACCTCGGTCGAGTTGACCGAATCCTGCCTCAAGGCCATTGACGAGGCCGACGCGCTGAACGCTTTTGTCCATAAAACGCCTGAGATCGCGCTGGAACGTGCCAAGGCCGCGGACGCCCGGATCAAGGAACGCGACGCGCCTGCCATGTGTGGCCTGCCTATTGGCATCAAGGACCTGTTCTGCACCAAGGGCGTGCCTTCACAGGCGGCCTCGAAGATTCTGGAAGGCTTCAAGCCGGAATACGAATCCACCGTGTCACAGCAACTGGCCGATGCCGGGGCTGTTATGCTTGGCAAACTGAACATGGACGAATTCGCCATGGGCTCGTCCAATGAAACTTCGGTTTACGGCAACGCGGTCAGCCCGTGGCGCCGCGGCAATGACGATGCGCAACTGACACCGGGCGGGTCGTCGGGCGGTTCTGCCTCGGCTGTGGCGGCGGACCTGTGTCTGGCGGCAACCGGCACCGATACCGGCGGCTCGATCCGTCAGCCTGCGGCCTTCACAGGCATCACCGGCATCAAGCCCACCTATGGCCGCTGCTCGCGCTGGGGTATCGTGGCCTTTGCGTCCTCGCTGGATCAGGCGGGGCCGATGACCAAGAACGTGCGCGACGCGGCGATCATGCTGGAAACCATGTGTGGCCACGACCCCAAGGATTCCACCAGCGCCGAGCTTGCCGTACCCAACTTCGAGGCGATGTTGACCGGTGACATCAAGGGCAAGAAGATCGGTATTCCGAAAGAATACCGTATGGATGGAATGCCTGCCGAGATCGAAAAGCTCTGGTCCGAAGGTGCCGAGATGCTGAAAGCTGCGGGCGCCGAGATCGTTGATATCTCGCTGCCGCACACCAAATACGCGCTGCCAGCATATTACGTGATTGCCCCGGCCGAGGCGTCCTCGAACCTCGCCCGCTATGACGGTGTCCGCTATGGCCGCCGCGCGACGCTGGCGCAGGGTGATGGCATCACCGAGATGTACGAGAAAACCCGCGCCGAGGGCTTCGGCCACGAGGTCCAGCGCCGCGTGATGGTCGGCACCTATGTGCTGTCGGCAGGCTTCTACGACGCTTATTACAACCGTGCCCGCCGCGTCCGCACCCTGATCAAGAAAGACTTCGAAGATGTCTTTGCAGCAGGTGTCGACGCGATCCTGACCCCGGCAACGCCCTCGGCGTCCTTCGGTTTGGGTGAGATGACCGAGGCCGATCCGGTGCAGATGTACCTCAACGACGTGTTTACCGTGACCGTGAACCTGGCTGGTCTGCCGGGCATTTCGGTGCCTGCGGGCTTGGATGCGCAGGGTTTGCCGCTGGGTCTTCAACTGATCGGCCGCCCATGGGACGAAGGCGATCTGCTGAACACGGCCTACGCGCTGGAAAGCGCAGCGGGTTTTGTAGCCAAGCCGGGGAAATGGTGGTAAATCTCGGCTCAGGCAAGACGACTTAAAACGGAGCAGCTGAATGCGCCTTACGCTTCTGATTCCCGCTTTTGGCTTGGTGGCCGCCTGCAATACGGTGGCCCCGATACAGAGCACAAGCTTCAACACGCCGCAATATCAGGCGCAGCGCGAGGCTGAATTGGCGGGGCAGGGGCTGACCGGAAACCCCCTGCTGGGACCGGTCGACGTGACTGAACAACAGCTTGGCGCCCCCGGCGAGCCGCTTCCACCAACCGGAGAGAACGCGGATATCGCGTCTGCAACCGCTGTTGCTTTGGCCAACACCTCTGTTCCCGCAACGACGCCAATCGCAAGCAATAACGCGATTTCGGACGAGCAGGATTTCGAGGCCGTCTCCGGGCGTCGCACCATTGAATCCGACGCAGCCCGGATCGAGCAAAACAGCCAGACCTACGAAGTGGTTGCCCCAACAGCCGTGCCGCAACGGGGCACAGATGGTCAGCCCAATATCGTGCAATACGCTCTGAATACGTCGAACCCGGTTGGTACCCAGCTGTACAGCCGCGCGGGGTTTAACCTGCAGGCCAAAGCGCAGCGCAATTGCGCCCGGTATCCTTCGGCGGATCAGGCGCAGATCGAATTCCTTGCAAGCGGCGGCCCCCAACGTGATCGCAAAGGGCTGGACCCGGACGGGGACGGCTACGCATGTGGTTGGGATCCCAGCACGTTCCGCAGTGCCGTCAACAACTGACCTCAACCCGATCTGGCACCCGTCGCCCAACTTTGGTGCGCGTCGCGGCGGTTTGAAACCGTCTCTGATCGTCCTGCACTACACGGCAATGGACAGCGCGCAGGACGCGTTAAAGCGCCTGTGCGATCCACAACACGAAGTGTCCGCCCATTACCTGATTGGATCAGACGGTAACCTCTGGCAGATGGTGCGCGAACAGGATCGCGCCTGGCACGCCGGAGCAGGTGAGTGGTATGGGCAGGACGACATCAATTCCCGATCGATCGGCATTGAACTCGACAATCGCGGCGATCACCCGTTTGCGGAACCGCAGATGATGGTTCTTGAGCACCTGCTGACCGATCTTTTGCATAGATGGAAGATCCCCCCTAAGGGCGTCATCGGCCATTCTGATATGGCGCCCGGTCGCAAGCTGGATCCGGGTTCCCGATTTGACTGGCAACGCCTCGAGCATCGGGGGCTGGTACAGGCGCGAGGCGACGGTGAGCGCCCGCAGATTGCTGAAATGCAAGAATTCAAACGCTTGGCGCGCGCGGCGGGTTTCACTGCAAGCGTCGATGACGAGACACTTCTACATACAGTGCGTCTGAGATATCGACCTTGGGGCAAGGGACCTCTGACCCCCGACGACCTCACCCCGCTGATCAGGGAAACCGGATCAAGCTGATCCGTTCTTCATCTGGCCGAAAATATCCCGGGGTTGAATTGGCCGCAGGCCAAGAAGGGGCTGGCCCCTTCACCCGTTCTCAACCCTTGACGCGGCTCGATGCAAGGCATACCCAGCCCACGCGCGGAGGGCCGGATGGCCGCTGGGGTGCAAACCCGAGAGGAAAGTCCGGACTCCACAAGACAACGGTGCCGGGTAACGCCCGGGCGGGGCAACCCGACGGAAAGCGCCACAGAAATCAGACCGCCTGCGACGTCTGTCAAAGGTAAGGGTGAAACGGTGGGGTAAGAGCCCACCGCGCCCCTGGCAACAGGGGCGGCACGGCAAGCCCCACCGGGAGCAATGCCAAATAGGGTCCCCGCGCGGGCAGGTCGGCGCAAGCCGATACCGCCGCTAAGCGCGTCTTGGCCGAGAGGGACCGGGTTGGCAGCTTGAGCCGCGCAGCAATGCACGGCCTAGAGGAATGGTCATCGAAGGGGGCAACCCCGGAACAAGATCCGGCTTACAGGCCCTCCGCGCGTATTCCTCCTTTAAGTCACGATAGCTACCGCGCTACCAATCAGCCACAGACCTGCAGCGGTCAAGGCGATACCGGTCGCAGGGCCAAGCCATCGGGCGCGCGGTAGCAGCTTCTCCAGCCCCACATAAATCGCAATACCAACGATCCAGTAGAGATTCATGACACCTCCGACAAAGAGCAGCAGCATCAGGGCCCAGCAGCAGCCCAGACAATACGCGCCGTGCACCGCGCCCACGCGAAATGCGCCCCCTGCGCCGGGCCGGTTGTGCTCGGCCAGAAACTGGGCCGGGCTGCGGCAGTGGCGCAGGCAGGCAGACTTTAGACTGGACAACTGATACAAACCGGCCGCCAGCAAAACACACCCTGCAAACGCCTTGGACCGGATCGTCATCATCGGACCGTCTGATAGACCAATCTGTTCCAGCCCCCATTGCCCACCAGTGGCAAGCGCGCTGAAAAAAGCCCAGACGACGAGGTAGCCGCTCAGAAATACCAGACTGAGCCATGTTGTGCGCTTCTTATCTGGTCCCATGCGCTTGATGGCTGAGTACAACAACACGGTGGGTGCGGCGCTGGGCGTCATCATCGCGATCATCATGACCCACCACATGAGGAATATCAGGATGGTGTAGGGCAGGGACCAGATAACCGGCCCGCCCATCTGCATGGGCTCACCGATCGGCCCTGCCATGCGGGTCATCTCGACAGCGGTCATGTTCATGCCGATACCGACAATGGTGTACCACGCGGCCCCCAACACGATCAGGGTGACGCAAAGCAGCACGACTCCGCTGTCGCGCCGCAGGACATAGTCGACCGCTCCTACGTGCGGTTGATTTGTCTCAGGTGTCATATCTGCAGGGGATCACGCGCCGATAACGCCGTGGCCAGAGATGTTGAGGTGAGCCAGATGCGCATGCGTGGCGTCGAAGGTCAGGCTGATTTCCCCGCCCGTCGTTTTTGTTGTCCCGGATGCGGACTCGGCCTGCCGATACTCGAACCCGTTGGGCAGATGGATGGACGCCCGATGCGGTAGCCCTGAAACGATATGAGGGATCGGGTTCACCTCAAGATCGAAGATGCCCTTAACCTTTGCGTATCCCTTGCGGTCTTCGCGGGACCAATCCAGCTCAATCGGAAGGTAGAGGGTTTCGTGTTTTGTCGGCGCCATGGCGCTGTAGACATACCAGAAGGTTGCCATCTCGTCGGTGTCTTCGCCCTTCATAATGGCTTCCAAAGCAGCCCTTTGATCCGCCGAGGCGCTTTCGTCGATGATCAATTGCATCTGACCATTGCCTTCGTGGATGGGACCCGGCCAATAATAGACGCCTGCCGCGCGCAGCCCGGCCAGATCGGTGTCGCCATAGTGCCCGGATTGAATGTCATACGCGACCACCGCCTCGCAATTTCCATGCGTTGGCAACACGCTGAACTGGCATGGGCACCCGAAGTTGCAGTTGCAATTGGCCAGCTCTTCGCCCTGAATTGTCCATTCGGTCATGATGTCCCCCAAAAATATCAAGCTACAAACGCTGCCGTCATTTGTGCTTGCCTGTCTTTGGTGCCTCGAAAACCGAGCCGTTCAGTGGCTTCTTCGATCTTGGAACTGAGGGGAAGTTACCACGGTTAAGGGATTGCGACAAACTCAGGGGTTTTTGCGCGGCTTCCTAGGGTAGTCGGATGGCCAAGTCGGACTTCCCTTGGTCCGGGCGCGATTCGGGCGAAGGCTGATCATGGAACTTCGGATATGATACAGATAGCCCTGTGGATTGCGCTCCTCGGTGGGAATTCGGGTCAGAATCGTTCCTGCTTTGGCTTGCCACCCCGCCCGTCTGACGCCAATCCCGCTTAGGGTGGTTATCCGGTGCGATTGCGCTTGACATAGGCCGTGCAGGGCGTAAAAGCGCACGCTCATAGGAATTCAACCGAAAGGCCCTGCCTTTTCGGACGCAGGAGATAACCATGGCGAAGCCGACGACAATCAAGATCCGCCTGAACTCGACCGCGGGCACGGGCCACTTCTACGTGACCAAGAAGAACGCGCGCACCATGACTGAGAAGATGACCGTTCGTAAATACGATCCGGTTGCTCGGAAGCATGTCGAGTACAAGGAAGGCAAGATTAAGTAATCTGCCGTCCAGCTTGGGCAAAGTTCAGGGGTCTGCTGCAGCAGGCCCTTTTTCTTTGCAATTTGGCGGTGTGATACGCAAAAAACCGGCCCTCGACCGAAAAACACGCGTTGCAACGAAGCATCAGCGGTCAGATCAATCGAATGGGGCATGGGTTGCTTTTTTGAATGGCTTGCCTCTACGCTTCAACAACTCGTTCCAAAATGTTGGCCGTCATGAAAAAAATCTTGTTATCCACAATCACTGTGTTGGCCCTTGCGGCTTGTGAAGACCCTTACAACCGTCAGGGGGTCGGGTTCACGGGTATCGATGGTGAACCACGAACCTTGTCTGATGTCCCCGGTGCCGTGGCTTTCCTACCGCGGGCTACCAACGTACCCGCTGAATTGGCCGTGTTGCCGCCGATACGGGTGACGTCCGGTGAGACCGATCCGCAGAAACTTGCGCGGGTTGCCATTGATAATGGCGGACGCAGCGACACGAACTCGGTGGTTCTGACCGGACTGTCGACGAACATGTTCCTAAGCACTGTAAGCGTAAACGGCACGCTCTATGGCGTCCTGCGCACTGAAAACAACAGTACCCGGGTCGACAATCAAATTGGCGCAGCGTTCGGCCAGAACGCCGAACAGTTTACCGGATGCCTTGCGGCAGGTGACGTGTTCCGCAAAGGTTCGTCGCAGCGCAGCTCGGGGTTTGCCGTTCCTTTGAACTGCAGCTAAGAGCAACTCAAATAATTCAGAAAAGCCCCCACCAGTCGGTGGGGGCTTTTTCTTGTCCTGCTTGGCGTAATGGGGGCCGTGCGCCACAGGAAAATCTTGCGCCACAGGCCAAAAGAAAAGGGCGGACCCAGTGGTCCGCCCCAAAAAGCCGAAGCTTGTTTGTCTGTTATTCCCGGTTGCCGAAGAGTTGCAGCAGGAACATGAACATGTTGATAAAGTCCAGATACAGGCTCAGTGCGCCCATGATCGCGGCTTTACCCAACCATTCCTGATCGCCCGAGTGCGCCATTTGCAGGTAGGTGGTCTTGATATTCTGCGTGTCATAGGCCGTCAGACCAGCAAAGATCAGAACGCCAATCACCGAGATTGCGAAGGCCACCGCAGAAGAGGCGATGAAGATGTTCACGATGGACGCGACGATCAGGCCGATAACGCCCATGATCAGGAACGTGCCCATGGCCGACAGGTCTTTCTTGGTGGTGTAGCCGTATAGCGACAGACCCGCAAAGGCGATCGACGTGATCAGGAAGACCTGAATGATCGACTGACCGGTGAAGACCAGGAAAATCCAGCTGATCGACACGCCCATAACGGCGGCGAACAGGTAAAAGACCGACTGTGCACCGGATGCGGAAAGGCGGTTGATTCCGGCGCTAAAGCCAAAAACAAAGGCCAGCGGTGCAAACATGATGACCCACTTCAGGGGCGACGCGAAAAGCGTTGCACCAAACGAGGTCAGGTATTTGTTGGCGCTCAGTTGCGCGGCAGCGGCCGACGGATCGGTCGTCGTTGCCAAGCCAGCAATCGCCCAGGCCGCAGCAAACGTGATCAGCATGCCCACGGACATGGTGCCGTAGACTTTGTTCATATGGGCGCGCAGGCCCTCATCAATCTCGGCAGAGCGGGCACCAGCCGCTGTCCGGATCGCGTCAAATTGTGCCATTAAAGGGTCTCCCTTTACATATTCTTGTTGCGCCCTGAAATCAGCGCGCGTTCCCCGCAAATATCGGCAAGTGCGAGCTACGTTTCAAGGGTTTAACACCGGAAACTGGCTAAAACACGCTACAAAAATGGCGGCCTGCTGACACGGGCCGCCATTCAGCGAAAAAAGAAGCATCCTGTGGTCACTTTTGCCAGAACTCCGGAGCGTCCCAAATGTGGCGGGCTGCCTCTGATCGGGCTTGTTCTCTTGTGATTCCAACATCCTCCAGTGCCCGGTCATCCAGTTGGCCAAGGGTACGACGTTGACGCATGAGTGACAGGGCGTCCCAAAGCGAAGTTACTGAAAAACGGCGGCGCGGGGTGCAATTTGAAGCGAGCGTTAACTGGGTCATAATCCTTGTCCTTTCCGTGAATTTCGATGGTTTGCTTCGGTCTTATCAACTTCCTTGATTTATATGGCGCGATATGACACATTTTAAAAATGAATATTTATGAACCGATGCATAAGGAATCGTGAACATGCGAAATCTGGACATCACCACGTTGCGCTCTTTCGTGGCCGTTGCCGATCAGGGCGGCGTGACGCGGGCGGCAGGGTTTTTGCACCTGACGCAATCCGCCGTTTCCATGCAATTGAAACGTCTGGAGGAGCTGCTGGGTCTTGAACTGCTGGACCGCAGCGGCAGGACCATTGCGTTGACTGCATCGGGCGAACAGTTGCTGGCCTATGCGCGCCGTATGATCGCCCTGAATGATGAGGTGATTTCAAAGCTCACGGATCAGGCCTTTGAGGGAGAGGTTGTTTTGGGTGTGCCCCATGACATTGTCTACCCGGCCATCCCTCGGGTGCTTCAACGGTTCAATGCTGATTTCCCGAGGGTGCGTGTTCAGCTTGTGTCGTCCTATTCGCTACAACTGAAGGATATGTACAAAAAGGGAGAGTGCGACCTGATCCTGACGACAGAAGCGTCTGTCGGTGATGGGGCCGAAACGATTGCCGAACTTCCGTTGCGTTGGATAGGGGCCCCAGGCGGCTCTGCCTGGCGTAAACGTCCTTTACCCTTGGCGCTGGGCCGCAGATGCCTGTTCCGTCCGCAGGTGATCGCAGCCTTGGACGAAGCCGATATTCCGTGGGAGCTGTCGGTTGAAACCGAAAACGACCGCACGATCGAAGCGACGGTCAGCGCGGATCTGGCTGTTCACGCGATGCTGGACGGAACCGAAGCCGCGCATCTGGTCCAAATAGATGACGGCGGCGTATTGCCGGAACTGCCAGCGCACATGATCAACCTCTATGGCGGCGAAGCGGGTCGCGGCGCGGTTGTTGAGGCATTGGCCTCTCTGGTTCGGCAGAATTTCCGATTGGTAGGCGGGACACAGTTGAGGGCCGTGGTCGGCTAGGGGGTAATCACGACTTTACCTGTCGCGGCGCGGTCCCTCAAAAGCTGTAACCCTTTTTCAACCTCCGCCAGAGGCAAGGTGTGGCTGATGTGGGGCTTGATCCGGCCTTCGCTACGCCATCGAAACAAGGTGTCAAAACTGTCCTGAACGATCTGGGGGCGGAACTTCAGGTATCCGCCAATATAGAAGCCGATCACGGTCAGGTTTTTGACCAGCAGATGGTTTGCGGGGATCTGCGGAACATCACCGCCGGCAAACCCGATCGGCAGCAGGCGGCCTTCGGGGTTTGTCGCGCGAAACGCGGCTTTGAAAACGTCTCCGCCGATCGCATCATAGACGACGTCTGCCCCGCCCAATTCCAGAACCCGCTGGCGCAGGTCTTCGGATGCGTCGATCAGGTGGTCAGCGCCTGCGGCACGAGCCACTTCAAGCTTGTCGGCGCCGCGCGCCTGCGCGATGACCGTCGCCCCCATCAGGTTACCGATCTCGACAGCCGTCAGGCCAACTCCGCCAGCTGCGCCTGTGACCAGCAGCGTTTCGCCGGGTTGAAGGCGCGCGCGATGGTCCAGCGCGATATGGCTTGTGCCGTAGGCAATCTGGATCGCCGCTGCGTCCTCAAAGCTCATCGTGTCCGGCAAGGAAATCGCACGGTCAGCCTCAAAGACCCCGAACTCAGCCAATCCGCCCTGACCAGAATACACCGCCACGCGATCCCCGGGGCGCAGATGCGTGACGCCTTCTCCCAGTGAATCTACGACACCAGCTATTTCCATTCCCTGAGTAAACGGCGCATCCGGTGTGTCCTGATACGTGCCTTTCTGCATCAGAAGGTCGGCGAAATTCAAACCGCAGGCCTTGATCCGAATGCGTAATTCGCCGGGGCCGGGTTCGGGCTGGGGCACGTCACAGAGTTGGGCCTCAGCCCCTTTGGATTGAATTCGAAAGGCCAACATGATCGCGCTCCGTGTTTTCCGAGCATAGATTCGTTTTGGCCTGCGAATGTCAATCGGTTACCCTGCGCGACAATAAGGGCAGAATTCCCAGAATTGAACCTTATTTGTAATAAATCCAAGCGCAGGAGCGTCTGGAAAGCACAACCATAAACCTTTGTAACCGGACAAAGATTCAACCTTCTTGAAAAAATAACCAAAAGAAGCAATATTGCGCTATGGTGCTGATTTGGGGGCATGATCCAAATTAGGGAGTGGTTAAGCACAGCTCACTAGTGATGCGGCAGTGAAAACGGCCGCGCGCCCCTTGTGGTTGTGTGTAGGAGAGGAGAATACCAATGACTCATCACGTGGATGTCCATGTGGGCAAGCGCGTCCGGCATCGCCGCTGGCTGATAGGCATGACGCAGCAGCAACTGGCGCAGCAGGTTGGTATCAAGTTCCAACAGATTCAAAAATACGAGACCGGAGCCAATCGGATCAGCGCGTCTCGTCTTTGGGATATTGCCGAGGCATTGGACGTTCCTGTCAGCTTTTTCTTTGAGGGTCTGGAAGAGGCAGAAAAAGAAACAGCCGGCAAGAAATCCGTTCCTGCCGATCTGATGGGGGACAAGGAAGCGTTGGATCTGGTCCGGTCCTACTACGCGATCCCAGAAAACCAACGCCGCCGTTTGTTCGAATTGGCGCGCGTCCTCAGCGATGTCGCCTAAATTGCCGGGTTGACTCTGGTGCGTGCGGACCGCACGGGTAGCGCATGCAAGATACTTCGCTGAATGACTTGGAAGTCGCAGAAGAAATGGCCGATGCAGCGCGCAAGGCCATTCTTCCTTATTTCAGGCAATCCAACCTGGAAACATCCAATAAGCTCTCCGATGGATTTGATCCTGTTACGATTGCCGACCGCGAGGCTGAACAGGCCATGCGAGAGGTTCTTGCCCGTCACCGCCCCGAGGATGGAATTTTCGGCGAGGAATTTGGGCAAGCCGAAGGCAGCAGCGGTCGGACATGGGTTCTGGACCCCATCGACGGCACGCGGGGCTTTATCAGTGGTACGCCGACCTGGGGTGTTCTGATTGCGTTGAGCGGTCAGGACGGCCCGATTATGGGCGTTATTGACCAGCCCTATATCGGTGAAAGATTTGTGGGTTCCGCGAAAGTCGCTCAGGCGGTCGGACCGACCGGAACGACGCAACTCAGGACGCGGTCGACACGCACGTTGGATCAGGCAATCCTGTTCACGACTTTCCCCGAAGTTGGGTCATTGCAGGACCGCGCAGGGTTCGAAGCTGTCGCCCAACACGTGCGCCTGACCCGATACGGCATGGATTGTTATGCCTATGCATTGCTGGCCGCCGGTCAGGTTGACCTAGTGATCGAATCTGGCCTGAACGCCTATGACATCCAGGCACCAATCGCGGTGATCGAGGCCGCAGGCGGTATTGTCACCGATTGGCAAGGTAGGGCGGCTCATAACGGTGGGCGCGCGCTGGCGGCGGCAAATGCTGACGTGCATGCCGCAGCTTTGGAAATCCTGCGCAACTATTGAAACCTGTTGCCGTGGTGGGGCCGGTCGGGTAAGTTCTGCCCGGCTGGTTCTTATGCCCGTTTTCCGCCAGCCTTCGCACTCCATGCATGAAACGGGCTTGTGCAAGGAGGGCGAAATGACCGAAATCCTTATCAAAAATGCCGATACAATCCTGACGATGGACGACACGCGCCAAGAGCTTTCGGGCGCGGATATCCTGATCCGTGACGGGCAGGTTGCTCAGATTGGCCATGCGCTGAAGACGGTTGGCGATGTCCATGATGCGTCGGGCTGCGTTGTGACCCCCGGGCTGGTGAATACGCATCACCATCTGTATCAAACCCTGACGCGCGCTGTTCCGGGGGGACAGGATGCCTTGTTGTTCGGCTGGTTGAAAACGCTCTATCCAATCTGGTCCCGGTTCGGACCGGAAGAGATGTTCGTCTCGGCGCAGATTGGCCTGGCAGAGCTTGCCCTGTCGGGATGTACCCTGAGTTCCGATCACCTATACCTATATCCGAACGGCTCAAGGCTGGACGACACCATCGCGGCGGCTGCCGAGATCGGCATGCGGTTTCATCCCACGCGCGGTGCGATGAGCATAGGTGAAAGCGATGGAGGCCTGCCGCCGGATTCTCTGGTCGAGGCCGAAGCCGCCATTCTTGAAGATATGATCCGCGTGGTCGACGCATTCCACGACCCCTCTGATGGCTCAATGTGCCGGGTGGGGTTGGCTCCGTGTTCACCCTTCTCGGTCAGCCGCGACCTAATGCGCGACTCTGCTGTTCTGGCCCGCGACAAGGGCGTGATGCTGCACACGCATCTGGCAGAGAATGACGAGGATATCGCCTATTCGCAGGCGCAGTTCGGCTGCCGTCCAGGGCAATATGCCGAAGAATTGGGCTGGACCGGATCAGATGTCTGGCACGCCCATTGTGTCAAGCTGGACGGGTCCGAGATCGACCTTTTTGCACGCACACAAACCGGGGTGGCCCATTGCCCCTGTTCGAATTGCCGCTTGGGATCTGGCATCGCGCCGGTGCGCGCCATGCGAGATCGCGGCGTACCCGTCGGGATTGGCGCAGATGGGTCCGCCAGCAATGACAACGGTAGTCTGATCCTGGAGGCACGGCAGGCCATGCTGCTGCAACGGGTCGCAAACGGGGCCGACGCTATGTCCTCGCGCGAGGCGCTGGAAATTGCCACCCGAGGCGGCGCGGAAGTGCTGAACCGCCCTGATTGCGGCCGGTTAGAGCCCGGCAAACGCGCCGATATCGCCATCTGGGACACGCGCGGCATCGAAAGTGCCGGCAGTTGGGATCCAGCCGCCTTGCTGCTGGCCGGGCCGATGAAAGTCAAACACCTGTTTGTCGAAGGCCGTCAGATCGTGCGCGACGGGCAGATCACAACGCTCGAACTGCCCAAAATCATTGAAGCCCAAAACCGCCTCGCCCACGCGTTGGCGGGTTAAGCGCGGATCCGTTCTTCATCTGGCCAAAAATATCCCCGCCGGAGGCATGGGCCCTAGGCCCATTCCCTTCAACGCGATACTGCCTGCCCTCCGATCCAAACCTCTGCAATGGCCCGGTCGTCGCCCATCATGATCGTTGGGAAAATGGCTTCCCATAGATCATCGGCGCAGGCTTCACGCTGGGCAATCGCGGGTGTTGAGGCGAGATCAAGCACGACCAGATCCGCATCCATCCCCGGTGCGACGTTGCCGATGCTGTCATCCAGCCGTAGCGAGCGGGCGGAACCGACTGTGCCCAGCCACAACAATTGCGCCGCGTGCAAAGGTGCGCCGCGCAATTGTCCGATTTCGTAGGCCGAAGCCATGGTGTGCAGCATCGAAAAGCTCGACCCGCCGCCTGTATCCGTCGCCAAGCCAACGCGGTGGCCGTCCTGCATCAGCCCGGTCATGTCGAACAATCCTGAGCCGATGAACGTGTTTGACGTCGGGCAGTGGATCAGGGCCGCATCCACCTCGCGCAGTCGGTCGCGCTCGCGCGCCTCCAGATGGATGACGTGGCCGTAAACGCCGTGCGATCCCAACAGGCCGAATTTCTCATAAGTATCCAGATAATCCCGTGCCTCGGGGAACAGCTCGCGAACCCATGCGATTTCGTCGGTCTGCTCGCTGAGGTGGGTTTGCATCAGGCAATGCGGGTGTTCAGCCCAGAGCGCGCCCATCGCCTCAAGCTGTTCGGGCGTGGATGTCGGAGAAAAGCGGGGCGTGATGGCATAGGACAGGCGGTCGACCCCATGCCATTTCTCCAGCAACGCTTGGGACTGATCATAGGCGGTCTGTACCGTGTCCCGCAGCCCTTCGGGTGCATTGCGATCCATGCAGGTTTTGCCCGCGACCACGCGCTGATTGCGCTGCTGCGCGGCCGAGAAAAAAGCGTCGACGCTTTCGGGGTGGATGGTGCAGAAGCTACACATCGTCGTCGTCCCATGGGCTGCCGTCAGATCGAGATAGCGGTTCGCGATCTCCGAGGCATAGGCAGGATCGCCGAACTTCATTTCTTCGGGGAAAGTATAGGTGTTCAGCCAGTCGATCAGGCGTTTTCCCCAACTGGCGATCATTGCGGTCTGGGGATAGTGCACATGCGCATCCACGAACCCAGACATGATGACATGATTGCCGTGGTCAACCACGGTGGCCTCGGGATGCGCTGAGCGCAGGCTGTCCGCATCCGCCACGGCCAAAATCCGGCCATCTTCGATCAGAACGGCTTCGCTGATCTTGACGGCCTCGGTCGGCTCTCCTTCGAAGGGGGAACCGGTGAAGCTCAGGACACGCCCTTTCAGCAGCGTTTTTTGCGCCATTTTCATTCATCTCCGCCTGTATGGGACTGCGAAACAGCATAAGGGCGGGAAACTTGCCGGTAAATCGGCGCATTGTCATTGTTTTCCGGTAGCTGCTTCTTCTAATTAGGGGGCAATGACCGAACGGAACGGGGGCAGATATGACCACAGGCTTTGATGAACCCGTAATCGACACGAGCAGTGACGAAGACGTCTATGCGCTGGATCGCAAAACCGTGGCTGCGATCCTCTATGCGGTTGACGTGGATGACCGCGACAAGCTGATCGAGTTGATGGAGCCGTTGCATCCGGCTGACATCGCGGACCTTCTTGAACAGATCAACCCTTACGACCGCGCCCGGCTGATCCGGCTGTATGACAAGGAATTTGACGGCGACATCCTGTCGGAACTCGACGAGGCCGTTCGGGAAGAGATCATCGGTATCCTCAAGCCGGACGTTCTGGCCGAAGCCGTCCGCGACATGGAAAGCGACGATGTCGTTGACCTGCTGGAAGACCTCGAAGAACCGCAGCAAGAGGCGATTCTGGACGCGCTGGAGGATTCCGAGCGGATCGCGGCGGAACAGGCGCTGTCTTACCCCGAGAACTCGGCCGGTCGTCTTATGCAGCGCGAAGTTGTCATGGCGCCCGAGCATTGGACGGTCGGGCAAGCCATCGACTTCATGCGCGCCAATGACGGCCTGCCGGAACAGTTCTATCATGTCGTGCTGGTTGACCCCCGACTGAAGCCCTCGGCTCAGGTTACGCTGGGCAAGCTGATGGCGGCGCGGCGCGACGTGCCGTTGCTGGACATCACCGAAGAGGAATTTCACACGATTCCCGTCGATCAGGATGAGGAAGACGTGGCCTATGCCTTCAATCAGTACCACCTGATCTCGGCCCCGGTTGTGGATGCTGACGGGCGGCTGGTCGGTGTCATTACCATCGACGACGCGATGGTAGTTCTGGACGAAGAGCATGAGGAAGACATCCTGCGCCTGGCGGGGGTCAGCGACGAAAGCTCGCTGTCCGACTCGGTGGCGGCAACCAGTAAGCGGCGTTTGCCGTGGTTGGCCGTGAACCTGTGCACGGCGATCTGTGCCTCGCTGGTGATCTCGCAATTCGAGGCGGCGATTGACCAGTTGGTGGCGCTGGCGATCTTGATGCCGATCGTGGCGTCGATGGGCGGCAATGCCGGGACACAGTCGCTGACGGTCGCCGTGCGCGCACTGGCCACACGCGACCTGACGCCGTCGAACGTGTTGCGGGTGATCCGTCGTGAATTGCTGGTGGGGATGTTGAACGGATTGTGTTTCGCCATCGTTCTGGGAACGGTCGGGATGCTTTGGTTCGACTCGCCGCTCTTGGGTGTCGTGATCGGGGCCGCCTTGGTCGTGAACATGATCATCGCTGGTTTCGTTGGTACGGTAGTACCGGTGGTGCTGGACCGTCTGGGCGCTGACCCGGCGCTTGCGTCCGGCACCTTTGTGACAACCACAACGGATGTCATGGGGTTCTTCCTGTTCCTTGGACTTGCCAGCGTGGTGCTATTGTGACCGATCTGAGTGAAATTAAGGCTGCGGCGCGGAAAGAGGCTTTTGCCCGTCGAAAGGCCGCCTTTGATACATGCCTGCCCGGGGCAGCCGGGCGCCTGTCCGAAGTGCTGGCAGGGCACCGGGGCGTGGCGCTGTCTGGCTATATGCCGATCCGAACAGAAATTGACCCTTTGCCTGCGATGGCCGAAGCGTCGGCTTATGGCCCGGTTGGAGTGCCGGTCATTCAGGCCGCGGGACAGCCTTTGAAATTCTCTCGCTGGACGCCAGAGGGCGCGTTGAAAGACGGACCTTTCGGGGCCAAAGTGCCCGAGGTCGATGATTATTTTGAGCCGGAAATCCTGATCGTCCCCTTAGTTGCTTTTGACGCGCAAGGGGGGCGGCTGGGGTATGGCGGCGGCTTTTATGACCGCACGCTGGAAGGATTACGGGCAAAGCGGCCGACGCTGGCCATTGGTTTCGCATTCGATGCGCAACAGGCTGACGGGCTGCCCCTTGAGGCGACCGATCAGCCATTGGATATGGTTGTTACAGAAAGTCGCGTGTTGACCTTTCCGACCTGAAAACTGTCTTACCCCGAGTGGTTCTCGCGGAAATAATCCCAAGCGTCGACTTCGCGACCGTCTGCCAGAATGCAGACCCCGCTTTGCCCGTCTGAGCCGTCTCGAATTTCGTATGTTCCACCGCTTTCAACGCAGAATGTCGCCGCGGGATTTGCCAGTTCTGCGGATTGTTCCGGAACAGGATCACAGGCCGCAAGTGGTGTCAGAATTGCTGCCGAGATAAGGAAACGGTTCATGAAGAGCTCCTTTGGAATAGGTATTGGCGGTTTATGGTGTCAGTTTAACCACTTGTGCTTGATGGATGCCACACTTAGGACGGTTTGAATGAGAATACTGTTTTTGGGTGACGTTATGGGGCGGGCGGGACGTTCGGCCATTCAGCAGCATCTGCCGCGTCTGCGTGACGAATGGCGGCTGGATTTTGTCGTGGTCAATGGTGAGAACGCCTCGAACGGGATGGGGCTGAGCGGGGATCACGCCAAACTGTTGCTGGATGCGGGCGCGGATTGCCTGACGCTGGGCGATCATGCGTTCGACCAGAAGGACATGCTGCAGTTCATCGAAAATGAACCGCGCATTGTGCGCCCCGTGAATTTTGCCAAAGGCGCACCGGGGCGGGGGCATCGTCTGTATACCGCGCCGGGTGGACGCAAGGTGCTGGTGGTGCAGGTGCTGGGGCAAGTATTCATGAAACGGCCCTTTGATGATCCGTTTTCGGCCATCGAGCCGATCCTGAAATCCCATCCGCGGGGTGGGCAGGCCCAGGCGATCATCGTCGATATGCATTGCGAGGCGACCTCGGAAAAAATGGCGATGGGTCACTATTGCGACAAACGCGCCAGCCTTGTGGTGGGTACGCATACCCATGTGCCCACTGCGGACGCTCAGATCCTTCCGGGCGGCACGGCCTATTTGACCGATGCGGGTATGTGCGGGGACTACGACTCGGTTATCGGCATGGACAAATTGGAACCCATGCGCCGTTTTATCACCGGAATGCCCAAGGCAAGATTCACCCCAGCCAATGGCGAGGCGACGCTCAGCGGCGTGTTTGTCGAGACCGATGACCAGAACGGGCAGGCGAAATCTGTCCAAATGGTGCGCGTTGGCGGGCGGTTACAGCAGGCAGGGCCGCAGTAAGGCTTGCTCTGACCCGCGCAATGCGGGAAACTGCTTGCCGGGCGCGTTTGCCAAGCCAGGGTTCGGACAGAATACCAAGAATGCAATTCCTCCAACTGACAGAAACAGGAAGCGCGATACTGGCGCTGTTGGTCGTCGCAGGCATGTTTGTCATGTTCCTGCGAGAGGTTTACCCGACCGAGGTCGTCGCCATTGGCGGCGTGGCCGTGATGTTGGTGACAGGTATTCTTCCGTACCAAAGCGCCCTGGCCGTGCTGTCAAACCCCGCGCCGTGGACCATCGCCGCGATGTTCATCATCATGGGGGCGTTGGTGCGGACCGGAGCGTTAGACGCGTTTACCTCAACCGCCCAGAAACAGGCGCAGGTGAACCCGCGTATCGCTATCGGATTACTGATGGCCTTCGTTGTGCTGGCGTCGGCGGTTGTGTCGAACACGCCCGTCGTTGTCGTTATGATTCCGGTATTTGTGCAGATTGCGCGGACACTTAACGTCCCGGCCTCGAAACTGCTGATCCCGCTGAGCTATGCGGCCATTCTGGGCGGAACACTGACCCTGATCGGCACATCGACCAACCTTTTGGTAGACGGTGTGGCCCGGTCGCAGGGCATGACTCCGTTCACGATATTCGAGGTCACGCCGCTGGGTATTGCGCTGGTGATCTATGGCATGGTGTATCTGCGATTTGTCGCGCCACGTTTGCTGCCCGAGCGGGACAGCATGGCGTCGCTTCTAAGCGACAGGTCCAAAATGAAGTTCTTTACCGAGGCGGTTATCCCCCCGGAAAGCAACCTGATCGGTCGCGAAGTCACCGGTGTTCAACTTTTCAAACGGCCCGGAGTGCGCCTGATCGACGTCATCCGGGGTGACGAATCGCTGCGCCGGAACCTCAAGGGGGTTCAGCTGCAACTGGGCGATCGCGTGGTTCTGCGTACCCAGATGACCGAATTGCTGGGCCTACAGCGCAACAAGGAACTGAAGCGCGTGGATCAGGTTTCTGCTGTCGAGACCAAAACGGTCGAGGTGCTGATTACTCCGGGCTGCCGCATGGTTGGGCGCACGCTGGGCGCAATGCGCCTGCGGCGGCGCTATGGTGTTTATGTGCTGGCCGTGCACCGCCGGAACCAGAATATCGGGCGGCAACTGGATGAACTTGTGGTGCGGGTAGGTGACACCCTGCTGCTGGAAGGGTCGCCTGAGGATATTCAGCGGCTTGCGGCAGATATGGACATGGTCGATGTCACGCAGCCTTCTGCGCGCGCGTTCCGGCGTAGCCATGCGCCGATTGCGATCGGCGCTCTTGCGGGTATCGTCGTACTGGCCGCGCTGGGCGTCGCGCCGATATTGCTGTTGTCGGTTCTAGCCGTTGCGGTGGTTCTGCTGACACGGTGTATCGACGCGGACGAGGCGTTTTCTTTTGTCGAAGGCCGCCTGTTGGCGCTGATCTTCTCCATGCTGGCCATTGGTGCCGCGCTGGACAAGTCGGGCGCGGTTTCGCTGATCGTCGAAGCCATTGCGCCGGGACTAAGCGCGCTGCCGCCTTTCCTGATCATCTGGGCCGTATATCTTCTGACCTCGGTGCTGACCGAACTGGTGTCCAACAATGCGGTCGCCGTCGTTGTGACGCCCATCGCCATTGGGTTGGCGCAGGCTGTTGGTATTGACCCGCGCCCGCTTGTCGTTGCGGTTATGGTCGCGGCCTCGGCGTCATTCGCGACGCCGATCGGGTATCAGACCAACATGATGGTTTATGGTCCGGGCGGGTACAGGTTTGTCGACTTCATGAAAGTGGGTATCCCGCTGAACCTAACCGTTGGTTTGCTGGCGTCGCTTCTGATCCCGCTGATCTGGCCTCTGTAGCATCGGCGCATAACCGCTGGTTTTCCGGCGAAGTCCTTGTAAAATCGACCTCTATTACGATCTTTGTAAAAAATGATTTTGCAGGAAGGAGCAAACGTATGCTCAAATTCGGATCTTCTGCCTTGGCCGTTGTCGCCATGTCCACGGTTCTGGGGGGCGTCGCGAGCGCCGGAACGATTGAAGGCACAGCCACTTACCGCGAACGTATCGCGGTTCCGCCTGATGCGACCCTGTTGGTCCAGTTGCAGGATGTCTCGCGCGCCGATGCGCCGTCGGTGACGCTGTCCTCGAAACGCTACGCACTGACCGGAGTGCCCGCCCAATTCGAACTGAGCTATGACGATGCGCTGATCCGGGACGGAATGCGGTATGTCGTGCGCGGGTCCATCTTTCAGGGGGACAAACTGCTGTTCACCACGGATACGGCCTTTCCGGTTCTGACGAATGGTGGTGGGAACACGACCGATCTGGTTCTGGTTCAGGCCCAGCCACAGGGGGTTGCCACATTGGAGAACACAAAGTGGACGGCGACCGGACTGAATGGAAAACCGCTTGAGACAGAAAAGCGCCCGGTACTGGCATTTGCCGAAGGCGGGGCGTTTTCGGGCAGCGGCGGCTGCAACCGGTTCACGGGTCAGGCCGAGATTATCGGCAGTCAGATTGACTTCCCGGACAATATGGCCGCGACCCTGATGGCGTGCCCGCCGCCGCTGGATGAGATTGAGCGAGAGTTCTTCAAAGCCCTGTCAGGCGTGACGGCCTATGCGTTCAAAGGCGACACACTCGTGCTGTTGGACAGTGCAGGACAGGCCGTCATCCAGTTCGCACGGGCGACTTGATCGCCGGACCATCAGGCGACGGCCCGTGAACGACCGGCATTGCGTCCAGAGAATATGCAGCCCCCTAGGAACGTGCCTTCCAACGCATTGTACCCGTGGTAGCCGCCACCCCCGAACCCGGCGACCTCGCCAGCGGCAAAAAGGCCGGGGACGACCTGGCCATCGGCTCCGATCATCTGGCTGTCGAGGTTCGTTTGCAGACCGCCCAGAGTTTTGCGGGTTAGAATGTGCAGCTTGACTGCGATCAGAGGCCCGTTGGCCGGGTCAAGAAACTTGTGCGGTTTGGCAGTGCGGATCAGACGATCTCCGCGATAGTTGCGCGCCGCCAGAATCGCCGCCATCTGCGCATCTTTGGTAAACGGATTGTCGATCTGTGAGTCCCGCGCTTCGATTTGGGCGCGCAGATGCGCTTCGTCGATCAGACCGCCGCCCATCTGGTTCATGCCACTGACCAGTTCGGTCAGCGTGTTGGCGACGATAAAGTCCTCACCGTGTTCCTTGAACGCTTCAACCGGGGCTGTGGCCTTCGAGCCGGTCAAAATGCGCTGCAACAGCACTTCGCGCCATCCGCCTTCCGTCATGTCCGGGTTCTGCTCGGACCCCGAGAGGGCGAATTCCTTTTTGATCACCTTCTGGGTCAGCACAAACCAACTGTATTCATACCCGGTTTTCAGGATTTCCTTCAGCGTTCCCAGCGTGTCAAACCCCGGCAGGCAAGGTGGTTTCATCCGGTTTCCACGCGCATCAAACCACATCGAACTTGGGCCGGGCAGGATGCGAATTCCGTGCGAGGGCCAGATCGGGTCCCAGTTTCGCACGCCTTCAGTGTAGTGCCACATCCGGTCGCCGTTGATCACATGCCCGCCAGCCTTTTCGCTGATCGCGATCATCCGGCCGTCAACATGGAAGGGCACACCCGCAACCATATCTTTCGGTGGCTCCCCCAGCCGGTCGCGGGGCCAGTTCTTGCGGACCATCTCGAAATTGCCACCGATCCCGCCGGAACTGACGATGACTGACGGGGCATAGATTTCGAACTCTCCAACTTCGTCGCGGTTGGTTTTGGCGCCGTGTTGAGCGGTGTCATTGGCCAAAACCTCGCCCGAGACACCCTTGGCGCATCCGTTTTGCATGATGATGTGGCTGACCTGATGGCGGAACTTCATCTCGATCAATCCGGCGTCGACATGTTCCTGCACGCGGCGGATGAAGTGTTCCAGAACGCCCGGCCCGGTGCCCCATGTGATGTGGAATCGCGGAACCGAGTTTCCGTGACCATCCGCATAGGACCCGCCGCGTTCTGCCCAGCCGACGATCGGGAACCAACGCAGACCCATATCATGCAGCCAAGGGCGCATTTCCCCGGCGGCGAACTCGACATAGGCTTCGGCCCATTTGCGCGGCCAGGCGTCGTCGTCCCGGTCGAACTGGGCGCTGCCCAGCCAATCTCTCATGGCCAGTTCGTGACTGTCGCGGATTCCCATCCGGCGCTGTTCGGGCGTGTCGACCATGAACAGCCCGCCAAGGCTCCAAAACGCTTGCCCGCCAAGAAAATGTTGCGGCTCCTGATCCAGTACGATCACCTTCTTGCCGCGATCCCCCAGTTCGGCTGCGGCGGCCAGACCAGCCAGACCAGCCCCTACGACAATGGCGTCAGCAGTATTGTTGGACATGAAAACTCCTCTCAGCGGCGGCGGAACCAAAGGATCAGGGGAAGGGCAACCGCATACATCGTGATCCCGTAAACGGCGGATGGAAGCGCAAGCGGGCTAAATCCGCTTTCCGTGCCAGTAATTAGCGCGGCCAAGGTTATTCCCAAGGTCGAATTCTGAATGCCGGTTTCGATTGAGACCGTCTTACTCTCATTCCACGACAGGTTAGCGGCGCGCGCCAAGCCAAGCCCAATCAGCAGCAAGGCGATATTCAGCGTGATCAAGCCTGCGCCCATTATGCTGAGGTTGTCCACGAACAACTGCCAGTTACCTGCAAGTGCAGCGACGACGATCAGGACAAACAGGACCGTGGCCAGTTTAGACAACGGCGCGTCGACCCGGTTGGCGAGCCCGGTTGAGAAATGTCGGATACTGACGCCGATGGCGACAGGCAGAGTGGTGATCAGGAACAGGGCGATGGCCAACCCGGTGATCGAGACTTCGGGCGCGTCCTCTCCCATAAAGTAGGCGATGGACCACGCGGCCAGAATGGGAACGGTCAGCATGGACAACAGGCTGATGACAGCCGTCAGGCTGACGGACAGGGCGACATCACCCTTGGCCAGTTTGGACAGGATATTGCTTGTGACCCCGCCGGGGCAAAAGCTGAGAAGCATGAACCCAACTGCGATTTCCGGCGGCAAGGCAAACAGCTTTACTGTCGCAAAGGCCGCAACGGGCAGCAAGATCACCTGTGATATGGCACCGATCGCAAACGGGTAGCCCCTGCTTAGAACACGGCGAAAATCGGCAACTTCCAGCCCGATGCCCAATGACAGCATGATGATGGCCAGCGACAGGGGCAGGCCGACATTTATTATGAGATCCAAGAACAACTCCTCCCAAAGCCGTTCCGGGCAGCCTATGCGAGGGGCGCGCGATCAGGCAACAGCGCCGTAGGGTCATCCATACCGTTGTGCAAACCGCCGCAGGATTTCGCGTGGCTGGGTGACGTCCGCCGCATGGCAGATGTCGATCAGGCGCTGGGCATCTTCGGGCGGGAAATAGCCGTGATGCTTGTAGATATTGATCCGTTCTTCAAAATCGCCCGCGTCGGCTTCGGGATGGAACTGAGTGGCATATACATTCTGGCCCCAACGGATCATCTGAAACGGGCAGGGGTCCGAGGCCAACAGGTGCACGCACCCCTCGGGCAAGGCCTGAACAGCTTCCTTGTGGCCAACAAAGGCGTCAAAGCGTGGTTCCAGCCCCGAGGTCAGCGAGTCCTGCAATCCGTCTTCCGTCAGGCGGCACGTGGATGGGCCGACGGGTTCGCCAAAGCGATCCTTGCTGACCTCTCCGCCCAGATGGGACGCCAGTATCCCCAAGCCGTAACAGCACCCCATAAATGGGTGATCCTGTGCGGTGATCTGCGGCATCAGCCCCATGATCGCCGCCTCAACCCGTGTATCGACCGCCGATTTCGTCGCCGGATCGTCACTGACGCAACCGGGACCGCCGCCGACAATCACGCCTGCATAGTCGGTCACGTCCAACCCCTCGGGCAGGTCTTCGCGGTCCAGCCGGATGCGGTGGGTTTGATCGGGCATCAGCCCCGTCTTGTCCAGAATCGAGGCATATTCAGCGTCCGATGCATCGGTTTCAGGGCGCAGTTGCAGGATCAGAAATCGTTTCATACGCAGCCTTTACCCGTCACAGAGGCCAGAACACAAGGATTGCCGGGACCGAAACCGCAACGATCAGAATCTCCAGCGGCAGACCCATGCGCCAGTAGTCGCCAAAGCGATACCCGCCGGGGCCCAGCACCAACGTATTGTTCTTATGTCCGATAGGTGTGAGGAACGCGGCCGAGGCTGCCACGGCGACCGTCATCAGGAACGGGTCGGGCGAAACCTCAAGCGTGCGGGCCATCTGGATGCCCACGGGGGCCGCGACGATCGCCGTTGCCGTGTTGTTCAGCACGTCCGACAGCGTCATCGTGACGACCATCAGCACCGTCAAAATAGCCCAGGCGGGCATTCCATTGGTGAGTTGGATCAGCCCGTTTGCAATCAGTTCCGTGCCGCCAGAGGTTTCAAGCGCGCTGCCCAACGGGATCATCGACCCCAGCAGAACGACCACGGGCCATTCGATATGGTTGTAGAGATCGGCAATGGGCATGATCTTGGTCAGTACGTAGGCAACGACCACCAGCCCCAGCGCAACCGGCAAGTAGATCAGCCCGACACTGGCCGCAATCACGGCAGCAGCAAACAAGCCAATCGCAAGCCAGGCCTTGTCATTGGCGGTGACGTTCAACCCGCGCTCGGCCAACGGCAGGCATCCGAGCCATTCGGTGACATCCGCACTCCGGTCGCGAGGGCAGAGCAGCAAAAGGATATCACCGGCTTCGACTTCGGTCTTCCGAACCTGCTGCGTGATCCTGCGGCCTTGGCGTGAGATACCCATGAGAACCGTGCTTTGACGCCACGCCAAGCCCAACCCTTGCGCGGTACGCCCGGTGATGCGCGCGCTCTCGGTGGCGACGACCTCGATCACTTCCAGCCCGTCGCCTTCGGCCGTCAGCAACTCCTGTCGCCGCGTGTCCGAGAAATTCAGGTTCAGCGCCGCGCGGAATTCGTCCAGCGCCTCGGGGCGGGCCTCCAGCACAAGCGCGTCGCCTTCGTGCAGGGTTGCATGTGCCGACCGACCATACCGCCGTTTGCCATCCCGGATCAGGCCGATGATGGCGACGTCTGACTTTTCGGCGGCCTCGTACAGTTCGCTGACTCGTTTGCCAATATGGGCCGAATCCGGTGGGATCGTCAGTTCGGCAATGTACTCGGCCAATGCCTCGGAGCTTTCTTCTTGCGGGCCGCGATTGGGGATCAGCCGCCAGCCAATCAACGAGACAAAAGCCAAGCCTGCAATAGCCGCCAGCCCGCCAACCGGGGCAAAATCGAACATATGGAACGGCTCGCCCAGTGTTTCCGCGCGGATCGAGGCAATAATGATGTTGGGTGGCGTGCCGATCAGCGTGGCCATGCCGCCCAGAATGGTTGCAAAGCTCAGCGGCATCAGCGTCAGCCCAACAGATCGCCCCGCTTTGCGCGCCGTCTGAATGTCGACAGGCATCAAAAGGGCCAGCGCTGCCACGTTATTCATGAATGCCGACAGGACAGCTCCGATTCCGCCCATCAAGGCGATATGCGCACCAAGGCCGCGCGATGCATCGACCAAAGTGCGCGTGATCATGAACACGGCACCCGACCGCACCAGCCCGGCGGAAACAACAAGAACCAGCGCCACGATAATCGTGGCCGGGTGGCCAAACCCGGCAAAGGCATTGTCTACAGGCACAACCCCAAGGACGACCCCGATCAACAGGGCCAAAAACGCCACAAGATCATACCGGTAACGCCCCCACAGCAGCATTCCAAATACAGTTGCAAAAAGGGTAAAAAGAATAATCTGATCTGTCGTCATGCCGACACCATACCCGCAAGTGGCCACCGGACAAGCCGCTCTCTTGATCCCGAGGCCCGCAAACGTCTATATGAGCGCCGAATACGCAATCACTATCACGAGGACGCACCATGGCAGGCCACTCCAAATGGGCCAATATCCAGCACCGCAAGGGACGTCAGGACGCCGCGCGGTCCAAACTGTTTTCCAAGCTGTCGAAAGAGATCACCGTCGCCGCCAAGATGGGCGACCCCGATCCCGACAAGAACCCGCGCCTGCGTCTGGCCGTTAAAGAAGCCAAGTCGAACTCGGTCCCCAAGGACGTGATCGACCGCGCGATCAAGAAATCGGTCGCAGGTGAAGGCGACGAATACGAAGAAATCCGGTACGAGGGCTATGGCCCGAACGGTGTGGCCGTGATCGTCGAGACGATGACCGACAACCGTAACCGCACCGCGTCGACTGTGCGCTCGACCTTTTCGAAAAATGGCGGAAACCTTGGCGAGACCGGCTCGGTTGGGTTCATGTTTGAGCGCAAGGGCGAAGTTGTTTACCCCACGACCGTAGGCGACGCTGATACCGTGTTTGAAGCGGCGATCGAGGCTGGTGCCGAAGATGTCGAAAGCTCGGACGAGGGTCACATCATCTGGTGCGCCGATACCGATCTGAATGACGTGTCGAACGCATTGGAAGCCGCACTGGGCGAGACAGAGTCGACCAAGCTGGTCTGGAGGCCGACCACAACCACTGAATTGGGTTTGGACGACATGCAAAAACTGATGAAACTGGTGGATGCACTGGAAGATGACGATGACGTCCAGCGCGTCACAACCAATTTCGAGGCATCGGACGAGGTTATGGCTCAGCTTTGATCCAAACCTGATTTGACCTGCGAAAACCCGGCTATTGGCCGGGTTTTTTGTTTGCGTTTTCTGGATGCTTGGCCGGTGCTGTTAAACTCGGTAAGCTGCGATGAAACGCAATCGACCCCTGGCCATTTTCGCGCCGCAGACGGGGCGCCACATGATCGAGTGAATGACGCGCAATCCCGCAGATACAGCAAAACGAAACATCCCCGTTCTGACTGGGCAGAGCATTCTGTCTCAGGTCGCCTGGACACTTGGCAGCCCGTCCATCGTTTTGCCTTTTCTCGCGGTTTCGTTGGAGTTGCCGATGTTCGTCGCCGGTGCGTTGGTATCGGTGCGGATGGTTGGCAGCATGATTTCCGACGTGTTCCTGGCCCAGCCGATTTCAGCCCGCGAGCGCAAGAAGCGCGGCATCGCGATGACGGAAATCGCAATAGGCGCATGCCTTGTTGTGGCCCTTGTCATTGCCGCGACCGGACAGGTTCCCCTTATTGCGATTGCCTTCGTGTCGGCGTTCTTTCTGATCGGTCTGATCGAAGAGATCCAATCGCTGATGTATACGGACCTTCTGGGCGACCACGTACAATCAAAGTCGCGGATGATCATGCATTATCTGCAACTTGGCATTGGTGGGCTGGGTGCCATCGGGCTGGCGCTGCTGGTTCACGAAATCACCAAGGAAAACCCTCCATTTTCGCGTCACTCCGCAATTATCGCGGTGTCGGTGACTTTCTTTGTGCTGTCTGGCCTGTCCATTTTGGCAATGTCCGAAGGAACTTCGCGGCCAGAAGCGGGCGGCCAAGACTTTGCCGTGCGAAAACGGAAGTTCACCGAAAATTTCACCGATATCGCGGCCATGTTCAACGAAGCTTGGTTCCGTCGTTATATGATTATGCGCCTGCCGCTTGTTGTGGTGTCCCTGTCTGTGCCGTTCTTTGCCCTGATTGCAGCCGAAGCACACCACACCTCGGCAAAGGGTCTGACCGCGATGATAATCTCATCGGCGTCAGGTTATCTGGTGTCGGCCCCGTTGTGGCAGTTGGTGAATATGAAATCGCATCGTGCGGTCATGGTTACCGGAAACCTCATGGTGGCCGTAACCGGAGCGGCACTGTTGTCCGTTCACTATTTGGGTGTCGATCACGACGTTCACCTGCACGCGGTCGCTTTGTTTATTGTGACGGTCGCCGTTACGGGCATCAGCAGCGCGCGAAAGCTGTACTTTCTGGACGTCGCGCCCAAAGATCAGCGCGTGAAGGGGGCGGCAGCAATCAAAAGCATCTGCCGTATTTCCGGGGTCATTCTTTCGGCGGCCCTAGCCGCGGTTGCGCATATGCACGAAGTGGGCTGGGCGATCCTGTTCATCGTCATTGTGAGCCTTTTTGCAGCCCTCGCATGCTATCGCGTGGTTGTTCCGCGTTCCAAAACTGTGGGTCAGAGTTGATCGGCTGCTTGCGTGTCTGGCCGAAGGGCGCGCTGGGCGCTTTTGAGCACAGCGGCGGTTAACGGCTTGAGCGCCGGTGCCAGAATGCGCCCGACCTGCCATGTCATGGGGATATCCAGCGGCGCATCTTCGACAAGCAAGCCCAGCCGCCCAACCGACAGGGCCGTTTCCACCAACCCAACCGGGTTCATCCCCCACCCCAAGCCGGCAATGGCTGCATCCACGAACCCTTGCGAAGAGGGCAGGAAGTGCGAAGGCGGAGAAAGGCGACGGCCTGTCTGACGCGCGATCCATTCCTTTTGCAAGCTGTCCTTGCGATTGAAGGTCAGGCAAGGCGCGCGGCTTAAGCTGGCTTCGTCCACACCGCTTGGAAACCATTTACGTAGGTATTCGGGGCTGGCGGTTGGAAGATACCTCAACGCGCCCAAGGCAATCGCATCACACCCGGCAACTGTTTGCCCTCCAACGGTTACCGCGGCGCTGACTTCGCCGCGCCGCAACCACTCGGCCGAGTAGTCTTGGTCGTCAATGACCAGATCGAACAGCAGGTCGTCGACCTGGGCCATTGCATCAATAAACCAGGTAGCCAGACAATCCGCCGGAACTGCGATGCGCACCCGCGCCGGACCTGTATTGCGATCCAGAGTCAACTCTCGGGCCAGCTTTGCCTCGAGCAGACCGATATCCTCGGCATGTTGCGCGATCCGCAATCCCATGGGTGTTGCCGTGCACGGTGTGCCGCGATGTATCAAAGCAGCCCCGACACGATCCTCTAAGGCTTTGATCCGCTGGGAAATCGCCGAGGGAGTTACAGACAGGTCGGCGGCGGCGGCTTCGAAACTGCCATGACGCAGAATAGCCGACAGTGCGGACAGGTGATGAGGGTCCAGAGTCATTAGAAAAACTTAACAAGGGTCAGCATCTTTAATTTGATAGATCGCGAGGATGCGCATAGTCAACGTGCAAACACAGGAGGTTTCATGACCACATCCCTGATCGCCGGTTTTGTGCTTGGCTTTAGTCTGATCCTTGCCATTGGTGCTCAGAACGCATTTGTCCTGCGTCAGGGGTTGCGGCGCGAGCATGTGTTTCCCCTGTGTCTGACATGTGCCGTGTCAGACGCTATCCTGATTGCTGCAGGCGTTGCCGGGTTCGGCACATTGGCGCAGGCTTTTCCCTGGTTTGAAACGGTCATGCGCTATGGCGGTGCGATATTCCTGACGTGGTACGGGTTGCGCAGCCTTGGCTCAGCATGGCGCGGCGGGGCCGTTATGGAGGTCGGGCAGGGGCAGTCGGCCAGCCTGAAATCCGTTTTGCTGACAGTGCTCGCGTTTACCTGGCTCAACCCTCATGTCTATCTGGATACGGTCGTTCTGATCGGCTCGATTTCCGCGCAATACGACGATCAGCTGTCTTTTGCGCTGGGAGCCATGTCCGCGAGTTTCGTTTTCTTCTTTTCCCTCGGGTACGGGGCCGGGCTTTTGTCGCCCGTCTTTGCCCGACCCAGAGCATGGCAAGTGCTGGATGCGGTAATCGGGGTCGTGATGCTGGCGATTGCGGCAAAGCTTATTGCGATGTGAAGGGTTGTTCCCGGCGGCAATTCAGTATTGAATCGTTAACATGACAACTCAAGCCGCCTCTTATCGCCCCGTCGCGGGCATGTTCTGGATGTTTGCCGCTGGTTTGGCGTTCGTCGTTATGACCGCTCTGGTCAAGTCGCTGGGATCGTCAATGAACCCCATTCAGGCGGCTTTTTTTCGGTTTGCGTTCGGGTTGGTCTTTTTGTTGCCCGCGCTGCGCTTAATCGTCACCACGCATCTGACACGCAGGCACGTTGCGATGTTTGGCGTGCGCGGTCTGGTTCACGCGGTTGCTGTCATGCTGTGGTTTTTTTCCATGACGCAAATCCCGCTGGCCGAGGTTACGGCCATGAACTACATGACACCGGTTTACGTCACGTTGGGCGCGGCCCTGTTTCTGGGTGAAAAACTGGCCTTTCGCCGGATTGCGGCGATCCTTGTCGCCATGATCGGGGTCGCAATCATCCTGCGCCCCGGTTTCCGTGAAATCTCGGCGGGTCATTTGGCGATGTTGGGGACATCCCTGATGCTGGGGGCGTCTTACCTGTTGGCCAAAACGCTGGTGCGGGACCTTCCGCCTTCGGTCGTTGTTGCCCATATGTCGATTTGGGTCACGCTTGCGCTGATCCCCTTTGCCGCCGCTGTCTGGACCCCGCCCAGCCTGTATGATCTGGGCGTTCTGTTTCTGGTCGCCAGTTTTGCGACACTTGGCCATTATCTCATGACGATTGCGCTTCAGGCGGCGCCTGTGGCCGTCACGCAGCCGGTGACGTTCCTGCAACTGATCTGGGCCACTCTGCTTGGGGCATTGGTGTTCCACGAGAGTGTCGACATCTGGGTCGTTGCAGGCGGAACATTGATTCTTGCAGCGGTCAGTTTCATTGCCTGGCGCGAAGCTGTTCTGAACCGCAGCAGCTTGACCACACCCAGCATCGCGCCCAAACTTTAAGCGTATAGCGGTCGAAAAACCGTTATTGATTGACGAGTCAATAAAAAGCGCCTAGCGTTTCCTCACCAGTAGCAGGTGAGGGGGCCGTGATGCCGAAACTCGGAATGGAGCCAATTCGTCGTGATGCGATCGTCAAGGCGACGATTGCCGAGCTTGGGTCCAAGAAATCCCTTGATGTGACCGTCAGCCAGATTGCGAAACGGGCAGGGATGTCCAGCGCGCTGGCCCATCACTATTTTGGTGGAAAGGACCAGATATTTCTTGCTGCGATGCGCCGAATTCTGTCTGATTTCGGAGCAGAAGCACGGGAAGAGCTTAGATCCGCTGCACCTGATGAACGCGCGCAAGCCATCATCCGATCTTGCTTTGCGCCGTCTTGTTTTACGCCGGATGTGATCGCTGCGTGGATGACATTCTATGTTCTGGCGCAAACCAATGAAGACGCGCTGCGCTTGTGGCAGATCTATCAGGCCCGTATCCGGTCAAATCTGATATTTGCGCTGCGGCCGCTGTTGTCTGATCCGGTCGAGGCGACTGAAAACATGATCGCGCTGATCGACGGGCTTTACATCCGCGCCGCGCTGAGCGCCCCGGAAGAGCCGCAACTGGCGGTCAATCATGCCATCCGGGTGCTCAACACCTTTCTCGAGGCTGAAAAATGACACAACCGAACATTCTGATCCTGATGGTGGATCAGCTGAACGGGACCCTCTTTCCAGACGGCCCCGTCGAATGGCTTCATGCTCCGAACCTGAAAAAGTTGGCTGATCGTTCAACGCGATTTGCCAATGCGTATACGGCCTCGCCATTATGCGCGCCCGGACGGGCAAGCTTCATGTCCGGCCAGTTGCCCTCTCGGACCGGTGTTTATGACAACGCGGCTGAATTTTGCAGCGACATCCCGACCTATGCGCATCATCTGCGCCGGGCAGGGTATTACACCTGTCTGTCTGGCAAGATGCATTTTGTTGGCCCCGATCAGCTGCACGGGTTCGAGGATCGCCTGACCACCGATATCTACCCTGCCGATTTCGGCTGGACGCCGGATTATCGCAAGCCGGGTGAGCGGATCGACTGGTGGTATCACAATATGGGCTCGGTGACGGGTGCGGGCGTGGCTGAAATCTCGAACCAGATGGAATATGACGACGAGGTCGCCTACAACGCCAAGGCCAAGCTCTATGATCTGGCGCGGGGCAAGGATGAGCGCCCTTGGTGCGTGACCGTCAGCTTTACCCATCCGCACGATCCCTATGTGGCGCGCCGCAAGTACTGGGACCTGTACGAAGATTGCGAGCATCTGATGCCCGAGGTGTCCGACCTTGGATACGACAATCAGGACGCACATTCGAAACGGATTTTCGACGCCAATGATTGGCGCAGTTTCAACATCACCGAGGACGACATCCGCAAGTCCCGCCAAGCCTATTTTGCAAATATCTCCTATCTGGATGACAAGATTGGCGAGATTCTCGAGGTGCTGGACTCCACGCGCCAAGAAGCGATCATTCTGTTCGTCTCGGACCATGGGGATATGCTGGGCGAGCGGGGTTTGTGGTTCAAGATGACCTTCTTCGAAGGCTCGTCGCGCGTGCCGCTGATGATTTCAGCCCCTGACCTTCCGGTTGGGCGAGTTGATACGCCTGTTTCAACCATCGACGTGACCCCGACGCTGGGTGCGTTGGCCGGTGTCGATATGGCCGAGATCGCGCCGTGGACCGATGGTGAGGACCTCGTTCCGCTGGCGCAGGGGGCAGAGCGCACGGCCCCCGTTGCAATGGAATACGCGGCCGAGGCGTCTTATGCCCCGCTGGTGTCGTTGCGCTATGGCAAGTGGAAGTACAACCGCTGCGCGCTGGACCCCGATCAGCTTTTCGACCTTGAGGCCGACCCGCACGAGTTGGATAACCTCGCGGACAAGCCCGAGCACGCAGGCACCCTGCAAACCCTGCGCGCCAAGTCCGAGGCACGCTGGGATCTGGACCGCTTTGATGCCGACGTCCGCGCAAGCCAGGCCCGCCGCTGGGTCGTGTATGAGGCGTTGCGGCAGGGCGGCTATTACCCGTGGGATTACCAGCCGCTGCAAAAAGCGTCCGAACGCTACATGCGCAATCACATGGACCTGAATATCGTCGAGGAAAGCCAGCGCTTTCCCCGCGGAGAATGACACACTGACTTAGAAATACCCCCTTCGGTATCGCTGAGATTGTTTGACGAAAATCTCAGCGCTGAAGCGGCAATGGAGACCCGAAAATGGAAGCAGATTTCGTCATCGTCGGCGCAGGTTCCGCAGGCTGCGCGATGGCATATCGACTGAGCGAGGCCGGAGCCTCGGTTCTGGTTATTGAACATGGCGGCACCGATGCCGGCCCGTTCATTCAGATGCCTGCCGCGCTCAGCTATCCGATGAACATGGCGCGCTACGACTGGGGGTATCAGTCGGAACCCGAGCCGCATCTGAATAACCGCCGTCTGGCCTGTCCGCGCGGGAAGGTGATAGGGGGATCGTCCTCGATCAATGGCATGGTTTATGTGCGCGGCCATGCGCGGGACTTTGACACCTGGGCCGAGATGGGCGCGGATGGCTGGTCCTATGCGGATGTGCTGCCCTACTACAAGCGCATGGAAACGTGGCACGATGGCGGTCATGGTGGCGACACCGCGTGGCGTGGCACCGATGGTCCGTTGCACGTGTCACGCGGCCCGCGCGAAAACCCACTGTTCAAGGCGTTCGTTGATGCGGGTCAGCAGGCCGGGTACGAGGTCACGGGCGACTATAACGGAGAAAAGCAGGAAGGCTTTGGCCCGATGGAGCAGACCGTCTGGAAGGGACGGCGCTGGTCGGCGGCAAATGCTTATCTCAAACCCGCTCTCAAGCGCGAGAATTGCGATATTGTCCGCGGTCTTGCCTCTAGGGTTGTTATGGAGCATGGCCGGGCAACTGGCGTTGAACTGATCCGGGGCGGCAAGAAGGAGATTATCCGCGCGCGGCGCGAGGTTGTTCTGGCGGCTTCGTCGATCAACTCGCCCAAACTGCTGATGCTGTCGGGGATTGGTCCTGCGGCGCAACTGGCCGAGCATGGGATTGAGGTTGTCGCTGATCGCCCCGGTGTGGGGGCGAACCTGCAAGACCATCTGGAACTGTATATCCAACAGGCGTCGTTACAGCCGATCACGCTGTATAAGCACTGGAACCTGATTAGCAAAGGTTTGATCGGGGCGCAGTGGCTGTTTACCAAAACCGGGCTTGGGGCATCGAACCAATTCGAAAGTGCGGCCTTTATTCGGTCGAAGCCAGGGGTCGAGTACCCCGATATCCAATACCACTTCCTGCCGATCGCTGTGCGGTATGACGGGCAGGCGGCGGCCGAGGGGCACGGATTTCAGGCGCATGTGGGGCCAATGCGGTCTCCGTCGCGTGGGTCTGTAACCTTGCGTTCGGCACGGGCCGAGGATGCACCTGTGATCCGCTTTAACTACATGAGCCACGAAGAGGACTGGGAAGATTTCCGAACCTGTATCCGACTGACGCGCGAAATATTCGGGCAGGAGGCGTTCAAGCCGTTCGCAGGAAAAGAAATTCAGCCCGGCGCAGGCGTTCAAAGTGATGAAGAGCTAAACGGCTTTATCGCCGAGCATGCCGAGAGCGCGTACCATCCCTGCGGCACCTGCCGCATGGGGCGGGCGGATGACAGGAATGCGGTTGTAGATCCTCAGGGTCGTGTAATCGGGGTAGAGGGGCTGCGGGTCGCCGACAGCTCGGTCTTTCCGCAGATTACCAATGGCAATCTGAATGCGCCCTCGATCATGGTGGGCGAGAAGGTCTCGGATCATCTTCTGGGCCGTGACCCTTTGCCCAAGGCCAACGACCGGCCGTGGATTCATCCGCAATGGGCGACTGCGCAGCGGTAATTTGATCCGCGTCAAAGCGGGGTATGGGAATCATCTATAGACCTGAATCGCAACGACATATTCAAGGAGCGAACAGGAATGTCCCACACCCCGCATGAACTGGCCGAAGAGTTTCCGGACAAAGTTGAACTGATGAGCCAGCTCAAGCAATCGGACGCGCATTTCGCGCGGCTGGCAGATGAGTATCATGAGATCAACCGCAGCGTTCACCGCGCGGAAACCAATGTTGAGCCGATGGAAGATCTGGCCGAAGGCGAGCTGCGCAAGAAACGCGCAGCCCTGAAGGACGAGATCTGGTCGATATTGTCGAAAGCCTGATCCAAAAGGCGGGGGCTCTGCCCCCGTCGCGGCAGGCCGCGACTCCCCCGGGATATTTGATTGCCAGGTGAAGATCAGGTGACTTCGTAGGGCAGCGTGCCACGTGTATGCGCGTCGATGGACAGACGACGCTCCAGCGGTGGAACAGAGCGTTGATGGCAATTTTGACGTTCGCAGATGCGGCAGGATATGCCTATGGGTTCGTATGCGCTGGCGTTGTTGATATCCAGGTTGTCGGCGTAGACCAACGCCTCGGCGTGGCGCACTTCACATCCAAGGGCAATGGCATAGCGGCGCACCGGCGCGCCAAACGATCCCCCGGATTTGGACACGTCACGCGCGAGGGAGATATACTGGACGCCATCCGGCGTTTCGGCGAGCTGTCTGAGGAAGTGGCCGGGCGTTTCAAAGGCGCGGTGCACGTTCCACAGGGGACATGCCCCTCCGAACCGGGCAAATTGAAGTCGGGTGGCGGAATGGCGCTTGGTGATCGTTCCGGCCTGATCCACACGCACGAAAAAGAACGGAATCCCCTTGGCGCCGGGTCGTTGCAGCGTGGAAAGCCGGTGGGCGACCTGTTCAATCGAGGCCCCAAAACGGTTGCTGAGCAATTCCAGGTCGTGCCTGTATTCCTGAGCCGCGGAAAGGAATTTTCCATACGGCATCAGGGAGGCCCCGGCAAAGTAGTTGGCCAGACCGATTTTCGCGATTGCGCGGGCCTCGTCGCTTTGAAACTTTGCAAAATCCAGTGTCGCTTCGAGCAGCTTGTCCTGGTCGATCAGGGCGACCTGCAGCAATAGTTGGAACACCTGTGTCTGGGGCGCAATGCGGGATGACAGGAAAAGAGTTTTGCTGTCTGCGTCGTATTTCCGCGTTTCCGCGATATCTGGAAATTGAACTCTGATGCCGCGCTCGCCCAGGCTTTCAATGGCGGCGGTGCGAATATCGCCGGCGTCTGACGCCCGGCTGGAAAACCTCTCGGCGGCGCGGTCGACGGCGTCGATGTAGTTGTCGCAGTAATGAAAGAAGTCGCGCACTTCTTCCCAGGGGCTTGCCTGTATCTGGGCGTCCTCACGTCCCAGCGCTTCGTCCAGCGAGGCCAGTCTTTCGTGCGTCTGCCGGTAGGTGCGGTGCAGTGCGATAAACGCGCGCGCAAGCGCGGGCGCATTCGAAGCCGTCAGACGCAGGTCGGCCAGAGGCGGGGTCGCGTCATCGAACACCGGATCTGCCAAGGCCTCGCGCATGTCCGACACAAGCCGTTCACTGTCACCTGTGCTGAGTTCGGTCACGTCCATTCCAAACTCTTGCGCCAGAGCCAACACAACCGTCGTGGATATCGGGCGGTTGTTGTTCTCCATCTGGTTTAAGTACGGCAGCGAAACGCCCAGTTTGGTTGCGAATTCTTTCTGGGTCAGCGCCAGGCGTGTACGCATCTCGCGCAGCTTCGCACCAGCATAGAGCTTTTGGGTCGCCATGGCGTGCCTTTGCAACTTTTCTGTCGCGCTAGGCTAACTTTGCAAACTAAGGGGTGCAAGCTGTCTTATAGGCCCAATTGACGCTCGCGCCGGATCACCGTTGCGATTGCGCAAACAGCGAGTAGCGCAGTGGCAAGCATCAGCCACAACAGGGGCATCGCGCCGGTTTCATGCGTCAACAGAGTGCCAGCCAGTGCGCTCAGGCCAGCGCCGCCGCCGAGCATGATGGCACCGCTGAGGCCGGAGGCTGTGGCGGCCAAATGGGGGCGCACGGATAGGGCGCCCGAAGTGGCGTTAGGTATCGTCATGCCGTTGCCAACGCCGACGAAGGTCATGAAGCCAAAAAAGCTGAGCGCCGTGCCAAAACCGGCAAGAAACAATATGACAGACAGCAAGACGCCTGCGGCGCTCAATACGCATCCCCATAGAACCATTCGATTAACGCCAAATCGAACTGAGTACCGACCGCTGATGAAGTTCCCGAAGAAGTATCCGATGGCGGGTGCGCCAAAGTAAATTCCGACTTCGGATGCGGTCAGGCCAAACAGCTCGGTGCCGATAAAGGGCGCGCCGCCGAGATAGGCGAAAAAGGAGCCTGAGGACAGGGCGGATGACAGCGAATATCCCCAGAACCGCGGCGATGTCAGCAATTCAGGGTATTCCTTGAACTGTTGCCCCAGCGTCTTGCCGCTTTTGGCACTGGTTTCGCCAAAGTCTATGTACACCAGCAGGAGTGTCAGCGCACCCAGCACAAATGGCAGCCAGAAGTTTGCCTTCCAGCCGAAGCTTTCCTCCAGCAGACCGCCGACGGCTGGGCCGATCATGGGGACGACAGCCATTCCCATCGTGACATAACCGATCATTGAGGCGGCTTGGTCTTGATCAAAAAGATCGCGGACGGCGGCGCGGCTGAGTACCATCCCAACGACAATGACCGCCTGACACATGCGGAAAATCAGGAACACCTCGACATTCGGTGCGTAGATGCTGCCGAGTGTTGCAATCAGGAACAGGGACAATCCCCAAAGAAGAACTGGTCTGCGACCGGCCTTGTCCGCGATGGGGCCGATCAAAATCTGCAGAACTGCGTTCACCAACAGATACAGGGCTATCGACAGCTGCATGACCTTGTAGTCCGCGTCGAAATACAGCGCCATATTCGGAAGGCTGGGTAGAAAAAGGTTCAGGCTAAGCGCAGACAGCCCCGACAAAAGGACGAGGGTGGTAATGGTAGGGGGCGAGCGTCGCGCCGAGGATGAACTGAACTGCATAGTTCGCGTGTATAGTGGGCAGCGTCGCAATTACCATCCGTCTTGCCGAATTCGATACAATATTAGCAAATTTACAATTTTCTGAGATGATATTTCCAAAGTTTTGCAAATTTGCCGAATGATGCTTTGGTCCTTGGGGCAATGCGTATAGGGTCCCGTCAAATTTCAGAGGGGATCATCGTCATGAAAGACATCCTGACCGAACTAGAGAGCCGCCGCAACGATGCCCGTCTCGGGGGCGGACAAAAACGTATCGACTCGCAGCACGCCAGGGGCAAACTTACTGCGCGTGAGCGGATCGAGTTGCTGGTGGACGAAGGCAGCTTTGAAGAATTTGACATGTTCGTCAGCCACCGTTGCACCGATTTCGGGATGGAGAACCAAAAGCCCGCTGGCGATGGTGTCGTGACCGGATGGGGCACGATCAATGGTCGCATGGTTTACGTGTTCAGCCAGGACTTTACCGTTTTTGGCGGGTCGCTTTCGGAAACCCACGCCCAGAAAATCTGTAAAATCATGGATATGGCGATACAGAATGGCGCGCCGGTGATTGGTATCAATGACTCGGGTGGCGCGCGTATTCAGGAAGGCGTCGCGTCGCTGGCCGGTTATGCAGAAGTCTTTCAGCGCAACATCATGGCCTCGGGCGTGGTGCCGCAGATCAGTGTGATCATGGGGCCATGCGCAGGTGGTGCGGTCTATAGCCCGGCGATGACCGACTTTATTTTCATGGTCAAGGACACGTCCTACATGTTCGTGACGGGCCCTGACGTGGTGAAAACCGTCACCAACGAGGTCGTCACGGCCGAGGAGTTGGGCGGTGCTTCGACCCACACGAAGAAGTCATCGGTCGCTGACGGAGCGTTCGAAAATGATGTTGAAGCGCTGGCCGAAGTGCGCCGTCTGGTCGACTTCCTGCCGCTGAACAACCGCGAAAAGCCACCGGTTCGCCCCTTCTTTGACGAACCTGACCGGATCGAGGCGTCTCTGGACACGTTGATCCCGGACAATCCGAATACCCCTTACGATATGAAGGAACTCATCACCAAAGTGGCGGATGAGGGGGATTTCTACGAGATTCAGGAAGACTATGCCAAGAACATCATCACCGGGTTTATCCGCTTGGAAGGCCAGACCGTTGGTGTGGTCGCAAACCAGCCGATGGTCTTGGCAGGCTGTCTGGATATCGACAGTTCCCGCAAGGCAGCTCGGTTCGTGCGCTTCTGTGATTGCTTCGAAATTCCTATCCTGACGCTGGTTGATGTGCCGGGCTTCCTGCCGGGGACCAGTCAGGAATATGGCGGCGTCATCAAACATGGTGCCAAGCTGCTGTTTGCCTATGGTGAGGCAACTGTGCCGAAGGTTACTGTGATTACCCGCAAAGCCTATGGCGGCGCATATGACGTTATGGCGTCCAAGCACCTGCGCGGGGACTTTAACTATGCGTGGCCCACCGCCGAGATCGCCGTGATGGGTGCCAAGGGCGCGACCGAGATCATTCACCGCGCCGACCTGGGGGATGCTGAGAAAATCGCACAGCATACGCAGGACTATGAAGACCGTTTTGCCAACCCCTTTGTTGCTGCTGAGCGTGGGTTCATTGACGAGGTGATCATGCCGCAGTCGACGCGCCGTCGCGTGTCTCGGGCCTTTGCCAGCCTGCGGAACAAGCAGCTCAAGAATCCGTGGAAAAAGCACGACAATATCCCGCTGTAAGGTCTTGGTGCAGAACAGGTTGCTTGGTTTGAGGACAGGACTCGGATCAAGTGACTAGGCTTAATGAAAGTCAAGTTTGACTTTGAGGTCAAAGCTGTTAAATGAATGTGGTTATCGGAAATAGGAAAGCGCGGGCCAAAAGCCATGCGCGCGCGACCCCAGAGAGAGGAGCCTGCCATTGGCGGGTCTGGGGTCGCGCCTTTATTCTGATCCTTCTTGGACAGCCTTCCTTCGCAGAGTCTTCGGCGCTGTTGCCGGTCCCGTCAGGCCAGCCCGTACACCTGAGCGATGTTCTTCTGGACAACAATCCCGGAGAGCTGTGGGTGCGGTTTCGGTTTATTGCGCCCAAGATCGGGTCCGACGTGGGACGAATTGGCTATGACGTTGCATCCGTCGATATGGAGCATCTATGCCAGACACTGGCCGTCGCCTACGTTGCACAATACGAGCTTGAACCGGCCCGTGTCGTTATTTCCCTGTCTGATCGACCCACTGAATTTGGCCGCTCATCCCCTGATGCCACGCAGTTTTTCGAGGCCTACCGGCTGGAACAGTCTCAGTGTATCTGGGAGGGGCTTTGACCATGATGACCGCGTGTAAACCAGTCAAAGCGTTTCTGACCAGCAAAGACGCTATGGGGGTGTTTGAAATGGCTTCGTCCTGCAACGGATGTGCGTTTTGTTCTTATTTTCGCGAGGTGGCTCAATGCTGAAACATCGAGGTTTTCCGGGCCGCCTTGCCGGAACGGATTTTCAGTTCACCATCCGTCGGGCCAATCCCAAGGGGGTGACCCCGATTACCCGGCGCGAACGGTTTCGCGACCGCAAACCGGCCGACAGACGCGCGGATACGGCTTTCATGCAGGCGCTATGGGAGAATTTTGGCGATCAGCCCTTCGAGCGTGGAAATCTGGATGCCGGACGGCTGAGCTGGCTGTTCCAGCGCGAGGTGATCCCGGCCGAAGACCCGTTTGATCCCGCCAGCTATGACGCGCTTTTGATGATTGACGTCGAGGCTGCAAGGCAGTCGTTTCCCGATATTTTCGATGGGGGGCGCTGATCGTGCCTTTGGCCGCCACATATCTGCGGACGTCAGGTCCCGATCGGTTGACCCCGCCCAGCGTGGGGCAGGGTCAGGGTCGTGCGTCAGAAGTTCAGCTGTGCGGCCACCTGAACACGGTTGGCGTCGAACGTCCGTCCGGTAGGGGCGTCGTTGCGTTCGCCATAGATGTATTCGGCGCTCAGCGTCAGGTTGTCTGTCGCCTGATAGAAGGCGTTGACGTGTATCGTCTCAAGCTCGGTGAAGGCCAGCGTACCTGTCGAGGTCGCCAAGTCATAATCTTCATAGCCGTAGGCGATACCGACATTCCATTTGGGGGTCAGCTGCTGACGCAGTTCGACGGTGAAACCGTCAACGTCATTGGCTTCGCCGCCGACAACCGCGTCACCAAGGCCGATCAGCCACGGGCCAAGCGCCTCGCCGGTGACGTAGTTGACCTGGAACAGGCCACCTTCCCACAGACGCGCCGAGCCCGACAGGGTCAGACCGGTCTGATCGACTTCGACACCGCCACCCTCGGCCTTACCGTAAAGCAGGGCGCCGCGCGCGATGAACTTGCCGTCATTATACTCGGCCGAGGCCGTCAGGACCGGGTCATCCGAATTCGAACCGCCGACATTTTCCTCGATGGACAGCGCGAACTCAGCGTTGCTGGAGAACGAATTCGTGTAACGCACCTGCGGAACGCGGGCGAAGGCAATACCAACCGGGCCGTTGAATTCGACCGAGGTCGGGTAGGTGTCCAGCGGCTGGAAGTTGGTCCAGAACTGACCAATCAACCATTGTTCGCCAATGCGGATATTCGCGTGACGCAGGCGCAGTTCGGCGGCCCCTCCGCCAGCGAACAGGTCAAGTTCCAGTTGCCCGCCGATATCGCCAATCGCGCTGGGCGTACTTGTCAGAAGCCCGAGCCGCGATTGCCGAACGGTTGCGCCGAAGGTACCGCTGGTCGCAGCAGAAGGCTCACCTACGACGTTCACGAAGGCCGTGTCGCCCTGATCAAAGTCAAAGTCGTAGAAGAAGTCGGCTTTGACATAGCCGTACAGGTCCAGGGTCGTGTTCCCAATCCGGAACTCACCGGGGGTGGAGTTAGGGTCTTGAGACTCCAGCGCTTCGATCCGGAGGCGCAGATTCTCCAGCTCAGCCTGGGTTTCTGCATCTTGCGCCAAGGCCGGCACGCCAGCCGCGCAAAGCGCGCTGGCAGCAAGCAGGCGAGCGTATTTTCCCTTTGTTTTCATGGGGATAATTCCTTGTATGCGAGTGTGCAGGGCCAAGGTTTCACGCATGCATTTCAGAGGGAAATCACCAAGTCGGGAGAATTTGAGCCGAAATTCTCATGCGACTGTGTTATTTCGTTCGCCGATTTTCACGGCCCGGTGAACGGAACCGCCAACGCGTTGCAAAACATGGGTTTTGTAGTCTTTGCATCTGCAGCACGCTGTGAAGTCAGTTCGGCTCGAGGTATCGAATTGAGATCACCGTGTAACAGCTATGTGACGGTCTGCGCGGCGTCTGTGAACAGATTTTTGCATATTCTCGTCGGCGCATATTTGCGCGTGGTTTCAATGCATGGGCAGGATTCAGCCGGAAAATCAAACGGAAACGATGCGTGGTTGGCGACCGAATGTGTGACGTGCATGGTTGATGGGCCGTGCGGCTCTACTTTGCCTGCGCCGCACATGCACCTACTATTCCGTACCCCTTCCTTCCGCGGGCAGGCTTGTGAAACCCACAATTCCCTGCCCGCGTTTTTCTTTGCGCGTGAATTGCGCAAAAAGCGGCATAAATCTGCGCAAACCCGGAATTTGATCCGCCTGATATTGAATAACAAGGCGCAAATCCGACATGTGCCCCCGAACGCATCTAATAACCTGAAGGGGCAGATATCATGCGAATTAACAAAGTCGTTCTTGTATTGGCGACCTGCGCGGGCCTTGCGGCCTGTGGTGAAAACACGGGCGAACAGGCGCTGCTTGGCGGTGGCGCGGGCGCGTTGGGCGCGGCCGTCCTTAGCGCCGACCCGTTTGTCGGGGCTGCGGTCGGTGCCGCTGGCAACGTGCTTTTCTGCAAAACACAAAGAAACTGCTACTAACGTAATCCTCGGGGCGCGCGCCGCCTCGACCGTCATCGCGCATCACGCCGTCGTGGGGTTTAGGCCTTGCGGCGGCGTTTTGCGTTTCCAGAACACCAAGACAAAGGACGTCCCATGTTCAACAAGATCCTGATCGCCAACCGGGGCGAGATCGCCTGCCGGGTCATCAAGACCGCTCGTAAAATGGGTATTGGCACCGTCGCCATCTACTCGGACGCGGACAAGAACGCATTGCATGTGTCGATGGCGGATGAAGCTGTCCATATCGGGCCGCCGCCTGCGAACCAGTCTTACATTGTGATCGACAAGGTCATGGATGCGATCCGTCAAAGCGGTGCACAGGCGGTTCACCCCGGATATGGTTTCCTGTCTGAGAACTCTAAGTTTGCCGAGGCCCTGGACGCCGAAGGTGTTGCTTTTGTCGGTCCGCCGGTTGGTGCGATTGAAAGCATGGGGGACAAGATCACCTCGAAGAAAATCGCGCAGGACGCGGGTGTTTCGACGGTTCCCGGATATATGGGCCTGATCGAAGACGCGGATGAGGCGGTGAAGATCTCGAACGAGATCGGCTATCCGGTCATGATAAAAGCCAGCGCTGGTGGCGGTGGTAAAGGCATGCGGATCGCTTGGAATGATGATGAGGCGCGCGAAGGCTTCCAGTCGTCCAAGAACGAGGCCGCGAATTCCTTTGGCGATGACCGGATTTTCATTGAAAAATTCGTGACCCAGCCCCGCCATATCGAGATTCAGGTTCTGTGCGACAGCCACGGCAACGGCATCTATCTGGGCGAGCGCGAATGCTCGATCCAGCGCCGGAATCAGAAGGTGGTGGAAGAGGCCCCGTCGCCCTTCCTCGACCCCGAGACCCGCAAGGCGATGGGCGAACAGGCGGTCGCTTTGGCGAAGGCCGTGGATTACGCCAGCGCCGGGACGGTGGAATTCATCGTGGACGGCGACAAGAATTTCTACTTCCTGGAAATGAACACGCGTTTGCAGGTGGAACACCCTGTGACCGAGCTGATCACCGGTGTCGATCTGGTGGAACAGATGATCCGCGTAGCCGCAGGTGAGAAACTGACCATCACCCAAGATGACGTGACCCTGACTGGCTGGGCGATTGAAAACCGTTTGTATGCCGAAGACCCGTATCGCAACTTCCTGCCCTCGATTGGCCGTTTGACCCGTTATCGCCCGCCGATGGAAACGGCGGCCGGTCCGATGTTGGTGAATGGCAAATGGCAGGGTGACGCGCCCGAAGGCGAGGCCGCAGTGCGTAACGATACCGGCGTCTACGAGGGCGGCGAGATCAGCATGTACTACGACCCGATGATCGCCAAGCTGTGTACATGGGCCCCGACCCGTGAAGCCGCGATTGAAGCGATGCGCGTGGCGCTGGACAGCTTCGAGGTGGAAGGCATTGGTCACAACCTGCCGTTCTTGTCAGCTGTGATGGATCACCCGAAATTCATCAGCGGCGACATGACCACCGCCTTCATCGCCGAGGAATATCCGGACGGGTTCGAAGGTGTTGAACTACCCGACGAAGACCTGCGCCGTATCGCGGCGTCCTGCGCAGCCATGTACCGGGTTGCTGAAATCCGTCGGACTCGCGTGTCGGGCCGTATGGACAATCACGAACGCAAGGTTGGCAACCGTTGGGTTGTATCGCTGCAAGGGCAGGAGTTTGCGGTTCGCGTTGGCGCGGACAAGGACGGCGCGACGGTCCGGTTCGAGGACGGGTCAACCCTGCGCGTCGCTTCCGAATGGACGCCCGGTGACCAGCTTGCGGTGGTCGAAGTGGACGGTGATCCGCTGGTCATGAAGGTCGGTAAAGTCTCGGGCGGGTTCCGTATCCGCAACCGGGGTGCGGACCTGAAAGTCCATGTGCGCCGTCCGCGTCAGGCGGAATTGGCGCGTCTGATGCCTGAAAAGCTGCCGCCCGATACCTCGAAGATGCTGCTTTGCCCGATGCCCGGCCTGATCGTAAAGGTCGATGTCGAAGTGGGGCAGGAGGTGCAGGAAGGTCAGGCTCTGTGCACCGTCGAGGCGATGAAGATGGAAAACATCCTGCGCGCCGAGAAAAAGGGCGTGGTCGCCAAGATCAACGCTGGTCCCGGCGACAGCCTCGCCGTGGACGATGTGATCATCGAGTTCGAGTGATCATGACGGCGCGTTTGCCATATCCCGTTGATACCCCGGCGTTCTGCGCCGGGGGGCTGGGGCGTGGCAAAAGCGTTCAGCCGCCCTCACGCCTTTCGCGAATTTCGCGTTCGCGCAGGGGGGTCTTGTCGATGGACCGGCCAATCTCGCGCACGCTCCACGGCGACGGTTTGCGCAGTTTGACCACACCGTCCTTGTCGACAAACACCATCTGGAACCCGCGCGGCCGCAGTTGCGACCGGATCGGGGACCGGGCCGATGGGTCGGTATCTGTCAGCACCACAACGTCGCGATCCCGCATGGCCGCTTCGCCTTCAACCAGCATGTCGATCTGCTGTTGGAACCGTGGGTCCGCTGGGGTGTCGGCAAAGACGACGATGGGTCGGCTGACCCACAAAAACTCGCTGAGATCGCTGTCACTAGCAGGGCGGACGAATTCGTCTTCGGCAGGCGCAGACCCGTCAGCGGCAAGGGCCGCCAGCGGGATTAGTGCCGAGAAAACAAGGGCAAGCGTTCGTGTCATTGGGCCTCCTGTCCCATCGAATATAGCCCCTGTGTCGATGAATGCGACCAGTGAAATGCACTGCGCGCTCAATTTGTTGCGTGCAGCCCGACTGGATCGGGCAATCCGAAACATAACTGCGGGCAGGTTCCTCTCTGCGCGCGATCCGAAATAGGAAAAGGAAATCGCCATGACCGATACCAAAGACTGGCAGGCGCTGGCCGAGAAAGAGCTGCGCGGTCGTCCGCTGAAAGACCTCACCAAAGAGACTTTGGAAGGCATCGACGTCAAGCCGCTCTATACAGCCGAGGACACCGCTGATCTGCCGCATATGGGCACGCTGCCGGGGTTCGGCCCGTTCACGCGTGGGGTGAAGGCCACGATGTATGCGGGCCGCCCCTGGACGATCCGGCAATATGCAGGGTTCTCGACGGCTGAGGAATCGAACGCCTTTTACCGCCGCAATCTGGCCGCCGGTCAGCAGGGTGTGTCCGTGGCCTTCGATCTGGCCACGCACCGGGGCTATGACAGTGACCACCCGCGTGTGGTGGGCGATGTGGGCAAGGCAGGCGTGGCCATCGACAGTGTTGAGGATATGAAGATCCTGTTCGACGGTATCCCGTTGGACAAAGTCTCGGTCTCGATGACCATGAACGGCGCGGTGATCCCGATTCTGGCGAATTTCATCGTTGCGGGCGAAGAACAGGGCCACGACAAATCCGTCCTGTCCGGCACCATTCAGAATGACATTCTGAAAGAGTTCATGGTGCGCAACACCTATATCTACCCGCCTGAACCGTCGATGAAAATCATCTCGGACATCATCGACTACACCTCAAATGAGATGCCCAAGTTCAACTCGATCTCGATCTCGGGGTATCATATGCAAGAGGCCGGTGCGAACCTCGTGCAGGAACTGGCCTATACGCTCGCCGATGGCCGAGAATATGTCCGCGCTGCGACGCAGGCCGGGATGGACGTCGACAAGTTCGCGGGCCGTCTGTCGTTCTTTTTTGCCATCGGTATGAACTTCTTCATGGAGATTGCCAAACTGCGCGCCGCCCGCACCCTGTGGCATCGCGTGATGACCGATTTCGGCGCGAAATCCGAGCGGTCGAAAATGCTGCGCACCCATTGCCAGACCTCCGGCGTGTCGTTGCAGGAACAAGACCCCTATAACAACGTGATCCGCACCGCATACGAGGCGATGAGCGCGGTTCTGGGCGGTACGCAGTCGTTGCATACCAACGCGCTGGACGAGGCGATTGCCCTGCCCACCGATTTCTCGGCCCGCATTGCGCGTAATACTCAGCTTGTGTTGCAGGAGGAAACCGGCGTGACCGATGTGGTCGATCCGCTGGCGGGGTCTTATTACATCGAAAGCCTGACCAATGAGCTGGTCGAAAAGGCATGGGCCCTGATGGAAGAGGTCGAAGAGATGGGCGGCATGACCAAGGCCGTCGCTTCGGGCATGCCCAAGTTGCGGATCGAAGAAAGTGCCGCTCGACGTCAGGCAATGATCGACCGGGGCGAAGAAGTCATCGTCGGCGTCAACAAATACCGCAAGGAACAGGAAGACCCGATCGACATTCTGGACGTCGACAACGTGGCCGTGCGCGAGGCACAGGTCGCACGGTTGGAGCGTATCCGCGCAACTCGTGACGAAGCTGCTTGCGAAAAGGCGCTGGACGCGCTGACCAAGGCCGCCCAGGAGGGTGGAAACCTGCTGGCGGCTGCGGTCGAAGCCGCCCGCGCCCGCGCTTCCGTAGGAGAGATCAGCATGGCAATGGAAAAAGAGTTCGGCCGCCATCGCGCCGAGGTTAAAACACTGGCTGGTGTCTATGGCGCGGCCTATGAGGGCGACGAAGGTTTTGCCGCCATCCAGAAATCCATCGAGGAGTTCGCCGAGGCCGAAGGCCGTCGCCCGCGTCTGCTGGTGGTCAAGATGGGGCAGGACGGGCACGACCGGGGCGCCAAGGTGATCGCGACCGCCTTTGCCGATATCGGGTTTGACGTGGATGTTGGCCCGCTGTTCCAGACGCCCGCCGAGGCCGCACAGGACGCGGTGGACAATGACGTGCATGTGGTCGGTATTTCCTCGCAGGCGGCGGGGCATAAAACACTGGCACCGCAATTGGTGGAAGAACTCAAGAAAGCCGGGGCCGAGGATATCATCGTCATCTGCGGTGGTGTGATCCCTCAGCAGGACTACCAGTTCCTCTATGATCATGGGGTCAAAGCGATCTTTGGTCCGGGCACCAATATCCCCGAGGCGGCGCAGGACATTTTGCGCCTGATTGGTGAGGCCAAGGGTTAATGCGGGTTTCCCACTGAAAACCCTTGTGATCCCGCGCCTTTGGCGGAAACATACGACCAGATCCGTTTGGGTCTGGTCGTTTTTCGTAGGAGGGCGCTCATGTTACTCGATCATCTGGCCGTCGCGGGTGAAACGCTTGAAGACGCCGCTGCTCATGTTGAGCAGGCGCTGGGTGTCCCCCTTCAGGACGGTGGAAAGCACGAAAAATTCGGAACATACAATCGGCTGCTTGGTCTGGCGGATGGCCTGTACCTTGAGGCGATCGCGATTGACCCGTCCGCACCGCGTCCCGACCGGACGCGCTGGTTCGACCTTGACCGGTTTCAGGGAAGTCCGCGACTGACAAACTGGATTTGCCGTGTCCCGGACATCGAAGCATCGCTTGACGTTTTCCCGGATGGCGTCGGACATCCCATTAACCTGACCAGAGGCGCACTGAGCTGGCGTATGGCGGTTCCCCCCAACGGGCGGTTGCCGTTTGACAACTTGTTTCCCGCATTGATCCAATGGCACGGCGACCTGCACCCCGCGCAGATGTTGCAGGATAGCGGATGTCGATTGCGACAGTTGGTTGTGTTCCATCCCGACGCGCTTGAACTGGCAAAACTGCTGGGGGCTTTGGACCGCGTGGTATTTGATTCCGGCCCCGTCGCCCTGCGCGCTGAGTTTGAAACGCCCCATGGCCTGCGCGTGCTGGAATGATCATCCGTCAGGCTAAAGTTACCGATGCGGATGCCATTGCTGAGATCACCAACCAGATCATTCGGGACACGCTTATAACCTTTACCACAGCCGAGCGCGACTTGGCCGGCATAGCCGACGATATCAAAAACCGTGGCCCCGCTTTTCTGGTGGCCGAGTTGGGCGGGCAGGTTGTGGGTTTTGCCACCTACGGCCCGTTTCGTTCTGGTCCAGGATACGCCCAATGCCGGGAACACTCTATCCAACTCTCTCCCATGGCGCGTGGGCATGGTTTTGGCCGCGCGTTGATTGCTGCGCTAGAGGCTGTGGCCACGGACGCGGGCGTCCATGTTCTGGTTGGGGGGATATCGTCGGCAAACCCGGCGGCGATTTCGTTTCACGCCGCGATCGGCTTTGAAAAAGTCGGGTGCATGCCAGGGGTTGGGTTCAAGTGGGGCAAAAGGCTGGATCTTGTGCTGATGCAGAAAATTCTTGCCGCTGACCCATTGGTTGCACCTGACACCGGCGAATTGGGGCGTTAGGGTGCGATCATGTCGATCTGGACCCGCATATCCGACGCGCTGAGCGCGCTTGCACAGGGCGAAAGCCTGACCGCTGTTTTTGAAATTCTTCGCACACCGCCTGAACGGTCGGTCGCGTTTACCATTGCCGTAATCGCGCTGGGCGCAAAAATGGCCAAGGCCGATGGGCAAGTTACACGGGACGAGGTCACAGCCTTTCGCGACGTGTTCCAAATCGCGCGCGAGGATGAAGCCGACGCCGCCCGCGTTTTCGACATGGCCCGGACCGACGTCGCGGGCTATCAGGAATACGCGCGCAAGATCGCCGGAATGTTCGCCGATGACAGCACCACGCTCTGTGATTTGATGGAAGGACTGTTCCATATCGCGATGGCTGACGGGTTCTACCATCCGAACGAAAATGAGTTTCTTGAGGAGGTCAGCCGGATATTCGGGCAGACCGAAGCCCAGTTTCTTGCGCTGCGGGAAAGGTTTGTGCCGGACGCGCCCAAAGACCCCTATACGGTGCTGGGCGTCCCGCACGACATGCCTTTGCCCGATATCCGCAAGGTCTGGCGGCAATTGGTGCGCGAAACTCATCCTGATGCAATGATTTCACGCGGGGTCCCCGAAGAGGCCATTCGTCTGGCCGAAAAGAAGATGATCGACATCAATCGCGCCTGGGATCAGATCAATGGCGCCCGAGCCTGACACTCATGCGATTGGCGACCTACAATATCGAGTGGTTTGCCAATCTGTTTGACCGCAAAGACCGGTTGATTTTTGACGACAGTTGGTCCGGCAGACATGATGTCACGACCGCCCAGCAGGTCGAAGCGATCGCTAAGGTTCTGACTGCCATCGACGCCGACGCCCTTTTGATCGTCGAAGCGCCGAACACCGGCAAAACTCAGAATACTGTCCGCGCGTTGCAGCGGTTTGCCGAGGCTTTTGATCTTCGAACCAGTCATGCAGCCATGGGCTTTGCGAATGATACGCATCAGGAATTGGCCTTGCTGTATGATCCCGCCTGTCTTTCAGTGCGCCACGACCCGATCGGTGATGATGCAGCGCGGTCCGATGCACCCCGCTTCGATTCGGTGTTTCAAATTGACCTCGATATCGACGCGACCGAGGATCAGGTGCGGTTCTCAAAACCGCCTATGGAGATGGCAGTCAAAACTCCGACCGGTGCTTCGTTGCGCCTGATCGGAGCGCATCTGAAATCCAAGGCGCCGCATGGGGCGGAAAGCCGCGACGAGGCGATCCGCATTTCAATCGCCAACCGCCGCAAGCAGCTCGCTCAGGCGGTTTGGCTGGCGCGACGGATCAAGGCCCATATCGCCAAGGGCGAGGACGTCATTCTTCTGGGTGACCTGAATGATGGGCCGGGACTTGATGAGTTCGAAAACCTGTTCGGTCGGTCTTCGGTCGAAATTCTGCTAGAGTCGGGGCTGTTCGATCCGCATGCAATCACAGCATATGGGCCAGAACCGGGGGTAATTCCGTCAACGGCGCGTTTTCCAAGACCTGAATCCGGTGGGCACCTCGAAGCGCTGTTGGATTACATAATGATCAGCGACGGATTGCGCGCGCGCCGCCCTGAATGGCGCATCTGGCACCCGTTTCATGACCCGATCTGCAAGGCTCAACCAGACTTGCACGACGCGCTTTTGACCGCGTCAGACCATTTTCCGGTGACTTTGGATATTGACCTTTGACCTTTAACCAACAGCCTCAACCGCTTATATCGTCTGACATGAAAAACCTTGTTTCCATATGTGCAGTGACACTGGCGCTGGCCATGCCTGCGCATGCAGAAGATGAGACCGGACAGTCCTTGATGGAGCAGGGCGCAGAACTGTTCTTTGAGGGGCTGCGGCAGGAAATGGAGCCTGCATTGGAGGACTTGCTGGGATTGGCGGATCAGTTCGGTCCGGCCATGCAGTCTTTCTTTGAAGAAATGGGGCCGGCTCTGGCGGAACTGGTCGGTGAAATTCAGGATTGGAGCGCGTATGAGGCTCCGGAAATCCTGCCCAATGGGGATATCATCATTCGGAAAAAGCCGTCTGTGCCTGAGAATGCTCCGGACCCAGAAAAGGCCCCCGATCCATCCGAGGACCTGCCCGAAGGCGCGACCGATATCTGAGCGCTACCCTTTTGTAATAACGCGTGTCTCAGATTTCAGCGCGGTGGCCAGAGAATTCAGTCGCGCTTCGGCGACTTCATTGAATAGCAGACTGGCCGATTTCGGCAGGTACAGATCCAACTGGCGCTTTTTGGGATAAAACCGCAGAGTTCCCATCGTTGCGTTGCTTTGCATCCAAAGCATCGCGCCAAACCGCATGGCCTTGCCCAGAATTTCAGCCTGTTTCTGGTCTTTCTCGTCCAGCAGCTCATAGAGCGGTGCGAACCTGTTGCCTTCGCGTTTGTTGCGGTACCGATGCTGCAACGCAAGGCCGATGAAAACGCGTTCAGAGTGCTTCAGTCCGCCGAGATTGGCACGCGTAACATTATCAAAACAAACTTCCGCACGGTAGTCGGGATGGGCGCGCCAACTTACGTCATGCAGCAGGCACGCGGCTTTGATCAGCCTGATCCGGGCAGGGGGGGCCGATTTGAAAAGAGGCATCACAAAGTCAAAGAGGTGCTTGCCAAACCCGGGAAGACGCGCGTCTTTGGCCTCGGAAAACCGGCTGGCTTCAACAAGCGGATCGCGGTCTCGCAAGACTTGCGGCATTTGTTCGTACAGCAGGCCCTCGCGGATGCCATAGCTGGAAATGGCGATGTCCTTGGGTTTGAATGTTCGAACCAGCCGCCCAAGCACGTCCATCGCGTAAGGAATCAGCGACATCCGAGATCCGGAAACCCCAGCCAGGCTGCGCAGTTTATCCGGATCGCCCTTTTCAATGAACTTAATGGTTTCGCGAACTTGCGACGTGGTCATGCGGTATTCGTGCAAGACGTTCAGCGGATACCCCCGCCGCAGCATGTCCAGACGCGCAAACGCCCGCCAACTGCCCCCGACCAGAAACAGACGGTCGCGTTGTGGACCCATTTGGGCGCGCAGCTCTTCCATGGTTTCTTTGATATGGGCCTTTCGCGCGCGTCGACCGCCTTTGATATCCCTCAGCTTGAGCGGACCAAGGGCTGACGTGACACGTCGCCCGACCTCTCCGTCGCCGATCTCGGCCAGTTCCATGGAAGACCCGCCAATGTCACAGATCAGACCGTAGGCACCGGGCCATCCCAACAGGACGCCCTGTGCAGACAGGCGAGCCTCTTCTTCGCCGTCGATGACCGAAACGGTCAGGCCGGTTTCGCTGTACACCTCGGCGCAAAAATCCGGGCCGTCTTCGGCTTCGCGCACGGCGGCAGTGGCCACAACATGCAACCCCGGAAGGCCCAGATCCTCGGCCAGTTGGTTGAACCTCTGCAAGGCAGATAATGCACGCACGCGTCCGCGTGGGTTCAAGCGACCGGTCTCAGAGAGGCCAGCACCAAGTTCGCACATGACTTTTTCGTTGTAAAAATATGCCGGAGATCGCGCGGCCCCGTCAAAGATCACCATCCTGACCGAGTTTGACCCGACATCAACAACCCCCACGCGCGACAGGGCGCGCGCCTCGGGGTCGTCGAATAGTGGTTTTCCGAAAGGCCCCCAGTCGGGGATATCGGTCTCGACGGTCTGATCCATGTCTCTTCCAGATATTCCGGGCTTAGAATGCGAGATCACCGGGTGCGGGTCAATTACCAGATTGGAATTCATCGCGCTCTGAGCTCAGGACACGCACGGCCAAAGCCCGCGTGATTTCACGTTTTTCCGACAACGCCAACTGGTCCAGTTGCGCGACGACACTGGCAGCCGTCTCGAACCGCCTGTCCATGTGCTTGACCAGATAGGCAATGACCTCGGGGCCGGGGTTCAGTTGCCTGTCGACAAACAGCTTGGCCAGAACCGCACCCAGCAGCGCGTCATCCGGCGGGTCCAGCGCAACATGGTGCGCACCCTCGATCCGGCTTTGCAGATCGGGCAGGGGCAGTTCCCAGAACTTCGGAGCCATACGCCCTGTTATCAGCAGAGCATTCCCTTCGGCCAAAACCAGATTGTGCAGGTGAAACAGGGTTTTCTGCTGCTCAATGTCACCAGCGATCATGGGCACATCTTCGACAGCAATTGCTGAACGGGCCAGGTCTGGCACGTCGTCGTGTGTGATGTCTTTCGCCTGTACAATGCGTCCGCCCGTTTCGGCGGCCCAGACATGGGCCAGATGCGTTTTTCCGGCCCCGGCGGGACCGCTGAGAACCAGCTTGTTCCCCGGCCATGACGTGGCCGAGATCATGGCAACGGCCAGTGCATTTGCCGGGGATACGAAAAAGTCCTCTCGCCCCAGCGCAGTTTTGGCCGGAAGATCAAAGCTCAGTTGGTGGGCCATTTATTCGTCTTTCTGGTCAGCCTGTTCAGCGCTTTCTAAACCGGTGTATAGACGGCTTTCCAGATAGATCGACGTGGCAAACCGTGCCAATACGCCCAAGGCTGCCGCGACCGGGACGGCAATCAGCATGCCGACAAATCCGAACAAGGCGCCGAATACGGACAGGGCCAACAGCAACCACACCGGGTGCAGCCCGACCGAGTTACCGACCAGTTTCGGGGTCAGAAAGTTGCCTTCGGTCACCTGACCCAACGCAAATATCCCGGCGACCAGGCCAATTTGCACCCAATCGCCCCAGAACTGAAACAGGGCCAGCCCAATGGCCAACATGCCGCCGATGAGCGCGCCGAGATAGGGAATAAAGGTAACCAGCCCGGCGATGAAACCGACGATCAGGCCGAATTGCAAACCCACGGCCATCAATGCCACAGCGTAATAGGTGCCAAGGATCAGGCAGACCGTGCCCATGCCGCGCACGAACGAGGCAAGGACGTCGTCGATTTCCCCGGCAAGCCGTTTGATGGTGGGGGCGTGATCACGCGGCAGCAGCTCTCCGATGCGGGCAATCATGCGATCCCAGTCCAGCAGCAGGTAAACGGCAACAACCGGCACGATCACCAGCAGAACAACCACGTTGATGGCCGAGCTGAACGATGAGGCGACAGATTGCAGCACATCGCCGGACTTGGATTTCAGCGTTTCCCCCAACGACACAAGGAATTGGTGCGAGTTGGATTCGCGATCCAGCAGGGAAGGGAACTGTTGTTCGATGAAACTGCGCAGTTGCTTGATCAGGCTGGGCAGGACCTCGATCAGGTCGATCAACTGCGTGACGAGCGCGGGCACGACCATCAGCACCATCAGGACAAAGCCCAATATCCCGACGACGGTTATCAGTCCGGTTGCCGCGATCCGCGACAGGCCCCACCCTTCAAGCCGGTCGGCGACGGGATCGAGAAAATAAGCAATGGCGCCACCGATCACAAAAGGCAGCAAAACGTCGCCAAGTGCCCATAACAGAAGCACAAAAATCGCCGCTGCAATGCCCCAGTATCTAAGTTGATCCTTCACGGGCAAAGCCATGCTCATCCCCTTTTTATCGGTTCTTGCACAAGTTATTGGCTTATGAACGCCTGCGATGCAAGCGTTTCATTTCTTTGGACTATTGTCGCGGTTAATCGCCTAGCGTGCCCAATTCGGGCGTCTGATCGTGGGCTATTTCGTCCGGCCAGTTGGTGCGCCAGATTTCTGCAGACCAATGGCCACAATGGACCGAGGGACGATCGAAACCGTCGACGGGGTTCAACAAGGGTGAAACAACCACATCATGGCGTGGTACTGCGAAATAGGGGAACGAGTATCGCTCGTTTCCCGAACGGTTGACGACCCGGTGGGGCGTCGACATGAGCCTGCCGCCTGACCACAGCTCCAGCATGTCGCCGATATTCACGATGAACCCATCTGGGGGGCAGTCCGGGGTGATCCATCCTCCGTCTCGGGTCTGTACCTCAAGCCCACCGACCGGATCGGGCGCGATAATGGTCAGCGCGTCGGTATCCTTGTGGGGATGAATGCCATAACCACCTTCGTCAGCGGCCTGTGGCGGGTAATGCAGCAGGGTCATATTGGTCATCGGAGTGTGAAACGCCTTGCGTAACACCTTGTCTTCCAGCCCAAACCCAGCTTCCAAAGCGGCCAGCAACACGTCAGTGACACCATCCAGTTGGGACCAATAGTCCAGAATGATCCCGCGGGCCTCTGGCACTTCCTTGGGCCAGATGTTCGGGCCATACAGACTGCAATCTGCCCGGACCGTTGCGTCTGCGGCGACGTCATAGTGAAGCTTATAACCTTCGTACTTGTCTGCCTTGCCCGTCCCGTCATTTGGCGTGAAGAAGCCCATGGGGATATACCCCCGGTAATTCTGTCGCGTGATCGCCTGATCCCATTTCGAAGATTCTTCGACAGCAAAGATTTTCCGAACACAGGCGCGAACAGTCTTTACGGTCTCGGGCGCTATTCCGGTGCCGGTGATGGACAAAAAACCGATGCCGGTGCAGGCGTCGATGACTTGATCCACTGTCTGTCCACAGCGCGGGTGGTCCGGCTCAAACAGCGGTGCGATGTCTATCGTCGGGATGTGATCCATCAGTGAATCCTGACGCCCTGCCGGTCCAGTTCCTTGTGAACGGGGGCGAGGTTCATATCGTGCACGTCTTGATTGCTTTTCAGCGACAGCGCGGCGGCGATCCCCGCGCCTTGCCCCATCACGGCGCAGCACGCCATGTTGCGTGTGGCCGCGTGTGCCACCTTGTCCGATCCGTGCGAACGCCCCGCGACCAGCAGGCCCTTAATCCCCTTGGGCAGCATGGACCGGTACGGGATCTGCATATACCGCCCCGTCGTTGGCAGGATCAGGATGCCGTACCCGTCGATGAATTCGGGGTAGATGCCGATGGTATCCTCGAACCGACCCTGATGGCGGGCGTCATCCTCGGTCATGTTGTACGTGGCGTCGATCTTGCGGGTGTCGCGGATGCCGATGGTCATACCGAAGTTGCGCAGCCGCGCGTTCTCGCATCCCGGCATGAAGCGTCGCAGCGCCTCGATAGCCAGCATCGATTGACGACGGCCCTCGATCTCACCGCGCGTCAGGCTGTCGGGATCGGTGCCGTCAATCTCGGCCAGATGGATGAGGTTCATGTAGGTCAGCTCACCCGTGTCATGCATCGCGCCCCAAGTGCCCGCGATGGTGTTCAGGTGCGGCGGGATCAGCCCCGCATCAATCGCCTGCTGGAAGGGTTTGTGAACGAAGGGCGAGAACATATCGTCCTCTTTGCCTGAGGTCTCGATATTCCACTCGCCACCGCCGCCCCAGTCCTTATAGGTCTGCGGGTCGGCCTTGACGCCCTCCATAAAGGCGCGTTTGTCGACACCGGCCAGATGGAACATGACCGAGGCGGCCATCATATCCTCGCGCGCGGTCTTGTGAGTGGGGGCGCCTGCGCGGTGGGCGACGTCAGCATCCCCCGTGGCGTCGATCACAACGCGGGCCAGAATAGCCTCGCGACCCGCTTTGGATTCGGTGATGATGCCGGTGATCCGGTCGCCGTCCATGATCGGGGCCACGAACTGTCGATGCAGCATCGGATGCACGCCTGCCTCTTGCACCAGCTTGTCAGCCACCAACTTGAACCCTTCGCTGTCCAGTTCATAACTCAGCGATTGGCTTTCCGGCACCGCCGCGCCCATCTCTTTGGCGCGCGTCTCGAACTCCATCCCGATGCCGCCTGCCTCGACCGTTTGCTCGTGGCGATACCACGCGAACCCTTCGACCCCCACGGCGGTGATATTGCCGCCCATGCAGCCGAACCGGTCGACCAGAGACACCTCGGCCCCAGCACGTGCAGCAGCCAACGCAGCGGCCAGACCAGCGGGGCCAGAGCCGACGACCAGAACGTCCGTTTTGTGGACCACAGGGATTTGACGGGCGGGTTCCGAGATTGTCTGCATCGCGGCCTCTTACTTTTACATTCCTGTCACATTTGAGTTTCCTGATTGGCGGGTCAATAAAAAATGCGACTGACCCGAGGTCGCAAAAACGCCAATGCGTGATTGCCCCCGGCGAGGCTTTGGCATAATCACCTTGCAGCGAAATTCTCACCTTTGAAGGTCACCCAATGCGCCTGAGCCGTTACTTTCTGCCCGTTCTCAAGGAAAACCCCTCCGAGGCTCAGATCGTCAGCCACCGGCTGATGCTGCGCGCGGGCATGATCAAGCAGGCTTCGGCCGGGATTTATTCGTGGCTACCGATGGGCTTCAAAGTGCTGCGCAAGCTGGAAAACATCATCCACGAAGAGCAGGCGCGCGCCGGTCACATCGCGATCCAGATGCCGATCATCCAATCGGCGGACCTGTGGCGCGAATCCGGGCGTTATGATGACTACGGTCAGGAAATGCTGCGGATGAAGGACCGGCACGACCGGGATATGCTGTTCACACCGACCGCCGAGGAACTGGTGACCGATATCTTCCGCGGCCACGTCAACAGCTACAAAGACCTGCCGCTGACGCTCTACCAAATCCAGTGGAAGTTCCGCGATGAAATCCGTCCGCGTTTCGGCGTTATGCGCGGGCGTGAGTTCTATATGAAGGACGGCTACAATTTCGACCTGACCAAAGAGGACGCGCTGCACGCCTATAACCGCCATCTGGTCAGCTACTTGCGCACTTACGAACGCATGGGCCTGCAAGCCATCCCGATGCGCGCCGATTCCGGCCCTATCGGTGGCGACGATACGCATGAATTCCTGGTTCTGGCTGATACTGGCGAATCCGAAGTCTTCTATGACAGCGCCGTCACCGACCTGAGTTTTGGGGACCGTCAGATCGACTATGACGACCGCGATCAATGTCAGGCCATTCTCGAAGAGTTCACCTCGAAATACGCCCGCACCGATGAAACCCATGACGAGGCGCTGTTCAACCAAGTGCCCGAAGACCGCCGCCGCGTGGCGCGGGGGATCGAGGTTGGGCAGATATTCTATTTCGGCACCAAGTATTCCGAAGCGATGGGCGCAACGGTGCAGGGTCCCGATGGCAAGCCGACGCCCGTTCACATGGGCAGCCACGGCATCGGCGTCAGCCGCTTGATCGGGGCGATCATCGAGGCCAGCCATGACGACAAGGGTATCATCTGGCCCGAAGGCGTGACCCCGTTCCATTGCGGGATCGTGAACCTCAAGCAAGGTGACGAAGAAGCCGATGCAGCCTGTGACAAACTCTATGCCGCTCTGACTGCCTTGGGGCTGGAGCCCCTTTATGATGACCGCAACGAACGGGCAGGGGGTAAATTCGCGACTATGGACCTGATTGGTCTGCCCTGGCGCATCACCGTTGGTCCGCGCGGTCTGAAAAACGGTGTGGTTGAACTGACCTGCCGCCGCACCGGTGAAAGCGAAGAGCTTAGCCCTGAGGCCGCCGTTACGAAAGTTGCCGAAATCTATGAGCAAATCGCCTGAACAGCACACTCGGCCGCTGATCTCGGTCGTTACTGTTACCAGAAACCTGATCGAAGCGGGGCGGGGGGATCAAGTCCTCGCCGCGCTCGACAGCGTGCAGGCGCAGACGTTTCGCAACATTGAGCATGTGATCTGGGACGGCCAGTCCACCGATGGCACGCAAGAGTTGCTGAGGGACGCAATTCAAAAGATCGAAAGCTCTGGTGATTCGATCCCGGTGCGGTATTTCTGCGAGGCGGACAAAAGCCTGTATGATGCGATGAACCAAGCGGTTGCACGTTGTTCCGGGGAATATGTGCTGTTCCTGAATTCGGACGACTTGATCGCGGACGCAGACAGCCTCGCGAATGTTCAGAAAGCCATCACGCCCGAGAAACCTGATTTCGTGTACGGAGAAACAGTGTTTTTTGACGATGAAGGCAACCGGCGTCACGCGCGTCGACTGACGCCAAAATCCATCCTTCAGCGTTTGCCGTTCGGTCACAATGCGATGGTCCTGAAAAGGTCGCTGTTTCTGGAATTGGGTGGGCATGACCTGCAGTTTCGAATTGCTGCGGATTACGACATGGTATTGCGGATGATTTTGTCCGGCCATTCCGGTCATCGGTTGCAGATGCCGGTGTCCTTGTTTCGGATTGGCGGGGTATCTGCGGACACGGACGCCGCAGGTGCTGAAATGGCTGCGAGTTGGTTGAAGAATTATAGCCAGTTCTGCGACATGTCCCGATACTCGGATGAAGATCGCCTTGGATGGTACAAACAGGGCCATCTGCCGGTTCGGGTATCCGGCGCCATATTGATGAAATCCCTGTCGGATCCAGCGATCGCGCGCGCTGCTGTTTACAGCCTGTCAAAGACGCTGCGACGTAAGGCTCAATTCTGGCGCAGCTACTAGCCGCGCTGTGGTTCTGGCCGTTCGGCAAGAATATCGCCATCCGCGCTGTTGCCACGTGCGACGACAATCGGGCGTCCCAGACGTTTTACCAGTTCCTTGAATTCAAACCCGAGAAAGCGAATCCCGCAGACACGCTCGTCCGTTGTGCGATCTGTGATGCACATCCTCCCTTCGCGGAAGGCGAGGCGATAACCTTTATCTCTCAGGATATCGGACAAACTTGCCCAGCTTGCCGCAGTGTCGAATATCGGGCGGATGGTTGCGCGCAATAGCGCAGCGGTTTCACAATCCAACTCTGAAGATGCTTTTGGGACCAATATTGGGTCCATCAATTCCGTACTACTCTTTACTAACATGAGCGTCTCCCGCTCTGAAAAATGGTATCCCCCTTAACTCTAGGGTGACAAAGTTTCTGAAAATAAGCAAAAGGCGAAATAAAGTTGCTTAATGAATGTTGCATTTCGAGTTCAGTCGCTCACGCAACAGCCACATTAGCTTCATAGCTGAAACAATTGGCGTTTGTCTGTGAAGGGCGTCACAACCAAAGGTGTAAGAAATGGCACGCCCCTCACCTTCTGCCAGAGTAGGCCAACTGGCTTCGCGGGTGATTCGCGCCGGGTTAGAAGGCGGTGTTGCCCACGTACGCTTGGGTGGCGCATAACGAACTTGACCATCGGGTGAAATGCCGAAAGGGTCGCGCCAAGCAATAAGAACCGGAGCAGACATGGCCACGACGCCCCCGCCCTTTGCCCCCTTTGAATGGAAAATCGCCTGGCGATACCTGCGCGCGCGCCGTGCAGAAGGTGGTGTCAGTGTCATGACATGGATCTCGCTGATCGGGATTACTCTGGCGGTATTCGCTCTGATCGCGACATTGGCGGTGCGGTCCGGTTTCCGGTCAGAATTCGTGGGAACCATTCTGGGGGCCAATGCGCATGTCACGGTCTACTCGGCCGGAGAGATGGATGCGCAGGGCCGATTGGATCGCACCATCTCGGATTATGCAGACATGGCCGGGCGTATTGCAGAGGTCCCCGGTGTGAACCGGGCTGCGCCTTTGGTTAAAGGGCAAGTGCTGATCACCAACCGCGACCGCAGCAGTGGGGTCGAAGTGTTCGGTATCCAACCCGACGACTTGCTTGACTTGCCGGGCGCGGCGGAAAGCGAACAGGCCGTCGGGGATCTTTCGCAGTTTCAGAACGGCGAGGATGTGATCGCCATTGGGTCAGGGGTGGCCCGCAGCATCGGCGCGACCGTTGGGGACACGGTCAAGCTGACCTCGCCCAACGGGGTGAAGACCGCGTTTGGCACATCGCCGCGGGTGAATGCCTATCGCGTGGTCTATGTGTTCTCGGCCGGGCGCTATGACATCGACCGCACGCGGGTCTATATGCCGTTCACGCAGGCGCAGAGCTTCTTCAACCGCGAAGGTGTCGCTGACGAGATTGAAGTCATGGTGGATCAGCCCGAAGAGCTGGACCCGACCATATATCTGATCCTGCAGGCGGCCGGAGAAAACAGCCGCATCTGGACATGGCAGGACGCGTCCGGCGGGTTTCTGCGCGCGCTTGAGGTCGAGGACAATGTCATGTTCATCATCCTGTCGATCCTCGTCCTGATTGCCGCGATGAACATCGTGTCCGGGTTGATCATGTTAGTCAAAAACAAGGGTCGCGACATCGGAATTCTACGAACGATCGGCCTGAGTGAGGGATCGGTGCTCAGGGTGTTCTTTATCTGCGGGGCCTTTACAGGGATCATCGGTACCGGGATGGGCGTAGTGCTGGGGTGTTTGTTCGCGATCTATATCGATCCGATTTTCAGTTTTGTGAACTTTGTCATGGGGGGTGGTGTCTGGGATCCGTCCATCCGGGGGATTTACGCTTTACCCGCCGAGTTGCATTTGGCGGACGTGTTAAAGGCGGTTGGCTTGTCTTTGGGCTTGTCCTTTTTTGTCACCTATTTCCCGGCCCGTCGCGCGGCGCGGCTGAACCCCGTAGAGGCGCTGCGCTATGAGTGATGTCACGTTGCGGTTGGATGGTCTGACCAAGACCTATTTGAAAGGGACACCGGGCGAGGTGCAGGTTCTGCGCGGCGTTGATCTGGATCTGCGCGCGGGTGAGGCTGTTGCGCTTGTTGCCCCGTCTGGCGCGGGCAAGTCGACCCTGCTGCATATCGCCGGTTTGCTGGACACGCCCGATGCAGGGTCGGTGGAAATAGCCGGACAAAGCGTGAGCGGAAAAGGCGACCGCACCCGCACCGCTCTCAGGCGGCAGGATGTCGGCTTTGTCTATCAGTTTCACCATCTGTTGCCCGAGTTCACGGCGCTTGAGAATATTACCCTGCCGCAACTGGCCAATGGCGTTTCGGAAAAAGATGCTCAGAGCAGAGCGATGACCCTTCTGGATCGCGTCGGCGTTTCGGCACGCGCCGATCACCGACCGGCGGCCTTGTCCGGGGGCGAGCAACAACGGGTGGCGTTCTGCAGGGCTTTGGCCAACAAGCCCCGCGTCTTGCTGGCGGATGAGCCCACGGGAAATCTGGACCCCGAGACCTCGGATCAGGTGTTCGACGCGCTGATGGCGCTGGTGCGGGACGAAGGGCTTTCAGCCTTGATCGCGACGCACAATATGGATCTTGCGGCCCGGATGGACCGTAAGTTGCGGCTGGACGGTGGTGTGCTCAAGCCAGTTGAGTAATAGCAACCCCGGCCGCCATCACTGCGATGCCGCCCGCCCGGATCCACGTCAAAGGAGTGATCTGTGCGCCGAACAGTCCAAAATGGTCGATCGCGGCGGTGCTGATCAACTGCCCCAACAGCACAAAAAACACCGCATTGCCGACCCCGAAATGCGGCGCGACATGGGTGATCGACAGGACGTAAAAGGCGATCAAGACGCCTGCCAGCAGAAGGTGTTTTGGGGCCTCGGTGACTTTGGACAAGGCGCTTGCGCCGGGAAACAACAGCATCACCAGCGCAGATGACAGAAACGCGATGGCGAACAGGATCACCGCCGCCGTGGTGGGAGAGCCGATCAGCTTTCCCAGCGCTGCGTTCAGGGCCGCAAGGATTGGTACGCCAATCCCGGCTGCCAGCATGATAGCTGCGTATTGAGTCATCGCCCGAACCCTCCTGCTTCGTTGATCTGGATCATTGCGCCAAGCGGGGCTTCGGGCAAGCCTGCAAATGTCAATCACGACAGGAGGATAGGATGACCAGAAGGATACTCGGGGCTGTTTCATTAGGACTGGCGGCGATGGCGTCGCAGGCAGGCGCCCAGGATGTTGAGACTGGGGCCGAACTCTATCAGCACTATTGCGCGACCTGCCATGGGATCGAGGCAACGGGTCACGGGCCAATGGCTGGCGTGCTTGTCATTCAACCGACCGACCTGACCCAGCTTGCCGGGGACGACGGTGTGTTTCCGACCGCCCGGGTTGTGGCCCGCATTGATGGACGCGACCCTTTGGTCAGCCACGGCAGCCCCATGCCGGTATATGGGCCCTATTTTGACGGGCAAGACACCTCAATGAAAACGCCTGAAGGTCAACCGATCCTGACCAGCCAGCCGATTGTCGATCTGGTCGCGTATCTCGAGACGATACAGGGTGGCTGATTTTAACGGCAGATGCCTTCAACCTTTGCGTCGGCCCATGGGATGACCACGGCCCTTTCCCGCTCGTGCTGAGGTAACGGCGACAGGTCGAAATGCTGGCCCAGCATTTCATGCAGCCGCGTTGTGCGCGGGGCGGTCGGGTCCAGCGCCCGGCAGCACACGTATTCCTCGACAATCGCGCCCTGTTGTTCAAACCCGTAGGACAGGAAATCAGGCGAGGTATTCAGATCAAACAGGTAAGGGTCCTTGTTGCCGCCATGTTCAGCCGCCGCCCGCAAGGGGTGATATCCCGTTGTCTTGCGGTTCTGCCATTGCCAGACATGGGTCAGTTCGTGCGCGAGAAGCATCGCGGCGATCAGGTCCATTTGTTCCGGAAAGTCAGACATATAGTCCTCCAGATACCACTCCCGAGTAAAATAGACGCGGTTGAACAGGGCAACGGCTGCGGGTTTTGCAGTCACAACACCTTCTTCGGCGGGGGGTAGAATACGCTCTCGGCAGGCGAGGCGCGGTCGCTTTTCGCGGTAAAACGTAATCGGCGCGACCGGGGCGCCCTCGACCAGACGCACGTTTTCAAGGTTCAGCGTGTCGCCCTGAACAGCGCTTGCAAAGGCCACCTCCTGATCCGTCAGCGGCCGACCACAGGAGGCAAACAGCAATAGAAACGTCATCAAAATAAGGCGCGTCATGTTCAAAGCCTAATGCGTTGCCTTCACTCTGTAACCCGTTTTCATACGCTCATCGCCAAAACACGGCTGATTTCGGTCAGCGACCGGCCCGATTGTTCCATCCAGACATTGAAGGCGTCTTGGACAGCAGTCATCGCTTTTTTGGACGTTGGTGCCTTGTCAACAACCCCCTCGGCAATCAGCCGCGCGGTCACGTCCTGCGAAAGGATGAAACTGTCGCGCCCGACAAACCGCATGGCGTATTGGGCCGAGGCGCCGCCCAGACGCGAGCCTCGTTTGCCCAGCATTGTCAGCAGCCCGACGTAATCGGTTGACGGCCATCCGCCCAGCACCTTGCCCGCGCCCCCTTCTTCCCGCAGTTCAAGAAGAAAGGCCGCATTGTCCCTAACAGTCGCGATCTTTGTGCCGTTCCGCACGATTCGGGTATCTTGCAGCAGCGAGTCGAATTTTTCGTCATCCATGAAAGCACAACGCCCGACATCGAACCCGTCGAACGCCGTTTCAAAGCCATCCCATTTGGCTTCAATGACCTTCCAGTTGAACCCCGCCTGAAAGATGCATTTTGTAATGATCGCGAGCCAACGGTCATCCGGAATCGCAGCAAGTTCATCTATGGTTTTGGGTTTGCTGAGTTTTTGTTCCAGCGCGTCGTGACCGCCGTGCCGTTGTGCTGCTATGGAAAAGATCTCGTCGAAATGATGCATGAAAAGCGCCCTCCGATCACAGGGTCGCGTTTTAGGGGATGTGATGCAAGGCGTGTACCGAAGATCAATTCTTGGGCGGACGTTAGGAAATCATTCGATTTTTAAAAGAAATGCTCGACAAACCGGGTGGTTTTGGTTTGTGATTGACTCGTCAATCAACTTCCGACCCCCGAGAATAGGGTGAAAACACAAGGGGCAGGACGCGGCGCACAGTGAAAGGTGGGAAATCAGATAGAAGTTTGGTCATGGCGAACCGGTCGTGCATCAAACTGTTCACTTCCCTTTTCCGGCCAATTTTGTGCATGTTGCGACATGGTATTGTCATGCGACAAGCCTTCCGGCGCGCGATCGCGCCGGTTTGGGCAAAAAATAGAAGACAGGGAGAATGTCGATGAAAAAACTGAGTGTAAGCCTTTTGGCGATGACGGTAGCCGGATCTGCTTACGCAGCCGATATGGGCGCTGTGGACGAGCCGATCAAACTGGCGATCAACGAATGGACGGGTCAGCATGTCACGACACATGTTGCCGGTGAGATGCTCAAAGCCGCGGGCTATAACGTGGAATATGTCACCGCGGGCATGATGAACCAGTTCCAGGCGCTGGCTGATGGCGACATCGACGCGACCTTGGAAATCTGGTCGTCGAACGTCTCGGATGAATATGCCAAGAAGGTCGAGGAAGGAACCGTCGTCGAAATCGGTGATCTGGGTCTGGATGCCAAGGAAGGCATTGCGTATCCCGCGCACGTGGCCGAACTGTGCCCGGGTCTGCCCGCCTGGGAAGCCTTGAAAGATTGCGCGCAGGTCTTTGCGACTGCGGAAACGCTGCCCGGTGGTCGTCTGGTCGATTACCCGGCGGATTGGGGTACCCCCGGCGCAGACCGCATGACCGGGCTTGAGCTGCCGTTCAAAGCGGTTCCTGCTGGGTCCGAGGGCGCTCTAATCGCCGAACTTCGCGCATCGACCGAGCGTAAGTCGCCATTGCTGATCACCTTCTGGCAGCCGCATTGGGCGATGTCGGCCTATGACGTGCAATTCGTTGAACTGCCAGCCGGCGAAGAAGCATGCTTTAACGACCCGTCCTGGGGACCGAATCCAAATGCTGTCAACGACTGTGACTTCTCGCCCTCGCGCATCTTCAAGGCCGGTTGGAGCGGTATGGAAGATAAATGGCCGGCTGCGTATGAGATCCTGACCAACTATCAACTGGCGGTCGAGGACCAGCAGCCAATGATGGGCGCGATCGACGTGGACGGCGGTAAAGTCGAAGAAGTCGTCGCGGCATGGATGGCCGAGAACGAAGGCAAGTGGCGTCCGGTTGTTGACGCGGCAACGCAGTGAGCCTGCCTAAGTGACTGACGCTAAAACGCCAGCCATTGCCTGCCAGAACCTCTGGCAGGTCTTTGGCCCCGGTGCTGATAAGGCCCTGACCGACGCGCTGTCTCGGTCAGGGAATGACGCCGACAAAGCCGCCGCCGACCTGCGTGAACACGGGTTCATACCCGCCGTACAGGACGCCAATTTCGAGGTTCAGGAAGGCGAGCTGTTCGTCATCATGGGCCTGTCGGGTTCGGGGAAATCGACGCTGATCCGCTGTATCTCGCAACTGCTGCCCGGAACGGGGGGCGAGATTCGTGTGGATGGCGAAAACGTCATGGGCGCGTCGAAAAAGGTGCTGACCGATCTGCGCCGCAAAAAGCTGGGCATGGTGTTCCAGCATTTCGGCCTGTTCCCCCACATGACCGTTGCCGAAAACGTGGCCTATCCGCTGCGTGTTCAGGGCGTCGGCAAAAAAGAACGTCTGGCCCGCGCGCAAGAGGTGATCTCGCTGGTCGGCCTTGAGGGGCGCGAGGACAGTTTTCCACGGCAGTTGTCCGGCGGTCAGCGGCAACGTGTAGGCATCGCGCGGTCCTTGGCCGTGAACCCCGATATCTGGTTTCTGGATGAGCCGTTCTCGGCCCTCGATCCCTTGATCCGTCGCCAGTTGCAGGATGAATTCCTGCGCATTCAGGCGACGTTGAAGAAATCCATCGTCTTTATCACTCACGATATCCAAGAGGCGCTGAAACTGGCCGACCGCATCGCCATCATGCGCGATGGCAAGATCGTGCAGATCGGCACGCCCACGGATATCGTGCTGCGTCCGGTTGATGACTATGTGCGCGAGTTCTCGAAAGACGTTGCCAAGGGGCAGCACGCTAAGGTTGCCTCGGTCATGCGCGACGACGATCAGCGCGGCCCGGATGATCCCGGTCTGACGACCGGTATGACGCTGGACGCAGCTCTGGCCCATTGTATGGAACTCTATGAGCCGGTGCCTGTGCGTGACGAGGCAGGCAATATCGTCGGCACGGTCCACCCGTCCGATCTGGCCGCCGCGCTTCAGGTGGACGAGACATGACAGCGATTACCGACGTTCCCGCGCAGGCTCGTTTGACGGTCGGAGCCAAGGCCGCGCTGATCACGGTTGTCGTCGGGGCATTGTGCTTGGCGCTTGAGGGTGTCGCCCCGTGGCTGGTCAAATGGCCCGCCGCGTGGGAGTTGCCCGCGACTCAGTGGGTCGGAGCTTTCCTCGACTGGTTCCTGAACGGCATCAAACCGGCGATGCGGTTGTTTTCCGACTTGATGACCTATCCGATGGATGCGGCGAATTTCGTACTGGGGAACACCCCGTGGCCGATCCTGATCGGGCTTGTCACCGCGCTGGGCTGGTATCTGGGCGGCTTGCCGATGGCGGCGCTCGGGTTCTTTGGCCTCAGCTTCGTGCTGGCCTCGGGCTATTGGGCCGAGAGCATGAATACGCTGGCGCTGGTGGCCGTTTCGGTCCCCGTGGCGCTGGTTGTGGGCGGCGGGATTGGTATCCTTGCCAATGAAATCCCCCGCGTAAAAAGCTTTGTGCAGGCGGTGCTGGATGTGATGCAGACCGTGCCGACTTTTGCTTATCTGACGCCTTTGCTGCTGCTGTTTGGTTTCGGCCCGGTGGTGGGTCTGATCGCCTCGGCCATCTACGCCGCGCCGCCCATGGCGCGCAACGTGATGCTGGGGCTGGAACGGGTCGAGCCCGAGATCAAAGAGGCTGCCATCATGTCCGGCGGCACCCGTTTCCAGCAATTGTTTCAGGTGGAAATCCCGGCTGCCGCGACCCAGATCATGGTCGGTGTGAACCAATGCCTTATGGCGGCGCTTTCGATGGTGATCATCGCCGCCGTGATCGGAGGCTTCAACGATATCGGCTGGGAGGTTCTGCTGACCATGCGCAAGGCGCAGTTCGGTGAATCCCTGATGGCCGGTCTGGTGATCGTGGTCTTTGCCGTCGTTATCGACCGGATGAGCGGGACGCTTGCGACCGAGCGCAAACGCTATGATCAGCGCGTTGTCTGGGCGGTTCTGGGCTTTACGGTGCTGTTCACGGCTGCCTTCTGGCTATGGCTGCCGAACCCGTCCGAACTGACCCTGCTGGACCCGATGGCCGAGGCGATTGACAGTGGCCTGACCGCGTTCACTCAGGCCAACGGCCCATGGCTGGATGCGCTCAAGAACAACTCGCTGTTCTATGTGCTGTTGCCTCTGCGGATTGGCCTCGACCAAGCGGTACTGCCGTTCACATGGGGCTTTCAGTGGACACCGGGCATGAGCTATGGCCTGTTCGCCGTGGCTGCCGTCATCGCTGCGCTGATGGCATGGCGCGGGCATATGACCGGAGGGCTGGTCGTACTGATCCTGATCGGCATGTTGGAAACCGGCATTGCCAACCTGCCATGGCCGTTTGTTCTGACCGGTGCCGCTGCTCTCAGCTATGTGGCTGGCGGCTGGCGGCTGGCGGCGCTGTCGGTGGGGCTGCTTTGCACCATCCTCGTCTCCGGGCTGTGGGAGCGCGCCTTGCTGTCGCTCTACCTCAGCGGCGCGGCGGTGTTTTCCTGTGCCGTGGTCGGCGGGCTGATCGGTCTGGCCAGCGCAGTGTGGGAGCCGGTGTGGAAAATCGTCCGACCAATCTGCGACATGTTGCAGACGATCCCTCTGTTCGTGTTTCTGATCCCGGTGCTGATGGTGTTTCAGATCGGTGAGTTCTCGGCCTTCCTTGCGATCTGCGCCTACGCGATCGTGCCGATGATCCGCTACACCCGGCATGGGTTGGTCAACACACCCGAGGAAATGATGGAGGCCGCGATCTCCAGCGGCGCGACCGAGTGGCAGATCATGCGCGATGTACGTGCGCCTTATGCTGCGCCGACCATCTTGTTGGGGCTGAACCAGACGATCCTCTATGCCTTTGCGATGCTGGTGATCGCCGCGCTGATCGGGACTACTGGTCTGGGGCAGTCGATCTATCTGGCGTTGGGGCAGGCGGATGTTGGGCTTGGTATCTCGGCCGGGGCTGCGATGGCGATTCTGGCGCTGATTGCCGACCGTATGGTGCAGGGCTTTGCCGAAGAACGCCGCAAAGCTTTGGGTCTGTAGCCAAAGGGCAGGGGCGGCGCGACCGCCCCGCCCTCGACTTGATTTCGGACAAGGATCACCCGGCCGCGCTGACGTAAGTCAGGTCCAATTCTTACGGAGACCATGACGATGGGCTGGGGATCATTCTTTGCCGCGCTGATCGTGTTCCTGCTGAGCCATATCATTCCGGCCCGCCCTGCCGTGCGCGAGCATTTGATCTCGATACTTGGTCGGCGGGGTTATTTTGGCGCGTATTCCATATTGTCCCTGGTGGTTCTGGGTTGGCTGATCCTTGCAGCCGCCCACGCGCCCTATGTCGAAATCATTCCGCCGTTCGCGATCCTGCGATGGATTCCGCTATTGTGTATGCCCGTTGTGTGCTGGTTGGCTGTCTGCGGTGTAGCCATTCAAAACCCGTTTTCTTTCGGCGGGTTGGGTCATCGCCCTTTTGACCCCGAGAACCCCGGCATATTGCGCATCACCCGCCACCCAATTCTGGCCGCCCTGATGTTGTGGTCCGTCGCGCATCTGCTGGCCAATGGCAGCCTGTCTCATGTCATCTTGTTCGGCCTGTTCGCCGGATTCGCAGCTATGGGCATGGCGGTGATTGATCGTCGCAAGTCACGCGAAATGGGTATGGAATGGGTTCGTCTGTCGCGCAACACCGCGCGGCTGTCTTTGCGGGTCCCGCCGCCCTGGCCGCGTCCCTGGGTTTGGGTTGCGTCGCTGGTGGCTTACCTGGTTCTGCTTGGTGCGCACGCGTCTGTGATCGGAGTTTCACCGCTGCCATAATGCAGGGAGTGGTCGGGCGGTGACTTGCGTGCTATCTGGAGTGTCACAGTTTTATCAAGAGGTCTCTGAATGTACCTGGCCTACGTAACCACGACGGACCGTGGCGCAACCGATCGCCTGCTGAGCGCCGCCGCCGAGCAGTTGCTGAAAACCGGCGCGCAGTTGGCAGGTGTTGTGCAAACCAACACCGAATGCGCAGACAGCAGCAAATGTGACATGGACGTCCGTGTTCTGCCTGCAGGCGAGACCATCCGCATTTCGCAGTCACTGGGTGAACAGTCGCGCGGCTGCCGTCTGGACCCTGCCGCGCTGGAGCAAGCCGTGGGCTATGTCACCGCGTCACTGGCAGACGCACCCCAACTGTTGGTCGTGAACAAGTTTGGTAAGCACGAAGCTGACGGGCGCGGATTTCGCCCTGTTATCGCCGAGGCCCTGGCGCAGGACATCCCGGTTCTGGTCGGAGTGAACGGGTTGAACAGGGAAAAATTCGAAGCCTTCACCGATGGCGCGGCTGAGCAGATTGTGCCCGAGGTTGAAGCGATCATTGAATGGTTCGCCCGGGTGACAGCCGAGCGCGCGGCGGCCGCGTGACGATACTTGCCGTAGGGTAACTTACTGGAAACCTGACTTGTTTTGGGGTCGATGTGCTGCAATCCTCTAAGCCGGAGGAGATTGCAGATGTGGACCAACTGGGCAGGTGGCCAAAGCTCAAGCGCACCCATATTGCGCCCTTCAACCCTTGCCGAACTGCAACACGCCGTTGCGCAACCTGACAGTATGCGCGTTGTTGGGGCAGGACATTCCTTTACGCCGATCGTGGCTGGCGCGGACCGGATCCTGGACCTGTCCGACCTCAAGCTGCCGACATTGGGTCAGGTCACCGAAGACCGTGTGTGGGTCAATGCCAACGCGCGTTTGCGCGATCTTTCTCCGGCATTGGCCGAACATGGGTTGGCCTTTCGTAACCTCGGGGACATCAACGCACAATCGCTGACGGGGGCGGCCGCAACCGCGACACACGGAACCGGTCGAGACCTGCCCTGCATTTCCGCCGAAATTACAGCAGCCAGTTTTGTAGGGGCGGGGGGAGATATCCTGTCGACCGAGGATATCCCGCTTGAGATGGCTCAGGTCTCGCTTGGGTTGCTCGGCGTTCTGACCGACGCGCAAATCGCTGTGGTTCCGAAGTACAACTTACGACGCCGTGTCACTTTGGAACCGCTCGAGGAAACACTAGCCAACATGCATCGAAAATGGGCGGAGTTTCGGAATTTTGAGTTTTTCTACATCCCGTTTACCGGCAAGGCGGTCGAAATTCGCCATGACCTAACCGACGCGCCCAAGACCAAGGCGCCACGCGATCTGGACATGATCGCGGTCAAAGTGCTGAGGCTGGCAAGAAACGCAGGGCGCTACAGCAGCGGTTTGCGAAGCGCGTTGCTCAAGCTGCTGACATTGGCCCAGTCGGATGAGGACTATGTTGGCGAAAGCTGGCGCGTTTTGTGCAGTGATCGCCACATTCGGTTCAACGAGATGGAATATCACCTGCCGCCCGATGTCGCCGGGGATGTGCTTCGGGATGTGTTCGCGCGTCTGCACCGGGATCATTCCGACATATACTTTCCGATCGAGGTCAGGCAGACCGCTGGCGACACGGCCTGCATTTCTCCGTTTCAGGGTGGCCCGCGTGTTTCGGTTGCTGTTCATACCGACGCTGCCGAAGATCACATGCGTTACTTTGCCGACATTGAGCCAATACTTCTTGAGGCCGGAGGGCGCCCGCATTGGGGCAAGATGCATAGCTTGACGTATAAAGAGCTTTCACGCCTGTATCCTGACTTCGACCGTTTCTGCGCGGTGAGAGAGCAACTGGACCCAAGCGGAAAATTCCTTACACCCGCGCTAACCAAGCTGTTCCGGCCATGACAGCAGAGTATTTGCGGAACCTGTCCAAAACGCTGCAAGACTACGGGGTGGATAAGCCCGTGGCCGTGGTCGATCTGGACCGGCTCGATGCAAATTGCGCGCTGGTGGTTGGTTCGGTTGCGCCGGGTTTGGCATGCCGTCTTGTTGCCAAATCCCTCCCATGTCTGCCGCTGCTGGATCACATTCGGGCGAAGATCCCGACATCAGGTCTCATGACCTTCTCCGAACCTATGCTGACGGCGCTGTTGGAGGCGGAGCCTGATACCGATCACTTGATCGGTAAGCCGCTGCCCGTCAGTTCTGTGGCGCGTGTGTTGCAAAAGACCCCAACTGCAGCGGATCGTGTCCAGTGGCTTATTGATACGCGCGAAACTCTGGATGCTTATTTGACGCTGGCCGAAGCTCTCAATCTTCGGCTTCGCCTGTCGTTAGAGGTGGATATCGGCTTACACCGGGGTGGGTTGCGCCCTGAAGACATCCCTCGGATCGCGCGGCGTATTGGCAGTCATCCGCATGCGAATTTAGTCGGAGTTATGGGGTATGAGGCGCATCTGGCCAAGTTGCCACGCCTTCTGAAATCCCGCGCCACGCGGTCGAGCGCAGACGCGTTTCAACGTGCAGTCGCGGGGCTGCCAAACGCGGGTGAGGGGCTTTGCCTTAATACGGGGGGCAGCCTGACGTTCCAGTCCTATCGCGCTGACGGAGCCGCCAACGAGGTTGCCTTTGGGTCGGTTCTGGTCAAGCCCACCGATTTTGACCACGTCACGACAACGGCGTTTCAACCTGCCGCATATATCGCCTCGCCAATTCTGAAAGTGATGCAAGGTAACGCGTTGCCGGGTTTGGACTTTCTGCCCAGACGGAAGACGGACTTGGCGATATTTGGTGGGCATTTTCTGGGGTTGCCGGTGTTTCCAGGCGGTTTTTCCTATTCGTCGATTTTCGGCCGTTCGAGCAATCAGGAAGTTTGGACCGGCCCCTTGGATTCCAGCGTGAAACCCGGAGACATCGCCCTGTTGCGACCCACACAAAGCGAGGCAGTTCTAAACCAGTTCGGACCGCTTTTGGTTTTGAAAGGGGGGCAGGTGGTGGACGAATGGCAATGCCTGCCGAATTAACGGCCCGTTGATCTTTGTCACCATCTGAAGAAGATGGTGGGCGACCCTGGAATCGAACCAGGCGTGCGTCTCCGCGAGGGAGTTACAGTCCCCTGCCACACCTTGCGGCCTGTCGCCCACTGTCAGGCGTTGCACCTGACGTGGAGGCGTGATTACTAGCGCTCTAAAGGAGCGTCAACAGGAAAATATCGCTTTGGCGCAGGAAACCGATTTCCCGGCCCGGAGGCCCAAGAAATGAAGAAACCCAAGTGGGTCGTTGAAAAGGAACAGGCGCGCAAGGCGGCCGCGTCCGAAACTGTTTGGCTGTTTGGTTTGCACGCTGTGCGCGATGCGTTGGTGAATCCAGAGCGGCAGAAGCTGCGCTTGATTGTGACCCGTAACGCGCGGGACAAACTGACCGAAGCCATTGAGTTTGCAGGGATTGAGCCCGAGATGGTCGACCCGCGCAAATTCAACGCTCCGATTGATTCCGGCTCCGTCCATCAGGGCGCGGCGTTGGAAGTGAAGCCATTGGACTGGGGTGGTCTGGCCGAGAACTGCATCGGGCGCGAACATCCGCGCGTGATCCTGCTGGACCGCGTGACAGACCCGCACAATGTCGGGGCGATTCTTCGCTCGGCCGAAGTGCTGGGGGCCAGCGCGGTTATCGGAACGCGCCATCATTCGGCCCCGGAAACAGGGGCCTTGGCAAAAACCGCCAGTGGTGCACTGGAAAGGCAGCCCTATCTGCGCGTCCGCAATCTGGCCGATGCAATAGTCGCGTTGCAGGATATGGGCTTTCTGGTGCTGGGACTGGACGGCGAAGCGGACCTTACCATCGAGGCCACTTTGGAAGGCAAACTGGATCAACCAGTGGCTCTGGTGCTTGGGGCCGAAGGACCAGGTCTGCGCCAGAAGACCAAGGAAACCGTTGATCATCTGGTGAAAATCGACGCAGCGGGTGGGTTTGGGTCTCTGAACGTCTCAAATGCGGCCGCGATTGCCCTATATGCCTCAAGGCACAGATAAACAGGAGAGCACCATTTCCACGCCCTCGAAAATCGCCACCTGCTGCTATTGCGGAACCCGCGCGGCGCTGGTTCTAAAAGGAAAGCAGCGTCATGAGCTTAGTTGTTCAAGCTGCGGCGCCCCGCTGCACGACCTGAAGATGGTGCCCAAGCGCAAACTTTCGGACAGCAAGCCCACGCGGGATAGCGCAAGAAACCAGCATCCATACAAGAACAAGAAGAAAAAGAAGAAAAAGGGATTGTTTTCGCGCGTTCTGGATGAAGCATGGGACGTGGTTGAAGATATCTTTGATTGATCGGGTTTATTCACGTCCCATGCGATCACAACCGCGTTAATGGGGGTTTCCGATGTGTCAAAAAATTGCACATTGATTCCCGAAACCTCAGACCGAGACTCGATGATAATGAACCGACGTTTCCTACTTGGCGCGATGGCCGCCACTGTTTTTGCTCCGGCGGCATTTGCCCAGGACATGCCCGTCTTTTTTGAGACGGACGGGGCAGTTATGGCCGGATATGATGCGGTTTCCTATTTCACCGACGACACCCCGCGCCGTGGGCTTCCCGAGTATTCGGTGAAGTGGAAGGGTGCTGAATGGCACTTTGCCTCGGCCGAGAATCGCGACGCTTTCGAGATGAACCCAAGGGCCTATGCCCCTCAGTTCGGCGGATACTGCGCTTACGCGATGGCAATGGGGGAGTTGGTCAGCACTGACCCGCATCTGTGGAAAATGATTGATGGACGCCTGTACCTGACGCATTCGCCCGAGATCGAGCAGGTGTGGAGCAGTGATACGGCAGAATACATCCGCATGGCCGAGGCACATTGGCCCGTCGTACTATACGAGCAGTAGGCGGTTTTCCGCTTTTTGTGATCTGTCATCACAAAAACGCGCACCCCCTCTTTTTTTCTCTCAACTTATGCCTAAATGTCACAGTGACCGCGGAACGGAACTGCCGCGGGTCATTTCACTGTCCCTCGTTCCAACAACTGGCGCTCAGGTTTCTATCTGAGCGCTTTTTTCTTTTGTGTGGTCCGAATAGGGTGACCGCATGACCGACTATTCCGATGCATTTCTGAAAGACATCCTGAAGCGAACCAAAACGATCGCCGTTGTTGGTGTTTCGATGAACCCGGTTCGGCCTAGCTATTATGTGGCGCGCTACCTGTCGCTTAAGGGATATACTGTGATCCCGGTCAATCCGGGGCATGCAGGCAAAATGTTGTTCGGTGAGACGGTGCGCGCGTCGCTGGCAGATATTTCCGAGCCGGTGGACATGGTGGATATTTTCCGACGCTCAGAAGCCGTTCCGCCGATTGTGGATGAGGCGCTGAAGGCGTTTCCAAGCCTGCGCACAATCTGGATGCAGATCGGTGTGGAAAATCCTGATGCCGCAGCCGTAGCTGAGGCGCGCGGCGTTGAGGTTGTGATGAATCGGTGCCCGAAAATCGAATATCAACGCCTGTTCGGAGAGCTTCGCATGGGCGGCTTCGCAACCGGGGTGATATCGTCCAAGCTTTGAGGGTTTAGCTGTCGGGCAGGGGCTTTAGCCGCGCGACCTGCTCCAGCCGCCGCTGTTCGAGTACGATGTCGCGCGGCACCCACTCGTATTTCGTGTCTTCCGGCAACGGGGACCAGAACAAGGTGCCACCGTACCGCCAAGGGTCCAGAACGACGCCATCATACATGGTTTCACCTTTGCGGCTGATGATGGCGGTGCTGTGGTCGATGCGAAACGGGTTGTCTGCATTGGCGATGGCGCGATGCATTTCCAGTGTTTGGAAGCTTTCCTGATCCAGCCGCCGCTCGATATCTTCAGCCCAGTGCCAGCACAACCCGCGAGGGCGCAGCCCCTTGTTGACCTTGGCATTGTGAATCAGCGGGGGATCGGTGATTTCGTATTCCTGCACCAATTGCGCGGTATAGGAATAGGCGATACGCGCCGCACGGTCTGCTTCTTCGGGGTCAATATCCGGGCCAAGGCTGCGAATTTCAGCCGCCAGCCGCTGAACCTCGTCACCGGTGGGCGGCGGGGCGACCGAACAGGCGCCCAGTATCGCAAGCGCACATACAAACCCCAAAGCTCTGATCATGTCCGCGCCTTCGATCTGTGAACCGTCCAAAGACACATTACGAGATTGCGAGGGTGGGCGTCACCCCTTTGGTCGCGCAGCCTTTTCTTCCAGACCGCTGACGCGCTGACGCCGTGCCAACTCATCAAGCACGTCGTCCAACGCGACGTCGCGTGCGGCCAGCATAACCAGAAGATGATAAAGCACATCCGCAGCCTCGGAGGTCAGCTTAGCCTGATCGCCTTTGACAGCCTCGATGATCGCTTCGACGGCTTCTTCTCCGAATTTCTCGGCGCACTTTTCCGGGCCTTTCGCCAGCAGCTTGGCGGTCCAACTGCTGTCCGGGTCAGCCCCTTTGCGCGCCTCAATCGTTGCGGCCAGATCTTGCAGGATGCTCATGTCAGCCTCATCGGAATGCCTGCGGCGGCCATATGTTCTTTGGCCTCGCGGATTGTGTACTCGCCGAAATGAAAGATCGAGGCAGCAAGAACGGCGCTCGCGCCGCCTTCGGTCACGCCCTCGACCAGATGGTTAAGATTGCCGACCCCGCCAGAGGCGATAACCGGCACGTCAACGGCGTCGGAAATGGCGCGGGTCAGAGGCAGGTTGAACCCAGCCTTCGTGCCATCGCGGTCCATCGAAGTCAGCAAGATTTCCCCGGCACCCTTTGCGACCACGGCTTTCGCAAATTCCACTGCGTCGATGCCGGTTGGCTTGCGACCCCCATGAGTGAATATTTCCCATTTGCCGGGGCTGACGGTTTTGGCGTCGATCGCGCAGACGATGCATTGGCTGCCGAACTGATCCGCCGATTCTGCGATCACATCCGGGTTCGCCACGGCTGCCGAGTTGAAGCTGACCTTGTCAGCACCAGCCAGCAGCAGGGCGCGCACGTCCTCTTTGGTGCGCACACCCCCGCCCACGGTCAGGGGGACAAAGCACTGCTCAGCCGTCCGTTGAACCACGTCAAACATGGTGCCCCGGTTTTCATGGGTGGCGTGGATGTCCAGAAAGCAGATCTCGTCGGCTCCGGCCGCGTCATAGGCTTTCGCCGACTCCACCGGATCGCCCGCATCGCGCAGGCCGACAAAATTGACGCCCTTGACCACGCGGCCATCAGCGACGTCCAGACAGGGAATGATGCGGGTTTTCAGCATGTGGTATCCTCTATAGCGGGCACGTCTACCGGCAAAGCCCCGCCGATGCCAGACTTGTGATTGCCGCACGGCGCAAAGCTGTGAAAACTGGGGTGAAATTCAACAAAGGAATTCCGATATGCGCAATCTGATACTGGCAACTTTTCTGACTTTCGGAGGCACTCTGTCCGCCATGGCCGACGACATTATCAAAATCCCTACAGACAAATCTGTCGCTGAAGCACTGGATGCGCTCGAGGCAGCCGTCGGCAATGCGGGCGCGACCGTATTTGCCCGGGTCGACCATGCAGCCGGTGCCGAAAAGGTTGGCACCCCGATCCCGGCCAATCAGGTCCTGATCTTTGGCAACCCTGCATTGGGCACACCCGCGATGCAGATCGACCCGAGGGCCGGTTTGTTCCTGCCGTTGAAGGTTCAGGCTTACCAAGACGCCGATGGTCAGGTGTGGCTGGCCTACGAAGACCCAAAAGAGACGATGGACGAGTTGGACGAGGTCGAAAAATCGCCGGTGATCGACAAGTTGCGCGGCGCGCTGGCCAAGTTGACCGCCGCGGCCGCGCAGTAATCTAGCTCAGGGCGCGGATGGCTTCGGCCAGATCAATCGCGCCGTCGTAAAGTGCGCGCCCTGAAATCGCGCCGTCCAGTTCCACGCCGCAATCGCGCAGGGCAATCAGATCGTCCAAAGAGCTGACGCCGCCTGACGCGATCACAGGAATTGAGACGGCCCGGGCAAGGTCGGCAGTTGCCTCGATGTTGGGGCCCTGCATGGCCCCGTCACGGTTGATGTCGGTATAGATGATGGCCGCAACGCCCGCGTCCTCGAAGCTGCGTGCCAGATCGGTGACTTGCACGTCGGTTTCCTCGGCCCAGCCCTTGGTGGCGACCATGCCGTTGCGGGCGTCGATGCCAACGGCGACCTTGCCGGGGAATTCACGCGCGGCCTCCCGCACCAGATCGGGGTTTTCCACGGCGACGGTGCCCAGAATGACCCGCGCCAGCCCTTTGTCGATCCAGGTTTCGATCGTTTTCAGATCGCGAATGCCGCCGCCAAGTTGCGCGGGCACGTTGCAGGCCGCCAGAATCGCTTCGACCGGTGCTGCATTGATGGGCTCGCCCGCGAAGGCACCGTTCAGGTCAACCAGATGCAGCCAGTCGCACCCCGCATCGACAAAGGCCTTGGCCTGCGCCGCCGGGTCGTCGTTGAACACGGTTGCCTTGTCCATTTCACCGCGCAGCAGGCGCACGGCCTGGCCGTCTTTGAGGTCGATAGCGGGGTAGAGGATCATTTTGGGCCTTCTTTCATGGTCTGTCCGGCGGGATATCGCACAAGCGGGGCGGGGTTTGCAACGCGACGCTGGGTCAATCTTGCGGCACGGCTCTCAGCGCGACACAGTACCGCCATCAAAGGGAGAACATCATGAAACACTCAATCATTGCAGCGGCCGCGCTTTGCGTCTTTTCCACGGCCGCGTCAGCCGATCCGGTAGACGGTCTGTGGAAAACCGAGCCGAATGAGGAAGGCAATTACCTGCAGGTTTCGATCCAGCCTTGCGGAAGTGCGACCTGCGGTACCATCGACAGCGCCTTTGACGGCTCGGGCGATCAGGTGCTGGATTATGAGCACTTGGGCAAACAGATGATCTGGGACATGACGCCAGAGGGTGACGGAGCCTATGGTGGCGGCAAGATCTGGGCCCCGGACAAGGACAAGACCTACAACTCGAAAATGACGCTGAACGGCCAGAACCAACTGACCGTAAAGGGCTGTGTTGCGGGTGGTCTGGTCTGCCGCGGGCAGACGTGGACCCGCGTACAGTAAGGCCTAGGGAGTCCAGTTCAGGAAGTTCCCGATCATACGCAGGCCAACGTCCTGGCTTTTTTCGGGGTGGAACTGCATGCCAATCATTGTGTCGCGGCCGATCACGGCCGTGACTTCCTGACCATAATCCACATAGGCCAGCCGTTGCGCCGGTTCGGTGACACGAAAATGGTAGGAGTGGACGAAATAAGTATGGTCACCCGACTTCACCCCGTCAAAGACCGGGTGGTTGCTTTCAAGCACCAAATCGTTCCAGCCCATATGCGGCACCTTTAGCGCGCCGTCCGAAGGGGCGATGCGTACAACGTCCCCAGCAACCCAGCCCAGACCATCCGTCTCGATGTATTCGTGGCCTTTTGAGGCCATAAGCTGCATCCCGACGCAGATTCCCAGAAACGGTCGCCCCTTTTGTTCGACCGCTTCGACCATGGCATCATAGATACCCTTGTGGCCCCGCAACTCGGCAGCGCAAGCAGGAAACGCGCCGTCGCCCGGCAGAACCAGGCGATCCGCGCGCGCAACAACGTCTGCGTCCGAGGTGACAACGACCTCACCCGCATTCAGTTCGCGCGCCATGCGTTGAAACGCCTTCTCTGCCGAGTGCAGATTGCCGCTCTCGTAGTCGATAATGGCTGTCAGCATTTATAGCGCGCCCTTGGTGGACGGAATCGCATCGGCCTTGCGCGGGTCGGTTTCAACCGCCAGACGCAACGCGCGCGCGGCCGCCTTGAACGCGGCCTCGGCAATATGGTGGCTGTTGAAGCCGTGTAACTGGTCGATATGCAGCGTGATACCGCCATGCGTGGCCAGCGCCTGAAAGAATTCACGCACCAGTTCGGTGTCGAACGTGCCGATCTTGGGCGTGGGCAGCTCGACATTCCAGATCAGGAACGGGCGACCCGACAGGTCCAGCGCACAGCGCACCTGCGCGTCATCCATGGGCAGGTGGCATTCGCCATACCGCCGAATCCCTTTCTTGTCGCCCAGGGCTTCGGTCAAAGCCTGACCCAGTGCGATGCCGGTATCCTCGACCGTGTGGTGATCGTCGATGTGGTAATCGCCCTTGGCGCGGATCGTCATGTCGATCAGCGAATGGCGCGCAAGCTGGTCCAGCATGTGATCGAAGAACCCGACGCCGGTTTGGTTGTCATACTGGCCGGTGCCGTCCAGATTGACCTCGACCGAGATCTCGGTCTCGGCGGTCTGACGGCTGATCTTTGCGCTGCGCATGGGCGAATTCCTTTTGCTACAGACGCGCTTATAGACGCGGAGGGGCAGCATTTTCCAGACCGCATCTGTCATTCTCGCCAAACTGTTGCAGGGGATTGCACCCCGGCGCAGCCCGTGCCAGCCTGCACGCAACCTGAACAACCAAGGCCCGGCCCATGTCCACCTGCGTCTTCATCCAAATCCGTTGCAAACCTGGCACAACATACAAGGTGGCCGAGGAAATCGCCCTGCGCGAAATCCATTCCGAGCTGTATTCGACCAGCGGCGAATATGATCTGCTGCTAAAGCTCTATATCCCCGAGACCGAAGATGTCGGGCATTTCATCAACGAACACCTGCTGGTGATACCGAATATAGAAAGGTCGCTGACCACAATGACCTTCAAGGCCTTCTAGGTCAGGCAACGGTCTCGGCAGGGGCGTCCAGCGGGATGGTTCCACTCAGCGCAATGCCCCCGTGCGATTGGCGGTCTGTCGCGCCCGCACGCAGGAAGCGCTGACATCCAAAAAGCACCATGAGCGGAACCGCCAGCGATATCAGGTAGTTCTGCCCCATGGCTGCGGACCAGACGATCCCGGCGACGCAAAGCGTCAACATTGCCGTGGACTGGAGGCGCATTTGCCTGGGGCTTTTTGCGTCATAGGTCAGAAAGCCGTTGGCTGTGAACAAGGTCAACACAACGCCCGTTACGAAAACACTGCCCAGCACAAGTGAATCGATATTACCGATCAACAGATCAGCCGCGTTCCGAGCGCCGGACAGCACCAGAATTTCGATCAGCGGTGTGACGATTACCATGAAGATATTGATCCCCAACAAGATGGGATGAGCGCGCAGAACCCGTTTGACATACGCCAGGCACACAAGGGTCGCGAGCGCGGTTCCGACCCACCCGGCCAGACGCAAATCGTCAGTGGCTCGGGACAGGATCAAAAAACTGACCCCCGGCAGGTTTTCGAACATGTCCTGCAACAGCCGTTTTTGGTGTTCTCCCAGCATGCATAAAGCCCCTGCGCAAAAGGTTGGACGTCGAAGTGGGGTCCCGAAACCTGGCGTTAGCCAAGCTCGAACGTGGTCACTCCGAAGATTCGGTTGAGGTCGATTTCCGGTTCGTGGTCGGAATACATCCGGGCGGTTTCGAAGACTTTCGTCAACCCCAATTGTCCAGCCATGGCAAACGCGGCATTGTTGGGCTGTGGCATGTCGACAAAGACGTCCTGACCATGATGATCTTCGGGCACGGCGGCCAGCAAGCTGGCCAGAAGTGCTCGGGCAATTCCCACCTCATCGGCAAAAAGCGGACCAACCTTGTAACCGGTTTGGCAGGGGCGCAGCGTGGCATAGCCTTTTATCTGCCCGTTCTCGGAATAAACGCGCGATATGTGATCCGATGCGCCCAGCCAGCTTTGCAGGAAAGCGTCGCGCGGTGCCGGGAATAATTTGCGATCGTAAGCACGCAGCGCGCTTGTGGCAGTGTCCAGCGCAGCAACGCCGTTACCCAGAACTTGGCCAAGTTCCGGTAGGATTTCGCCAATGACGCCCCCAAAACGATAGTTGTTATAGGCAAAGGCAAAGCCCGACTTCCGGTAGTTGTCTTGCTGCTCGACCACGCCGTCCAGCCCCATGTTGCGCCCCTCGCAATGAGCCAGAGCATGCTGCGCAATTTCTAGCCCGTGACCATGGTGACGAAACTCGGGGCGCACGATGTAAAAGCCAAGGAAGGAAAACGCGTCGTCGTAGTTCACCGCTGAGACCGAGGCGATCATGTCCCCATCAAGGAACCCGCCCAAGAATCCCTCTGGGTCGGTGGAGCGGAAGCATTCTGCATCGCGCAGGCCCGGATTCCATCCTTCGCTGCCTGCCCAATCGACGGCATAGTGCAACTCTTCGGCCGAAAGGGGCCGGATAGAATAATCTGACATCGTTAAAATCCTGCAATCGTTAATGCCAATACAATGGCGCAACATTCCGCAGGAAACCAGAAAAGTTTGGGAAACAATCGTATCTGGAGCGGGCGAGGCGATTCGAACGCCCGACCCTAACCTTGGCAAGGTTATGCTCTACCCCTGAGCTACGCCCGCATCAGATACATATATGTCGGTCCTAAAGACCTCTCAATGGAGCGGGCGAGGCGATTCGAACGCCCGACCCTAACCTTGGCAAGGTTATGCTCTACCCCTGAGCTACGCCCGCGCCGTTGAGTGAGGAGGGATGTATAAATTCCCAAGCGGGGCTGCAAGCGGAAAAACGCATCTCTTGGAAAATTTCTTTTTTCGGCGACGGAACTCTGCGGTGAATGCGTTGAAGGTTCAGAGAGTTGCAAAAAACGACAGAGGTGACAGGTGAAACCCAAAGAAAGATACAAAATCACGGCATTGGCCATATTGATGACTCTTGCCGCAATCCTTTCGCATATTCCTGCAGAGCCAAGCGTCGAACCCGCGCAGGTCTGGAGGTCAGCCCACACGATCGTGTCCAAGCCTCTGACAGGCTGAACGCCTTTCGGCGTTGCAGCCCGAGAACGATTCAAAGCGCAAGAACAAGGTTGGCGACTGCAGCAACCAGCAGAACGGCGAAGGTCAGAATCATACCCATCTGGCGCAGAAGGACGATCTGCGGCGTTTTGCCGAACCCATAGGCGTGCAACAACCTTCCCACCAAAAGACCCAGCCCCAGAATATTTACCAAGTCAGCTCCTGCGCCCTGAAGTTCGACCATCGCAATCAGCAACAACGCGAATGGCGCGTATTCGGCAAAGTTGGAATGCGTGCGCATCGCCTTGAGCATGCTGGAGTCACCGGAATCACCGTAGGAAATCTTCTGTTTCCGGCGCGTATTGATGACCCATCCGCTGAGAAAGACATAAACGATTGCCAGCAGTGCGGCGTAGATCGGCGTAATGGAAAGCATCATGGTTCCCCTCCCTCATTAACGAAAAAGGCCGCCCGGTTGTCCGAGCGGCCCGTCACTTGATTCTGTAACTAGAGCGTTCACTCCAATTCGACCAGAAGGTCCTTTGCGTCAATCTGGCCGCCGGGCTGGACGTGAGTGGCCTTGACCACTGCGTCGCGTTCCGCATGGATGCCAGTTTCCATTTTCATGGCTTCGATGGTCAGCAGCAGATCGCCTTCCTTGACTTCTTGGCCTGCGGAAACGGCGACTGTGGCGACAACCCCCGGCATCGGTGCGCCGATATGGTTGGGATTGCCGGCCTCGGCCTTGGGCCGTGCCTGCGTTGAAGACGTTACCAGACGGTTCGGCACCCGGATCACACGGGGCTGGCCGTTGAGTTCGAAGAAGACTTTGACCTCGCCGTTCTCATCAGTCTCACCGATGGCCTGACAGCGGATTTCCAGCGTCTTGCCGGGGTCGATCTCGGCCGTGATCTCTTCACCCGGGTCCATGCCGTAGAAGAAAGTGCGCGTGGGCAGGGTGCGGACCGGGCCATAGGTGCGGTGGCGCCCCATATAATCGAGGAAGACTTTGGGATACATCAGGTATCCGTTCAGATCCTCGTCATCGACGTCCTTGCCTTCCAGCAGTTGCGACAGCTCGGCACGGGTCGCTTCCAGATCGACGGCAGGCACGTCCTTGCCGGGGCGGTCCGTGTTGGGGGCCTCGTCCTTCAGTACCTTCTTGATGATCGTATCGGGGAACCCGCCCGGAGGCTGCCCCAGATTGCCGCGCATCATATCGACGACCGAGTCGGGGAAGGCCACATCCGTATCCGCGCTTTCCACGTCATCGCGAGTCAAACCCTGACTGACCATCATCAACGCCATGTCGCCGACCACCTTGGACGAGGGCGTCACCTTCACGATATCGCCAAACATCTGGTTCACGTCCGCATACATCTGCGCAACCTCGTGCCAGCGTTCCTCCAGCCCCAAGCTGCGCGCCTGCGCCTTGAGGTTGGTGAACTGACCGCCGGGCATCTCGTGCAGATAGACCTCGGAGGCCGGGGCCTGAAGGCTGGATTCAAACGCCGCGTATTGGCCGCGCACCGCCTCAAAGTAATCGCTGATCTCGCGGATGGTCTTGATGTCCAGCCCGGTGTCGCGATCGGTATGGCGGAGCGCCTCGACCACGGTGCCCAGCGTCGCCTGCGAGGTATTGCCGCTAAAGCTGTCCATCGCGCAGTCCACCGCGTCAACGCCCGCCTCGGACGCCGCCAGAATGGTGGCGCTGGCAATGCCAGCGGTATCATGGGTGTGGAAGTGGATCGGCAACCCGACCTCTTCTTTCAGCGCGCGGATCAGAATCCGGGCCGAGGCCGGTTTCAGCAGACCCGCCATGTCTTTCAGACCCAGCACATGTGCGCCTGCGTCGCGCAGCTCTTTCGCCATGCCGACATAGTATTTCAGGTCGTATTTGGCGCGATCCGGGTCCAGAATGTCGCCGGTATAACAAACGGTGCCTTCACAGATTTTGCCATTCTCGACGACCGCATCCATGGCAACCCGCATATTCTCGACCCAGTTCAGCGAGTCGAACACGCGGAACACGTCGATGTTTTGCGACGCCTGACGCACAAATTCCTGCACCACGTTGTCGGGGTAGTTGGTATAGCCAACGCCATTGGCCCCGCGCAGTAGCATCTGGGTCATCAGGTTCGGCATCGCTTCGCGCAAGTCGCGCAGACGCTGCCACGGGCATTCCTGCAGGAAGCGATAGGCCACATCAAACGTCGCACCCCCCCAGCACTCAACGCTGAACAGTTCCGGCAGGTTGGCGGCATAGGTCGGTGCCACCTTGATCATGTCGATCGACCGCATCCGCGTGGCCAGCAGCGACTGATGCCCGTCGCGCATGGTGGTGTCGGTGATCAGCAACTGCCGCTGCGCCTTCATCCAGTCGGCCACGGCCTGCGGGCCTTTTTGTTCCAGCAGGTTGCGGGTGCCCATCTTGGGTTCGCCCTTCAACGCGGGGGGCTTGGCCTCTTTCAGGTCGGCGCGGGGTTCGGGGCGGTCCTTGGTTTCAGGGTGCCCGTTCACGGTGATATCCGCGATATAGGTCAGAACCTTGGTGCCCCGGTCGCGGCGACGTTTAAAGGTGAACAGGTCCGGCGTGGTGTCGATGAACTTGGTGGTGTATTCATTCGACAGGAAGGTCGGGTGCTTCAGCAGGTTGATAACAAAGTCGATATTGGTGCTGACACCGCGAATACGGAACTCACGCAGGGCGCGGTCCATCCTCGCAATCGCGGCCTGCGGCGTCGGTGCCCAAGCGGTGACCTTGGTCAGCAGAGAATCGTAGTACCGCGTGATCACCCCGCCCGCATAGGCCGTGCCGCCGTCCAGACGGATGCCCATCCCGGTGGCCGAGCGATAGGCGGTGATGCGGCCGTAATCGGGGATGAAGTTGTTCTGCGGGTCCTCAGTGGTGATCCGGGTCTGCAATGCGTGGCCGTTCAGATGCACATCCGACTGGCTGGCGGCACCGGTTGCTTCGGCCAGGGTTTTCCCCTCAGCGATCAGGATCTGCGCCTGCACGATGTCGATGCCGGTGACCTCTTCGGTGACGGTGTGTTCGACCTGCACGCGGGGGTTCACTTCGATGAAGTAGAACTTGCCGGTCTCCATATCCATCAGGAATTCGACCGTGCCCGCGCATTCGTAATTCACATGGGCGCAGATTTTGCGGCCCAGCTCGCAGATTTCCGCGCGCTGTTCATCCGACAGGTACGGGGCAGGGGCGCGCTCCACGACCTTCTGGTTGCGGCGCTGGACCGAGCAGTCGCGTTCGTACAGATGATAAATCTCACCGTGTTTGTCGCCCAGAATCTGCACCTCGACATGGCGGGCGCGGGTGATCATCTTTTCCAGATAGCCCTCGCCATTGCCAAAGGCGGCTTCAGCCTCGCGGCGGCCTTCCAGAACCTTTTCTTCCAGCTCGTCCTCGGATTCGATGGGGCGCATCCCGCGTCCGCCGCCACCCCACGACGCTTTCAGCATCAGCGGATAGCCGATTTCGGCAGCCTCGGCCCGGATCGCGTCCATGTCATCGCCCAACACCTCGGTCGCGGGGATTACGGGTACGCCGGCCTCAATCGCGACGCGCCGCGCGCTGGCCTTGTCGCCAAGGGCGCGCATGGTCTCGGCCTTGGGGCCGATGAAGGTGATGCCGTTCTGAACACAGGCATCCACGAAGTCGGGGTTTTCCGACAAAAGGCCATAGCCGGGATGGATCGCGTCAGCGCCACATTCCTTGGCGACGCGGATGATCTCATCAATGCTGAGATATGCCGCAACCGGGCCCATCCCTTCGCCAATGCGATATGCCTCATCCGCCTTGAAACGGTGCAAGCCCAGCTTGTCCTCTTCGGCGAAGACAGCGACGGTGCGTTTGCCCATCTCGTTGGCTGCGCGCATCACGCGAATGGCAATCTCGCCGCGATTGGCGATCAGGATCTTGGTAAAGTCGGTCATGTCAGGTCCCGGTCCTACTTGTTTGGCCGTGTTGATAGGCGGACAATACGCGCACGTATATCAGTCGTTCTGGGTAGAACCGGCATGTTAACGCTCGCAAACGCCTTCTGTTAGCGCTATCTTACTACACGCGCTGCGTTGCGGCATCAATCCAGTGTTAGGAACGGTGGTATTTGTTCCAGCGATGCGGCCCCTAACTGCCCCATATTCGACTGCAGGTCCTGCCGTAAAATGTCGATCACATGCGCTGGTCCGTTTTGGTCCAATGCGGCCAGACCGTACATGAAACCACGGCCCAGCATGACAAAATCAGCCCCAAGCGCCAGCGCCCGCAATATGTCCAGCCCGCTTTCGATCCCGCTGTCGAAGATCAGGGGCAGGTCGGTTGCCGCCCGGATCGCTGGCAGGGCCTCGATGCTGGACGGGGCGCCGTCGAACTGACGCCCCCCGTGATTCGAAATCCAGATCGCGTCAACGCCAGCCTTCTTTAGGGGGTCTGCGTCCTCGGCCCGCATCACACCCTTGACGATCAGGTCGCCGTCCCACGCGTCGCGCAACCAATGCACATATTCCATATCCGGAGAGGTTCGGAGCAGATACCCGACATGCGCTGTCGGGGGCAGGTTGCTGGAGTTGTCGGTGTACTTGTCCAACGTCCGCATCCTTGGCGGACCACTGCGTGCCATGGCTATTGCCCATGCCGGACGCTGCGCAATCTGCATCAGCAGGCGCGGTGTCAGCTTTGGCGGGTTGGTCAGGCCGGACCGCGTCTGACGTTCGCGCCGGGACGCAACCGGAACATCGGCGGTCATCACCAAGGTTGTGAAGCCGGCCTGTTTCACACGATCCAGCAGGTCGCGGCGAATGTTGGGGTCTTTGGGCGGGTAAAGCTGGAACCACGCATTCTGCCCGAGATGAGGGGCCACATCCTCGGGGCTTTGCGTGGCGACGTTCGACAGGGTAAAGGGCAGGCCAGCCGTTGCCGCCGCACGTGCCAGAAGCCCCTCGGCGTCAGGCCAGATCAACCCCGCCATGCCGATCGGCGCGACCCCAAACGGCAAAGGATAGGTTTGACCCAAAAACTGGCGCTGCGTGTCAAACTCCAACGGGCCATGCAGGATCGACGGCAAAAATCCTAAGCGATCCAGCGAGGCCCGGTTGCGCTGCAAAGTTGCCTCGGACCCGGTTCCGCTATCCAGATATTCCCACACGAAATGCGGAATCCTGCGTTTGGCGCGGCGTTTCAGGTCGGCAATTCCGGGATAGCTGCTGTGTAGGTCCATACGGATTGATCAGACCTAGGGCGCGATTCGGCAAGGAAATTAACCTTTTGGCGCATCTGGGTCGGCGCATGTTCCCCGAGCAGCCCATTCCGATTTCTGTCTGGCACCGGTAAATCAGGTCGCAAACACTGCGCGCGAGCGTTGGAGGAGGGACATCTTTCTAACGGACGGTTACACCGAACCGGTAGAATTTCTGCGAAATCAACACCGAAAGCCTTGTGAACAAGGCGTGAACAAACTCTTTCCCTCGCGGCCTATCCAGCGTAGTTTGGCGATATGAGCAGTTTCGACGAAATGGACGCCTTTGAAGGCGCATCACTGTCCGCGCGCGCCATGGCCGCGCGACCTACGCCTTATCTGGACGAATTGAATCCAGCCCAGCGTGAAGCTGTCGAGCGACTGGATGGTCCCGTGCTGATGCTGGCCGGTGCCGGGACGGGCAAAACCAAGGCGCTGACGGCGCGGATTGCACATCTGCTCAGTACCGGACGCGCGCGCCCGAACGAGATTTTGTCGGTCACTTTCACCAACAAAGCCGCGCGCGAGATGAAAGAGCGTGTGGGCCGCTTGCTTGGACAACCCGCCGAGGGGATGCCGTGGCTGGGGACGTTTCACTCGATCTGCGTCAAGCTGCTGCGCCGTCACGCCGAGCTGGTCGATCTGAAATCGAATTTCACCATTCTGGATACGGATGATCAGCTCCGGCTGCTCAAGCAATTGATCCAAGCGGCCAATATTGATGACAAACGCTGGCCCGCACGGATGCTGGCGGGGATTATCGACGACTGGAAGAACCGCGCTCTGACACCCGATAGAGTGCCCGCTGCGGATGCGGGGGCGTATAACAACAAAGGCATTGTGTTGTACGCCCAGTACCAAACCCGTCTGCGCGAGCTGAACGCGGTCGATTTCGGTGACCTGCTGTTGCACATGGTCACGATTTTTCAGACCCACGTGGATGTCCTGGAGCAATATCAACGCTGGTTCCGGTACATTCTGGTGGATGAGTATCAGGACACCAACGTCGCCCAATACCTGTGGCTGCGGTTGCTGGCCGGGGCGCATAAGAACATCTGCTGCGTGGGCGATGATGACCAGTCGATCTATGGCTGGCGCGGGGCAGAGGTGGGCAATATCCTGCGGTTCGAAAAGGATTTCCCCGGCGCGTTCGTGGTGCGACTAGAGCAGAATTACCGCTCGACCCCGCATATTCTGGCCGCTGCGTCGAATGTGATCCGCGGCAATGAAAACCGTCTGGGCAAAGAACTGTGGACGGATGCCGAGGACGGCCACAAGGTCAATCTGATCGGCCACTGGGATGGCGAGGAAGAGGCCCGCTGGATCGGCGAAGAAATCGACGCGCTGCAAGGGGGCACGCGCGGGATTCGTCCGATGAATCTGGATGAGATCGCCATCCTCGTCCGTGCCTCACACCAGATGCGCGCGTTTGAGGATCGGTTTCTGACCATCGGCCTGCCGTATAAGGTGATCGGTGGCCCTCGGTTTTATGAGCGGATGGAGATCCGCGATGCCATGGCCTATTTCCGGCTTGTGGTCAGCCCCGGCGACGATCTAGCGTTCGAACGGATTGTGAATACGCCGAAACGTGGATTGGGCGACAAGGCGCAGCAGACAATTCAGATGACGGCGCGCGACCATGGTGTGTCGCTGGTCGACGGGGCGCGGATTGCGGTTGAAAGCGGGCTGATTAAGGGCAAAGGCGGCAAGGCGCTGCGCGAGTTGATCGACGGGCTGGCACGCTGGAACGCGATGACGCGCGGGCCGCGGATCGAGGTCGAGGATGACTCGGTCATCGACGACGGTGCGCCGCTGCGGTTTGGCGAGCCCGAAGTCTCGCATATCGAGCTGGCGCAGATCATTCTGGATGAATCCGGCTATACCGCCCATTGGCAGAATGAAAAGACGCCCGAGGCGCCGGGGCGCTTGGAGAACCTCAAGGAATTGGTGAACCAACTGGACAATTTCGAGAACCTGCAGGGGTTCTTGGAGCATGTCAGTCTGGTCATGGACAATGAACAGGATGGCGACGGGGCCAAGGTCTCGATCATGACGCTGCACGCGGCTAAGGGGTTGGAGTTTCCCGCCGTGTTCCTGCCGGGGTGGGAGGACGGGTTGTTCCCCTCACAACGGTCGATGGACGAATCCGGGATTAAGGGGCTCGAGGAAGAACGGCGGCTGGCCTATGTGGGGATTACCCGCGCTGAAGAAGTTTGTACGATTTCATTTGCCGCCAACCGGCGGGTGTTTGGGCAGTGGCAGAACTCTATGCCCTCGCGTTTCATTGACGAATTGCCCGAAGATCACGTGGAGGTTCTGACGCCTCCGGGTCTTTATGGTGGCGGTCAGGTGACGGCCAGTATCGAAAACCGCGCAGCCGAAGCAAATGTCTATAATTCTCCGGGCTGGAAAAGGATGCAGGCGCGGCAGGGGCAATACGGGACGTCTCAGCCCCGCGAAAGCCGGAACACTGTGATTGATGCGACTGCATTGGCGAGTTTCACATTGGGTGAACGGGTGTTTCACCAAAAGTTCGGCTATGGCGCGGTTATTGGGATCGAAGGCGACAAGGTCGAAGTCGATTTTGACAAGGCAGGGATTAAGAAAGTGGTGTCCCGGTTCTTGTCCGCCAAGGATGACGTTCCATTCTGAGTTTTTTTGCGAGGCTCTGCCTCGCGCTCCGAAGTATTTTTGAACAGAAGAAGCAGGGGGCGTTCGTGCCCTCTTTTTTGTTTGGGCAAAGAAAAACGGCGGTTTCCAGGGAGGAGGAGAGGAAACCGCCGTTCTTTGCAACATCAGGACAGGGAGGAGGAGAGTCCCGATGTATCCGAACCCGGGTTTGATCCCGGTATGTGTAAGTCGCGACGACACCAGGGAGGAGGAGAGGTGTCGTCGCGCTCTTTCAACATCAGGGCAGGGAGGAGGAGAGCCCCGATGTATCTGTCTCCGGGTCTGATCCCGGTATCTGTAAGACGCGGCGACGTCAGGGAGGAGGAGAGACGTCGCCGCGCGCTTTCAACACCGAGAAAGGGAGGAGGAGTACCCGGTGTATCAGTTTCCGGCAGGTTGGGCCGGTATTTGGTGCAGCGACATCAGGGAGGAGGAGAGATGCCGCTGCTGTAATACAGGTCCTAAAGGGAGGAGGAAGGACCTGATCTCGGTTATGTCGTGCCGCGTTTAGCGCGCGGCGAAGTCTTCCGCGGCCTGCAGTGCCAGCCGGCGGATCATTGAACGGTGCAGGCCCAGATCGGCCAGTTCACGGTTCGAAAGTTCAGACAGCTCATTTACGGTCTGACGATAGACGCGGTAACGCGCGTACCGGGTTTTTGCAGCTTCGATCAGCGAAGCCAGGCCGGTTGCCGGTGCGTTCTTCAGCGCAGTATGATGTGTTGCTACGGCCATGTGTGTAACCCGGTTTGTATGTTGTCGCCGGAGCGTTCCAGCGTTTGCTTGATTACGAAAATAGGCGAATGCTGCGCCTGCACAATAGCCAACGTCGTCATTGCTGCTATGCAGCAAGTGCATGGATATCAACAAGTTGTAAACCTGACGGTGAAAGCGCCTTTAAAATATGGCTTTTCGCCAATCGCACATGAAGGGGCGAGTCTCAGAGTGATTTCAGAGGGCATGGGTCCGCCCCTTCTTTAGGCGGTATATTCTGAAATTTGTGCAAATTGTAAGTCCCATTTTGAGTTTTGGGGCTCGGGCAGGGCGTTTTTACCTCTACGGGAATTCATGGGCTGTGCATGGGTTCATGTCCGAATTCAGGCGAGGGGGCCGTGTGGAGTGGCATGATTCGACTGATTTTGCGTGGTGTTGCGGTTTCGTTGGGCTTGGAATCACATAAAGTGAAAATTTTTTGGGAAATCGTGGGATAGGCTGGGCTGCTTCAAATTTATCTATATGTGGTATATAGTGTTTCTTTGCATCCCATTTATGGTGCCATAAGCGATCTTTTCATTTGAATGCGCCTTGATTAGGATAGGGATTCTGCCCTAACTGGGTAAAATTTCCTGTTGATTTCCATGAATTCCCATGTCATCCCTTATTCATCCGATGAGGACGAGGCACATGGGGCGCCAAACGACCCCGAACCAAAAAATACAGGTTTCATACAGGCATCTCGCTTTCATCACTCAAGAGATCCGGCGCGCGGGCGAGCAGACATCCCCCCAGGTGGCGCGCGCAGCTGGACATCCCGCAAGGCGGGTCAATGCGGCGGGTTGATCAGTGGCAGCAGATCAACCCGCCGTTTTTCATCCGGGGGGAACGTGAATTTTAGGTGGGGCGCAAGCGAAAGGGACAGTCGTCTTGGCGCGCAGGTTTAGAGGTGAAAGCCACCATAAGGTGGACACGAAGGGCAGGGTCTCGATCCCGGCCTCTTTTCGCCGTGTGCTTGAATCCTGTGACCCCAACTGGCAGCCCGGCGATAATCCAGAGCTTGTGATTGTCTACGGCGACCACCGTCGGAAATTTCTTGAATGCTATACGATGCGGGCAATCGACGAGGTTGATGACAAGATCGACGCATTGCCGCGCGGCTCGATGCAGCGGAAGCTGCTGCAGCGCATGTTTCATGGTCAGTCTTTCCCGACCACGGTGGATGAGACCGGTCGTCTGGTATTGCCGGCCAAGCTGCGAACCAAGATCGGACTTGAGAGTGAGGCATTCTTTATTGCCGCCGGGGATACTTTCCAGATTTGGAAGCCCGAGACATATGAATCGGAAGAGTTGGCTTCGGCCGAAGAATGGTTGGACGAACAACCGGGGGATTTTGATCCTCTGGAGTTCCTAGATGGCACCGGGGATGCGTAACGGCATGGCCGGCGCTGAAACCCCCACCGAGAAACCTCACATCCCTGTCCTTCTGCGCCCGTTGCTTGCGGCCGTGGCGCCCGTGTCTGGTGTCTGGTTGGATGGAACCTTTGGCGCGGGAGGGTACACGCGCGGCTTGCTGGAGGCCGGGGCCGATAAGGTTATCGGCGTGGACCGGGATCCGCTGGCCTTTGAGATGGCCGCTGATTGGGTGGGCGAGTACGGCGATCGGCTGGTGATGCAGCAGGGCGTGTTCTCTCGGATGGACGAATACGCGCAGGATCTGGATGGGGTGGTGCTGGACCTTGGGGTCTCGTCTATGCAGTTGGATCAGGCGGAGCGTGGTTTTTCTTTCATGAAAGACGGTCCGTTGGACATGCGGATGAGTCAGGACGGTGAGAGTGCCGCCGATCTGGTCAATTCGGCAAGCGAGGCGCAGCTGGCCGACATCCTTTTCCATTTTGGCGAGGAACGCGCCAGCCGCCGGATTGCAAAGGCCATCGTGAAGGCCAGGGCCGAAGCGCCGATCTCTACAACGCTGCGTCTGGCAGAGATCATAGAATCCTGCCTTCCGCGCGCCAAACCGGGTCAATCGCATCCGGCGACGCGCAGCTTTCAGGGTTTGCGGATCGCGGTGAACGCGGAATATGAAGAGCTGTTCCAAGGCCTTATGGCTGCTGAACGCGCTTTGAAACCGGGCGGGCAACTGGCCGTAGTGACGTTCCATTCTATCGAGGACCGCATGGTCAAACGGTTCTTTCAGTCCCGTGCTGGCAAGACCGGGCGCGCAAATCGTTATGCGCCCGAGGTGGAGCAGGAGCAGCCGCAGTTTACGCTCAAGACTCGCAAGGCTGTCGGGCCGGATGAGCAGGAATTACAGGAAAATCCGCGCGCGCGCTCGGCCAAGCTGCGTGTTGCTGTGCGGACCGAGGCACCGGCGGGGGAAATTGATGCCCGCGCCATTGGGATGCCGCAACTTGGGGGAAGGGCAAAATGAAAAGTGTTTTGTATGTGTTGACTGCCTTGGCCGTATTCGGACTGGCGCTTTGGGCCTATCAGGAGAATTACCGCACCCAGCAGGTTGCGAAAGAAACTCAGAAGCTACAGCGCGAGATTGGTGTGGCTCAGGTGCGACTGGCGGTATTGAACGCGGAATGGGCGTATCTTAACCGCCCGGATCGCCTGCGCGAACTGGCTGATCTGAATTTTGAGCGTCTGGGATTGCTTCCCCTGCGTGCCGAGCAGTTCGGGCGCGCGGACCAGATCGCCTATGCAGAAGACCCTGACCTGCCGATCGTGGACCCGTTCGAGCTGCAGGCGCTGACCAACATTCAGGCTTTGGGTGAGGTGCAGATCCCATGACGCGCACGCCCCTCCGACCTCTGGCCCGTATCCTTGACGCACGCGCGCGCGGGGAAAACCCCAAGGCCATCGAGCGCGAAAATATCAGGAAACGCCACGAAGATATGAAGGACCACGCCCGCGCCCGTGCGGAAGGGCGGCTTTTGGTGCTTGGCCTGTTCTTTTTCTGTGCTTTCGCAGTGGTTGGGTTTCGCATGGGGATGCTGGCGACATCCGAGGCGCAAGAGCCGCTGGCCAGCGCCCCCGGCGCGGCTATCGCTATGCAGCGGGCCAATATCGTCGACCGTGAGGGGCGTATTCTGGCAACCAATCTGGATACTTATTCGGTCTATGCCCAACCGCCCCTGATGATCGACCCCGTGGCTGCTGCTGATCAGTTGGTCGCGATCTTTCCGGATCTGGAAAAAGAACGTCTGGTCAAGGATTTCACCGGCGACCGCAAGTTCCTGTGGATCAAGAAGCGTATCTCGCCGGAACAGAAACAAGCCGTTCACGACATTGGTGATCCCGGCATCCTGTTCGGCCCGCGCGAAATGCGGCTCTATCCCAACGGCAAGCTGGCCGCGCATATTCTTGGCGGATCGGGCTTTGGGCGCGAAGGCGTCAGTGCTGCCGAGGTGATTGGCGTTGCCGGGGTTGAGAAACAGTTCGATGACTATCTGCGCAACCCTGCCAATGGGAACAAGCCGCTGCAACTGTCGTTGGACCTGACCATTCAGGCTGCGGTCGAACAGGTTCTGTATGGCGGCATGAATATCATGAACGCCAAGGGTGCCTCGGCTGTTTTGATGAACGCGCATACGGGCGAAGTGATATCGGCGGCGTCGTTGCCGTCATTTGACCCTAATGACCGTCCGCGCCCGCCGACCTCGGGGTTTGACCCCTCTGACAGCCCCTTGTTCAACCGCTATGTGCAGGGTGTTTACGAGCTTGGATCGGTCTTCAAGATCTTCACGGCTGCGCAGGCGGTGCAACTGGGGCTGGTGAACTCTGAGACGATCATCGACACCTCTGGGCCGATGAAAATCGGGCGTTTCCCGATTGGTGAGTTCAATGGCAAGAACTACGGTAAAATCAGCGTTGCGGATGTGATTGTCCACAGCTCGAACCGGGGCACCGGACGGCTGGCCCTGCAAATCGGGGCGCAGCGTCAACAGGAATTCTTGCGCGCGCTTGGTATGTTCGAACCCACACCGTTTGAGATTGTCGAAGCCGCGGGTGGCGAGCCCCTCAAGCCCAAGAAGTGGGGTGAGTTGAGCACCGTTACCATTTCCTATGGCCACGGGTTGTCGACCAGCCCTATGCATCTGGCCGCCGGTTATGCGGCGATCGCAAACGGCGGGCACTATGTCAGCCCGACGATTTTGCGAAGGAATGGCCCTCAGTATGGTCCCCGCGTGCTGTCACATGGTGCCGCGCTTCAGGCGCAGAAGATGTTGCGCAAGGTGGTTACGGACGGGACGGCCAGTTTCGGGGACGTGGCGGGGTATGATGTTGCGGGTAAAACCGGCACAGCCGACAAGCCGAAGCCACGTGGCGGCTATTACGACGACAAGGTCATCGCGACCTTTGCGACGATCTTTCCGGCCTATGACCCCAAATACGTTCTGATTGTCACGCTGGACGAACCGTCCATCGTTGCCTACGGCGAAAAACGCCGCACGGCAGGCTGGACAGCGGTGCCCGTGGCCGCCGAATTGATCGGTCGCGTTGCGCCTTTGCTGGGGTTGCGTCCCCGGCTTGAGCCTGAGGCGCGCGCTGCTATAACGCTGACCTCAAATTAGACTGTCCGGCAAGAGGTGGGCGATGGGCACAAGGACAAAGAAACTCAGCCAACTGGCCCTGACCGCCCGAGGTGGCGCAAACCCGGAAATTACCGGGCTGGCCGTCGATAGCCGAGAGGTCAAGGACGGCTACTTGTTCGCAGCCCTTCCCGGAACGCGGGTTCACGGGGGCGAGTTTATTCAGTTCGCCCTGCGGATGGGCGCGGCGGCCATCCTGACGGATGCCGAGGGTGCTGCGATTGCGGCGGATGAATTGTCGCGCTCGGATGCTGCGCTGGTCGTCGTTGAAGACCCTCGTCAGGCATTGGCGGGCTGTGCGGCGCTTTGGTTTGGCGCCCAGCCGCAGACCATCGTTGCCGTGACCGGGACAAACGGCAAGACATCGGTTGCAACCTTTGTGCGTCAGATCTGGATGGAGATGGGCCACGCCGCAGTCAATCTTGGCACAACCGGGGTTGAAGGAGCGTGGACCGCGCCACTGGCCCATACAACGCCAGAGCCAATCACCCTGCACCGGTGTCTGGCGGAAGCGGCCGAGAACGGCGTGACCCACGCCGCGATGGAGGCGTCCTCGCACGGTTTGGAACAGCGGCGCTTGGACGGGGTGAACCTGACTGCGGCGGGCTTTTCAAATTTCACGCAGGACCATCTGGACTACCACGAAACATTCGAGGCTTATTTTGCGGCCAAAGCTGGTTTGTTTGATCGCGTGCTGCCCCAGGATGGAACGGTCGTCATCAACATGAGCGACCCCAAAGGCCAACGGGTCCGGAAAATCGCCGAAGACCGGGGGCAGGATGTGCTGACCGTAGGGTTGGGGGATTCAGACCTGTGTCTGATGAACCAGCGGTTCGACGCCACGGGTCAGGACCTGCGCTTTTCATGGAAAGGAAAGGTCTTTCAAACGCGCCTGAACCTGATCGGAGGGTTTCAGGCCGAAAATGTCCTATTGGCCTGCGGGCTAGTGATCGCAGGGGGGGAAGACCCCGAGCGTGTCTTTGAAACCTTACCGCACCTGACAACCGTGCGTGGACGCATGCAACTGGCCGCAACGCGAGAGAATGGGGCGGCGGTTTTCGTGGACTACGCCCACACGCCGGATGCGGTTGCGACCGCGCTCAAGGCGATGCGTCCGCATGTCATGGGTCGGCTGATTGCAATCGTAGGCGCGGGTGGCGATCGGGATGCGGGGAAGCGCCCTCTGATGGGCAAGGCCGCGGCGAATAACGCCGATGTCGTATTCGTAACAGATGACAACCCGCGCAGCGAAGACCCCGCAGTGATCCGCGAGGCCGTGATGCAAGGGGCGCCGGGTGCAACCGAAGTCGGAGACAGGGCTGAGGCCATTCTGCGCGGTGTCGATGCCTTGCAACCCGGCGACGCGCTGCTGATTGCAGGCAAGGGGCATGAGACCGGACAGATCGTCGGCGATCAGGTTCTGCCATTTGATGATGTGGAACAGGCCAGTATAAGCGTCGCCGCACTTGATGGGAGGGTCGCATGACCTTGTGGACCGCATCCGAGGCCGCCCAAGCAACCGGTGGGCGCGCGACAACGGATTGGACAGCAAACGGCGTGTCCATTGATACGCGTACCCTGCAGCCCGGCGATCTTTTTGTAGCGTTGAAGGCCGCGCGAGATGGGCATGAGTTCGTCGCGCAGGCGTTGGAAAAAGGGGCGGGGGCCGCTTTGGTGTCCCGTGTTCCCGACGGTGTATCTGAAGATGCGCCCTTGCTGATCGTGGACGACGTTCAGACAGGGTTGGAGGCGCTGGGGCAGGCCGCGCGCGCGCGCACGAATGCGCGGGTGATGGGTGTCACGGGCAGCGTCGGCAAGACCTCGACCAAGGAAATGCTGTCTACCATCCTGGAAACGCAGGGAAAAACTCATGCCAGCGTAGCCAGCTACAACAATCACTGGGGCGTTCCCCTGACATTGGCCCGTATGCCACGCGACACCGAGTTCGCGGTGATCGAGATTGGCATGAACCACCCCGGAGAGATCGCGCCTCTGGCGCGGCAGGCCCGCCCCCACGTGGCATTGGTAACCACTGTCGCCGCTGTCCACCTTGAGGCGTTCGAGTCCGTTGCCGGGATCGCCCATGAAAAGGCCGCGATTTTCGAAGGTCTGACCGAAGGTGGCGCGGCGATCGTCAACGCGGATGTGGAGCACACAGAAATTCTGCGCGAGTGTGCCGCGGAAAACGGGGCGGGCGTCGTAGAGTTCGGGCGATCCGCTGTGGACTATGTGCTGAAAGATGTCACGCAAGCCTCGGATTCGATACATGCCGTGGCGATGGTCGGCGATACCCAATTCACGTTTGATGTACAGTCCGCCGGAACTCATTTTGCGATGAACGCACTGGGGGCATTGGCCGCTTGTGTCGAGATGGGCGTAGCACTGGACGAGGCGATTGCTGGATTGGCCCGGTGGTCTCCGGTCAAGGGACGCGGGGTGCGAGAACAGATTGCTCTGGCGTCTGGCGGTCAGGTCGAATTGCTGGACGACAGCTATAATGCCAATCCAACCTCGATGGAGGCCGCGTTGGACGTGCTGGCCGCATCGCAGGGTAACCGCAAGATCGCATTTTTAGGCGATATGAAAGAGTTGGGTGCTCAGGAAACCGAAATGCATGCCAATATGGTCCGGGTGGAGGCCATGCAGCGGGTTGATCGTGTTCACTGTATCGGTCCGCTGATGAAGGCGCTTCACGACGCTTTGCCGGACGAAAAACGCGGTCTCTGGTTTCAAACCAGCGCTGAAATGGCTGCGCATTTGCCAGAGCTGATCCAAGACGGTGACACGGTATTGGCCAAAGGCTCATTGAGCATGGCTTTGGCGCAGATTGTTGACGGTTTGCGGAAAATGGGGCAAGGGAGCGCGCTTGACCCATGATCGCCGCACGAGAAAGGTTTTAATATGCTTTATTGGTTGACCGGCCTGTCGGACGGGGGGGATTTCTTCAACCTCTTTCGGTACATCACGTTCCGTGCAGGTGGGGCCTTCATGACTGCGTTGATCTTTGGGTTTCTGTTTGGAAAACCGCTGATCAACGTATTGCGCAGAAAACAAGGCAAGGGTCAGCCAATCCGGGATGACGGTCCCGAGGGGCATTTCTCAAAGGCGGGAACGCCAACCATGGGCGGTCTGCTGATCGTGGGCGCGCTTGTGACGTCGACTTTGGTCTGGGCGCGGTGGGACAACCCCTATGTCTGGATGGTGTTGTTTGTCACTTTGGCTTACGCGGCAATCGGATTCGCAGATGACTATGCCAAGGTGTCCAAACAGAACACCAAGGGTGTTTCGGGCAAGATGAGGCTTGCTCTGGGGGTCATTATTGCGGTTCTGGCGTCTCTGTGGGCGACTTTGCACCATCCGGAGGCTTTGCAGAACCAGCTTGCCGTGCCGGTCTTCAAGGACACGCTGGTCAATCTGGGGATATTCTACATTCCGTTCGCGATTGTCGTGATCGTGGGCGCGGCGAATGCCGTGAACCTGACTGATGGGCTGGACGGGCTTGCGATCATGCCTGCCATGATCGCGGCATCGACGCTGGGGATCATCGCCTATGCGGTGGGCCGGGTCGACTTCACCGAATATCTGGACGTGCATTATGTGCCGGGAACGGGTGAAATCTTTATCTTTACCTCGGCGCTTTTCGGCGCGGGGCTAGGGTTTCTTTGGTATAACGCGCCGCCTGCCGCTGTGTTCATGGGCGATACCGGTTCATTGGCCTTGGGGGGCGCGCTGGGGGCTATCGCAGTTGCCACCAAGCACGAGTTGGTGCTGGCCGTTGTCGGCGGTCTGTTCGTCGTTGAAGCCCTGAGCGTGATCATTCAGGTCTTGTACTTCAAACGCACCGGGCGCCGCGTGTTCCTGATGGCACCGATCCACCATCACTATGAGAAAAAGGGGTGGGCAGAGCCGACGATCGTGATCCGGTTCTGGATCATTTCCCTGATCCTCGCGATGATTGGTCTGGCGACACTGAAGGTCCGGTAGCCCTCCCGCCAGGTTCGGCGGACCTTTGGTCCACCTGCCACCTGTTGGGCCCGGCTCGCGCTGGCGCGCGAGCCTGTCTATGCCCTTGCCAATGACGGGGTCTTCTGCGCAGGGTGACGCCCAAACCAAAGTCAAAAAAGGGTGGGCAGCATGATCCCGGTCAAAGGGTTTTCAGGCCATAAAGTTGCGGTTCTGGGGCTTGGCCGGTCAGGGCTGGCCGCCGCACGCGCACTAAGGGCTGGTGGCGCAGAGCCGGTCTGTTGGGATGACAACCCCGCCGCGCGCGAGAAGGCGGAAGGCGAAGGTTTCGCCTGTGCCGATCTTCTGCGCCATGGTGCGTTTGACGACATCGCCTCGCTGATCGTTTCGCCGGGTATTCCGCATCTTTATCCCGACCCGAACCCTGTAGTGGCCGCCGCATTGGACGCGGGTGTGCCGGTAGACAATGACATCGGGTTGTTCTTCCGGTCTTTCGCGGGGGCGGAATGGAACAACTACGATATGCCTCCGCGCGTGATTGCGGTGACGGGGTCGAACGGTAAATCGACCACGGCCGCTTTGATCCACCATATCCTGACCGAAGCGGGGCGAGAGGCTCAGTTGGCGGGGAATATCGGGCGGGGCGTTCTGGATATTGAGCCGGGTGGGGATGGCTCTGTCGTGGTGCTGGAACTGAGCAGCTATCAGACAGAACTTGCCCGCGCATTGACGCCGGATGTCGCAGTTTTCACCAATCTTTCGCCGGATCATCTGGATCGCCACGGTGGAATGGGCGGGTATTTTGCGGCCAAACGACGGTTGTTTGCCGAAGGCGGACCGGACCGAGCTGTGATCGGCATCGACGAGAAAGAGGGGGCGTTTCTGGCCGGTCAGCTTGCCGAGGGGCCCTCTGACGACCGGGTGATCCGCGTATCGGTCGCGCGTAAACTGACTGGACCCGGTTGGCAGGTCTTTGCGCGCAAGGGGTTTCTGTCCGAATACCGCAAAGGCCGGCAGGCCGGGTCAATTGACATGCGCGGGATCAAGGGACTGCCCGGTTCGCATAACCACCAAAACGCTTGCGCAGCCTACGCAGCCTGTCGCGCGCTGGGATTGGCTCCCCGCGTGATCGAGGACGCCCTGCACAGCTATCCGGGTTTGCCGCACCGCAGCCAAATCATCGCCGAAGCAGATGGCGTCACCTATGTGAACGACTCCAAAGCCACCAACGTAGACAGCGCTTTGAAGGCGCTGAACGCGTTCAGCAAAATCCGCTGGATTTGCGGTGGGCTCGAGAAAGAGGGCGGATTATCGGCGTTGAACGCAGCTTCGGACCGGGTCATCAAAGCCTATGTGATTGGCCGCGAGGCTGCCGGATTTGCCATGCAGCTTGACGCGGAAACGCTGGTCTGCACGACAATGGCCGAGGCCGTGGCGCAGGCCATGTCGGATGCCCAGCCGGGTGAAACCGTTCTGTTGGCACCAGCGGCGGCCAGTTTTGACCAATACGACAGTTTTGAGCGACGCGGAGAAGACTTCGAGGCGCAGGTTCGGCAGAGACTGTCCCAATAGACATTTGCAATAGACCGCCGGTTGAGCGAAGCTGAATTGCTATCAGCTTGACGCGCCAAGATTATTGGTTTTGCCTGCCTTCAAATTCAACGTGAGGTTATGATTATGCCATACCGTAAATTCTCTTTGATCCTGCCCGCTATTCTGGTGGTTGGAGCCTGCTCCAATGTCGGTGCCAACTACCAGCCGGTCGTCGATGGACCGGTTGGGCCAAACTACAACGCGGATCTGGCCCAGTGTCAGGCGCTTGCACGGTCTCAGCCAACGGTGGATAGCCGGACTGCTGGCGCTGCTGCCATTGGCGCGGCGGGTGCTGCCGGGACCAAGGCGATCATTGACGACAGCGCCAGCGATCTGGGTCGTGCCGCCGTTGCGGGTGCGCTGGTAGGCGCGGGTGCGAGCGCGATCAACAATACCCAAAATCAGGAAGTGATCGTGCGTAACTGTATGCGCGGACGTGGGTACAACGTCGTAGGTTAACGGCCTGCGATTGCAGTTCCGGCGGCGTGGCCCGATGACCACGCCCATTGGAAGTTGTATCCGCCCAGCCACCCTGTGACATCCACCGCTTCGCCAATCGCGTAGAGGCCGGGGACATCCCTGGCCTCCATCGTTTTGGACGACAGATCATCGGTGTCGATGCCGCCCAGCGTGACCTCGGCGGTGCGGTAGCCTTCGGTACCGGATGGGGTCAGTTGCCAGTTTGACAGGGCTGCGACCAGTTCACTTAAAGCGGCATCAGATTGATCGGCCAGGTTGCCTTGCATGGGGATGAAGCCGCTGAGGTATTCCACTAGACGGCCGGGCAGGTGCCGGGCCAGTTCGGTGGTCAAAGCCTTGCGCCCTCCGGCCTGCCGCTGATCGCGCAGCGCATCAAACAACGCCAGATCAGGAATAAGATTGACGCTGATGTCCTCACCCTCGCGCCAGTACGAGGACAGTTGCAAGACTGACGGCCCGCTGAGGCCGCGATGGGTGAATAGCAGCGCTTCGTCAAAGCTGTTACGCGCGTTTGACAGGCGCGATGGCAGGGATACGCCCGAGAGTTCCTTGAATTTTGCGTCCGAGAACGTAAAGGGCACCAGTGCCGCCCGGGTCTCGGTCATGCGCAAGCCGAATTGTCGCGCGATGTCATAGGCCAGCCCCGTCGCGCCCATTTTGGGGATCGACTTGCCGCCGGTCGCCAGCACCAAATTGGCGCAGGTCAGGGAAACGCGCTGTCCCTCGCGATCGACGTCGAGGGCGAACCCGCTTTCCGTCTTGTGAAGGTCCCGCAACTCGGTCCGGACCCACAAGTCGGCCCCCGCATTCGCCATTTCATCCAGCAACATCTGGATGATCTGTTTTGAGGAGCCGTCACAGAACAACTGCCCCAGCGTTTTCTCGTGCCAAGCAATCTTGTGCCGCCCGACCAGATCGACGAAATCCCACTGGGTGTACCGCGCCAGTGCGGATTTGCAGAAATGCGGGTTCTGCGACAGGAAGTTGCCGGGCCCGGCATACATGTTCGTAAAGTTGCAGCGCCCGCCGCCCGAGATACGGATTTTCTCACCCGTTGCCTTCGCGTGGTCGATCACCAACACGCGCCCACCGCAATGGGCGGCGCACATCATACCGGCTGCGCCGGCACCAAGGATGATCGTGTCAAAGTCCATGTGCTGCGCATGGCGCGGATTATCGACGATGGCAAGAGGGCTTGGCACGCGCCACGTTTGTCGTCACGCTTTCTTTGATGCTATGAGCTGTCAGGTATTCTCTGCACCGGCGCATGACGTATTCAGGAAAGGTCCAATATGCCTCAGACAATAACAAAGGGAATCAAGGTACTGCTGGACGAAGCGAATGCGGTTGTTTCGTCGGTTTCGGTTGAGCAGGCACAGGCCATGATAGAAAGCGACGATTACGTTCTGATCGACCTGCGCGACTTTCGTGAATTAAAGCGGTCTGGCAAATTACCCGGTGCATTCTCATGCCCCAGAGGGATGCTCGAGTTCTGGATTGACCCTGAAAGCCCGTATCACAAGGACATCTTTGATCAGGACAAGACATACGTTTTCTATTGCGCCAGCGCGTGGCGGTCGGCGCTCAGCGCTAAAACTGCGATGGAGATGGGCCTAAAACCGGTCGTTCATATCGAAGGCGGGTTTACCGCCTGGGCCAAGTCCGGCGCGCCGGTTGAAGACGTTGAGTAGTCAGATTTAGGCCAGCTTTGTTCTGCAAACCCCCGTCCCGGCGGGACTTTGCTGACGACGCGCTGTTTTTGCTCAAACCCCTCATTTTACTGGCCCAGACGCAAAAATCGGGATAGACTCTCAATCAGATCCCGAAAACGGGACGTTAACGAGGCAGAGAGTGGCGGTATCTCATGACTGAGATGGTGTATGGCGCGGTCCAGGACCAGCGCGGCGAACCGATTCTACCAAAGTGGTGGCGCACGATTGACCGCTGGACGATGTCCTGCGTTCTGATCCTGTTTGTCATCGGCTTGTTGCTGGGGTTGGCGTCCTCGCCGCCGCTGGCCGGTCGCAACGGGTTCGATCCTTTTCATTATGTTGAACGGCAGGCTTTGTTCGGTGGCTTGGCTCTGATTGCGATGCTGCTGACCTCGATGATGTCGCCGACTTTGGTGCGGCGACTGGCGGTGCTGGGTTTTCTGGGCGCGTTTGTGGCGCTGGCTTTCCTGCCTGTCTTCGGGACCGACTTCGGCAAGGGCGCGGTGCGTTGGTACTCGCTGGGCTTTGCCTCACTGCAACCGTCCGAGTTTCTGAAGCCCGGCTTTATCGTTGTCGCTGCATGGCTGCTGGCCGCGTCGCAAGAGATCAACGGCCCTCCGGGGCGATTGTGGTCCTTTGCGCTGTGCATGGCGATTGTGGCGATGCTGGTGCTGCAACCGGATTTCGGGCAGGCCTGCCTGATCCTGTTTGGCTGGGGCGTGATGTATTTCGTCGCGGGCGCACCGATGTTGCTGCTGGTTGGCATGGCGGGTGCTGTCGTTCTGGGCGGGATGTTTGCCTATTCGAATTCCGAACACTTTGCCCGCCGCATCGACGGTTTCCTGAACCAAGAGGTCGATCCGACCACCCAGCTAGGCTATGCCACCAACGCCATCCGCGAGGGCGGACTGTTCGGTGTGGGTGTGGGTGAGGGGCAGGTGAAATGGTCCTTGCCCGACGCGCATACGGATTTCATCATCGCTGTGGCGGCCGAGGAATACGGGCTGATCCTCGTGTTGATCATCATCGCGCTGTATTCCCTGATCGTCGTGCGCTCGCTGCTGCGGTTGATGCGCGAGCGTGACATGTTCATCCGTCTGGCCGGAACCGGGTTGGCCTGCATGTTCGGCGTTCAGGCCATGATCAACATGGGCGTGGCCGTGCGTCTGCTGCCCGCTAAAGGCATGACATTGCCCTTCGTCAGCTACGGAGGTTCCTCGCTGATCGCGGGTGGTATTGCAGTCGGCATGTTGCTGGCCTTTACCCGAACCCGGCCACAGGGCGAGCTTGGCGACATTCTGCGCGGACGAGGTTGATGACAGCACCCTATCTTCTGATTGCGGCTGGCGGTACCGGGGGTCACATGTTCCCGGCGCAGGCGCTGGCCGAGGCGATGCTGCACAAAGGCTGGCGTGTCCGTCTGTCAACCGACGCGCGCGGTGCGCGTTATACCGGCGGATTTCCCCATTCGACCGAGATAGTCGAGGCATCCTCGGCCACTTTCGCGAGGGGTGGTTTGGCTGCCAAGGCGATGGTGGGGCCAAAGATCGCGGGCGGCGTGACCAGCATGGCAATGCAGATGATGCGCGACCGGCCTGACGTGGTTGTCGGCTTTGGGGGATACCCCTCAATCCCTGCGCTGGGGGCGGCGACATTGCTGAATATCCCGCGCATGATCCACGAACAGAACGGTGTGTTGGGCCGTGTGAACCTGTTATTCGCCAAGCGGGTTGCGCAGGTGGCCTGCGGTGTCTGGCCCACCGACCTGCCAGACGGCGCGCAGGGCGTCCACACCGGCAACCCGGTCCGCGCCGCCGTGTTGGAGCGTGCGGCGTCTGGGTACATCCCCCCCGGCGACTATCCGATGTCCGTCCTTGTAATGGGTGGCTCGCAGGGGGCACGTATCCTCAGCGACGTTGTGCCCGGCGCGATTGCGGCATTGCCCGAAAATCTGCGCGCCCATATCCGGGTGTCTCATCAGGCGCGGGATGAGGACGGTGAACGCGTCACCGCGTTTTATGCCGACAACGGAATTCGTGCCGAAGTCCTGCCATTCTTCGATGACGTCCCGCGACGCATGTCCGACGCGCAGCTTGTCATCAGCCGCTCGGGTGCCTCCAGCGTCGCCGATATCTCGGTGATCGGGCGACCCTCGATCCTGATCCCCTTCGCCGCCGCTGCCGGAGATCATCAAACCGCCAATGCGCGTGGGCTGGTGCAGGCAGGTGGTGCGATCATGATCCCGGAAAACCTGCTTGACGTTCCCGCGCTGACCGAGCAAATCACCGCAGTTCTGACAAACCCCGAAGCCGCGCAAAAGATGGCCCACGCCGCCCTCTCGACTGGCGCACCGGATGCGACCGAGCGTCTGGTACACCTCGTCGAACAGTTGGCGCAGAAGGAGACCACATGAATCCAGCAACCAAACTGCCGCAAGACGTAGGGTCGATCCACTTTGTCGGGATCGGCGGGATTGGGATGTCCGGGATCGCAGAAGTTCTGCTGAACCTTGGCTACAGGGTGCAGGGCTCGGACCTGAAAGCGTCCAAGATCACCGACCGTCTGGCCGGTTTGGGGGCCGAGATTTTCGTAGGCCAGCGGGCCGAAAACCTTGAAAACGCAGCCGTTGTTGTGGTGTCTACCGCGATCAAGGCGGGGAACCCTGAATTGGACGGAGCCCGTGCGCAGGGTCTGCCGGTGGTGCGCCGCGCCGACATGCTGGCCGAGCTGATGCGCCTGAAGTCGAACATTGCCATCGCCGGAACCCACGGCAAAACCACTACGACCACAATGATGGCTGAACTCATGGTGGCGGGCGATTTCGACCCCACCGTGATCAATGGTGGGATCATTCACGCCTATGGCAGCAACGCGCGGATGGGGCAGGGCGAATGGATGGTGGTCGAGGCCGACGAATCGGACGGCTCGTTCAACCGTCTGCCCGCGACCATTGCCATCGTCACCAATATCGACCCCGAGCATATGGAACATTGGGGCGATTTCGATAAACTCCGCGACGGGTTCTTTGAGTTCGTCTCGAACCTTCCCTTCTATGGCCTCGCGGTGTGTTGCACGGATCATGCCGAGGTGCAGACGCTGGTCGGCCGTATCACCGACCGCCGCGTGCGCACATATGGGTTCAATGCGCAGGCCGATGTGCGGGCGGTGAACCTGACCTATAAGGGCGGCGTCGCGCATTTCGATGTCCACCTGCAATATGAAGACACGGTGATCGAAGGCTGCACGCTGCCGATGCCGGGCGACCATAATGTCTCGAACGCGTTGAGCGCAGTGGCCGTCGCTCGTCATCTGGGTATGAAAACCGCGGAAATCCGCGAGGCGCTGGCCAATTTCGGCGGAGTCAATCGTCGGTTCACCAAGGTGGGAGAGGTCGACGGTGTCACCATCATCGACGATTACGGCCACCACCCGGTTGAAATCGCAGCCGTGCTGAAGGCCGCGCGCCAGGCTTCCGAAGGCCGCGTGATCGCGGTGCATCAGCCGCACCGCTATTCGCGCCTGTCGAACCTGTTTGACGATTTCTGCACCTGTTTCAATGACGCCGACGTGGTCGCCATTGCCGAAATCTTTGCCGCCGGAGAAGACCCGATCGAGGGGGCTTCGCGCGATGATCTGGTGCAAGGGCTGATCCGTCACGGCCACCGCCATGCCCGCTCGCTGTTGGATGAGAACGATCTTGAACGTCTGGTCCGAGAACAGGCCCGCCCCGGTGACATGGTCGTCTGCCTTGGCGCCGGTACGATCAGTGCATGGGCGAATGGTCTGCCCGAGCGTTTGCTGCGAAAGCAGGCTGGATAAGACAATGGACTCTGCCGACGCACAACCTTAAAGAGCGTGGTCGGATTCGCCATAAAGCGTCCTTGGAGGGGCGAATGGTTTATTCAGTGGTATTTGCAGGATTGTGGGTGGTGGCCTCGACCGTCGTGGCCATGCTGCCGATGCGTCTGCAATTTCCACCCGGCGTTGTTCTGTTCGTGGCCGCACCTGCACTGATCGTCTGGTTGGGCCATGACTTCGGCTGGTTCTTTTCGGTACTGGCTTTCGCAGCTTTTGCGTCAATGTTTCGCAATCCCATCCGCCACTATTGGCGACGCTGGACGGGGCAGGAGGTTGACGAGTGAACCTGTCTCTTGCCCTTGCTTTCGTGTGGGGGATCGCTGCGAATGTGCTGGCGATGATCCCAAGCAAAGATAACCACTGGACCAGGGCTTATGTTTTGATCGCAGTCGGTATCCCGATCCTCGGTTACGTCACTTTGCAAAATGGCCCTTGGATCGGTTTGGTCGTTCTGGCGGCGGGAATGTCCGTGTTGCGCTGGCCGGTAATTTATCTGGGGCGCTGGGTGCGTAAGATACTCGGCGCGACACCCTGACCAATACGGCTTGCGTTGCAGGTTCAAATCCGCGAATTAGCAGCCATGACAGCTCTTCCCACGCCCCGCGGCAAACTCTCTGAAAACCGACCTTTGAACGATCTCACTTGGCTGCGCGTCGGCGGGCCGGCGGACTATCTGTTTCAGCCAGCCGATTTGGAGGACCTGAAGGATTTCCTGCGGGGGCTTCCTGCGGACATGGCGGTTTTTCCGATGGGTGTCGGCTCTAACCTCATTGTGCGCGACGGAGGGCTGAGGGCAGTTGTGATCCGACTGGGGCGCGGGTTCAACGGGATTTCGGTCGAAGGCAACCGCGTAACGGCAGGGGCTGCGGCGCTGGATGCGCATGTGGCGCGCAAGGCGGCGGATGCCGGTGTGGACCTGACCTTCCTGCGCACCATTCCCGGATCCATCGGTGGTGCTGTGCGTATGAACGCCGGGTGCTATGGCACCTACACAGCGGATGTTTTGCGCGAGGCGACCATTGTGACGCGTCAGGGTGATGTTGTGGATCTGAGCCCGGGCGAGCTGAATTTCAGCTACCGCCAGTCGGACCTGCCCGAAGGTGCGGTGCTGATCTCGGCGACGTTTGAGGGGCCTTCTGCTGATCCGCAGGTCTTGCATGATCGCATGGCCGCGCAACTGAAGAAACGCGACGAAACCCAGCCCACCAAGGATCGCAGCGCGGGGTCCACTTTTCGCAATCCGGCTGGATTTTCCTCAACCGGTCGTGCCGATGATGTACATGATCTGAAGGCGTGGAAGGTGATTGACGATGCAGGAATGCGCGGCGCGACCAAGGGTGGCGCGCAGATGAGCCCCAAGCATTCGAATTTCATGATCAATACTGGCACCGCAACCGCCGCCGACCTCGAAGGTCTGGGCGAAGAGGTGCGAAAAAAGGTTTACGAAACAAGCGGCATCACGCTAGAGTGGGAAATCATGCGGGTCGGTGATCCGCAGACAGATTAAGACCCCAACCGTCAGACCAAAACAGGCAAATTCAGGCGACGGATCAAGGGTATAAACGTATACGGACCACCAGATAAGGTCCGGGGACATTGAGGCGCTAAGTGGGTAAGTCGAGCAGGACACACCCCAAAGTGGCGGTATTGATGGGCGGCCCCTCGGCAGAACGCGAGGTGTCACTCAGCAGCGGGCGCGAATGCGCAGCCGCCCTCAGGGGAGAAGGCTTTGAAGTGGTCGAGCTGGACGCGGGTCCCGACCTTTACGCGCGCCTTTTGGACATCAAGCCAGATGTTGTTTTTAACGCTTTGCATGGTCGCTGGGGCGAGGATGGATGTGTGCAGGGCCTGCTGGAATGGATGCGAATTCCCTACACGCATTCCGGCGTGCTGGCTTCGGCTTTGGCCATGGACAAACAGCGCAGCAAAGAGATTTACCAGACCGAGGGTCTGCCCATCGTACCCAGCGTGATCGTGCCCAAGGTCGAGGTTGTCGAAGTTCACGTGATGGAGCCGCCCTACGTGGCCAAGCCCAATAACGAAGGGTCCAGCGTTGGGATCTACATCGTCCACGAAGGTTCCAACGGCCCGCCGCAGCTGTCGGATGATATGCCCGAGCATGTCATGGTCGAAAAATACGTGGCCGGGCGTGAATTGACGGTGACCGTGGTGGGGGATCGCGCCCTTACCGTGACCGAAATCATGACGGATGGCGGCTGGTACGATTATGACGCCAAGTACAAGCCGGGGGGATCTTGGCACGTACTGCCCGCGGACATTCCGCAGGACATCTTCCAGCTTTGTATGGATTACGCGGTAAAGGCCCATAACGCTCTGGGTTGCAAGGGCGTAAGCCGTACCGACTATCGCTGGGATGACAGCATGGGTGCGGACGGGTTGTTCCTGCTTGAGACCAACACGCAACCGGGCATGACGCCAACGTCGTTGGTGCCGGAACAGGCAGAACATTGCGGTATGACATTCGGACAGCTTTGCGCCTGGATGGTGGAGGACGCCTCATGCGACCGTTAAGAGCCACCCGCGCACCTGTCATTCACCGATCAAAACCGTTGTCGGGGCCGGACGCTGATTTCGCGTCGGGCGATCACCACGACGTTGAGCCGAAACTGCGCTTGCAGGGCGCAAAGCTGTTTGGCCGCAAATCCCGGCGCTTTGACCCTGCGCCCTCGCGCCTCAGCTACCGGATGCAGCGCTGGATGCTGACGCCGGGCGTCCGGCGGGGCCTGAAGGTTGGACTGCCGATTTTTGCGATCTGCGCGGTCGTCGGCCTCTATTTCAGCGCGGCAGAGCGGCGCGACGCGTTGGTAGCTTATGCCAACGATATCAAGACCTCTATCCAGCAACGTCCGGAATTCATGGTCAATCTGATGGCGATCGACGGGGCAGGCCCCGGTCTGGCGGATGATATCCGGGCGGTAGTGCCGCTGGATTTCCCGATCAGTTCCTGGGATCTGGACGCAGATCAGATCCGCGACACGATCACGGGGCTGGACCCTGTCAAATCAGCGACCGTGCGCGTGCGTCCGGGGGGAATCCTGCAGGTCGACGTTGTTGAACGTCAGCCTGTTGTTGTCTGGCGGACGCGTGGCGGTATCGAGCTGCTGGATGACACTGGCGCGCATGTCGAACGAATTGCCTCGCGCAAAGACCACTCGGGTCTGCCGCTGATTGCGGGTAAGGGCGCCGACGCGCATGTGCCAGAAGCCTTGGAGTTGCTGGCGACGGCGCGCAGCCTTGGCAACCGGGTGCGCGGGCTTGTGCGTATAGGCGAACGGCGCTGGGATCTGGTGTTGGACCGCGGTCAGCGCATCATGCTGCCAACCGAACGCCCCGTCCGGGCACTGGAACGTGTGCTGGCGGTAAATGAGGTTCAGGACCTCTTGGAACGCGACGTGGCCGTTGTTGATATGCGTCTGGGGCAGCGACCAACCATTCGAATGACCAAAGCTGCCAGCGAAGACTGGTGGAATACAAAAGTAGATGTAAGTAGCGGGCAGTAACGATTATGATGACCGACCTTTATCAGTCTCAACGGGCCATGCGGCAAATGCGCAGACAGGCGATGCAGCGCGGTGTGGTTGCCATTCTGGATGTCGGCAGCTCAAAGATTGCCTGCCTTGTGCTTCGGTTTGATGGCGCCGGTCGCCTGAACGAAGACAGCGGGATCGGATCGTTGGCCGGTCAGTCCGGGTTCCGTGTGATCGGTGCAGCAACGACCCGGTCGCGTGGCGTGCAGTTCGGTGAAGTCACGGCCATGCAAGAGACCGAGCGCGCCATTCGGACGGCTCTGCAAACCGCGCAAAAGATGGCAGATATCCGTGTGGATCACGTGATCGCATGTTTCTCGGGGGCCAATCCCCGGTCTTACGGGCTGGACGCTCAGGTCGATCTGGAAGGGCAGGTCGTGACCGAGGCCGAGGTTGGCCGCGTTCTGAATGCCTGCGATGTTCCAGATTACGGTGCGGGGCGGGAAGTACTGCATGCGCAGCCGGTGAACTTTGCCTTGGACAACCGCTCTGGCCTGATCGACCCTCGTGGTCAAATGGGGCAATCGCTGGCCGTCGACATGCACATGCTTACGGTCGATGCTGCGGCGATCCAGAACATCGTGCGCTGTATCAAGCGGTGTGATCTGGAACTCGCCGGGATCGCGAATTCGGCTTACGTGTCAGGTGTTTCCGCGCTGGTCGAGGACGAGCAGGAGCTGGGCGCGGCCTGTATCGACATGGGCGGTGGTACGACCAGCGTGTCGATTTTCATGAAGAAACACATGATCTATGCCGATTGCGTTCGCATGGGTGGTGATCACGTGACCTCGGATATCTCGATGGGGTTGGGTGTTCCCGCGCATGTGGCCGAACGTATCAAAACCTTCAATGGTGGGGTTCATGCGACCGGTGCAGATGACCGTGACCTGATCGACATCGGTGGCGATACTGGCGACTGGGAACACGATCGCCGGACCGTAAGCCGGGCCGAATTGATCGGGATCATGCGTCCCCGTGTGGAGGAAATCCTTGAAGAAGTGCGCATTCGTCTGGATGCTGCGGGGTTCGAACACATGCCCAGCCAGCAGATCGTGCTTACGGGTGGTGGAAGTCAGATCATGGGCCTCGATGGGCTTGCAACCCGTGTTCTGGGTCAGCGCGTCCGCTTGGGCCGCCCCCTTCGTGTTCACGGATTGCCGCAATCGGCAACCGGGCCGGGGTTTTCCTCGGCGGTGGGTCTCAGCCTGTTTGCGGCGCATCCGCAGGATGAATGGTGGGACTTTGAAATCCCGGTTGATACCTATGCGGCGCGCCCCTTCAAGCGTGCGGTGCGCTGGTTCCGTGACAATTGGTAGGATACTTGTTGCGGCGCTTGTCGCCGCGATTCCCTTTACTGCATCAGCCCAGACTCGCATCACGCCCGAGGCGTTTCTAAGCGCGGTCGAGGGCAAGACCGTCAAGTTCCACGACTACCCAAGTGGCGATCTGGTGGGGACCGAAGAATTCCTCAGCCCGACTCTCTCGGTTTGGCGAATGGAGGGCAGGGGTTGTGTCTATGGTCAGATTACAACTCCAGACGGGCAGGTCTGCTTTCTTTACGATGATGACATCGACGGTATCCCGGTTTGCTGGTGGCCCTTTCTTCATGAGGACCAGTTGATGGTTCGGCTGGCCACATTCGCTTACACTGAAATCCAGGAAGTTCGTGATATTTCCGAGGACGGTCTAAACTGCCCAAGTACCCCAATTAGCTAAAGAAATGTGTTGCGGACGCCGTTGAAATCCCGCAAAATATCCACAAGGCCCGTCAGAGGCCCCGCGGCAGGACCCGAGCAGTTTTCCGCACTCAGAAGAAGATAAATTTTCAGGTGACGCGCCCGTCAATTGCGGTGTGCGAGTCGCATTTTTTGTGGTGCTTTGAGTTCATTCCGCAACATCTGGCAATCAATGCGAAATACGGCGGTGATCCGCCTTATTTCCTCCATATTTTGTGGATTCTGGCGATTTTTGGCGTGACCTTTGCCGTTTCGGTCGGTAGGATTGTTTATGGATAGGTAAGAAAAACACCGCTTTGGCGGATCATATAAACAGGCGGACAGAGCATGACATTGAATCTTTCGATGCCCGGGCACGACGAACTGAAGCCTCGGATTACTGTATTTGGCGTTGGTGGCGCGGGCGGTAACGCTGTCAATAACATGATTGAAAAACAGTTGGATGGCGTGGATTTTGTCGTCGCCAATACCGACGCACAGGCGCTGCAGCAAAGCCATTCCTCGGCTCGGGTGCAGTTGGGCGTCAAAGTGACTGAAGGTTTGGGCGCGGGTGCGCGGCCAACCGTTGGCGCAGCCGCTGCCGAAGAAAGCATCGAACAGATCGTCGATCACCTGGCAGGCGCGCATATGTGCTTCATCACCGCCGGTATGGGCGGTGGAACCGGTACGGGCGCTGCGCCGATCATCGCGCAGGCAGCCCGTGAACTGGGTGTGCTGACCGTGGGTGTTGTCACCAAACCCTTCCAGTTCGAGGGCGCCAAGCGGATGCGTCAGGCCGAAGACGGTGTTGAGGCGCTGCAAAAGGTCGTCGACACGCTGATCATCATCCCGAACCAGAACCTGTTCCGTCTGGCCAATGAAAAGACCACGTTCACCGAAGCATTCTCGATGGCCGATGATGTTCTGTATCAGGGCGTGAAAGGCGTGACCGACCTGATGGTGCGTCCGGGCCTGATCAACCTCGACTTTGCTGATGTTCGCGCCGTGATGGACGAGATGGGCAAGGCGATGATGGGGACGGGCGAGGCCACCGGCGAAGATCGCGCAGTTCAGGCGGCGGAGAAAGCAATCGCCAACCCGCTGCTGGACGAGATCAGCCTCAAGGGTGCCAAGGGCGTGTTGATCAACATCACCGGTTCGCACGACCTGACCCTGTTCGAACTGGACGAAGCCGCAAACCGCATCCGCGAGGAAGTGGACCCAGAGGCGAACATCATCGTTGGTTCGACCCTGGATACCGCGATGGAAGGCGGCATGCGCGTTTCGGTTGTGGCCACCGGCATCGACGCCAGTGAAAAGCACGATGACGTCCCCGTTGCCCGTCGTTCGATGTCAGCCCCACTGACACGCACTGTTTCGGCAGAAGAGCCGATGCAGGAAGAGACCCCCGTTGCAGCGGAAGAGGCCGCACCTGCACCTCAGCCCGAAGTGAATCGCGAACCTTCCTTGTTCGAAACGGCTGAGGAACCTGCCGAGCCGCAGTTCCAGCCGCGTGCTGAACAAGACGATGATGGCCTGCCCCCTCCGGCCTATCAGCCGCAGGTCGCTGATTTCGAACCGACCCCCGAGCCGGTTGAACCTGCTCCGGAAAACTATGTCGCACCTCAGCCTCAACCAGCGGCGGGTACCCCGTCGCCCGAGGCCCTGCAGCGCCTGCAAGCCGCGGTTCAGAATGTCCCTGCATCCGAGCGTGGCCACCCAGCGCCGCGTCCGGCACCGCAGCCCGCGCCACAGCCAGCGGCCCATGCTGAAGCTGATCGTCCCCGTTTCGGGTTCAACCGTTTGATTGACCGGATGACCGGTCACGCGGCCGATACGCCGGCGCAACCACAGCGCCAACAGCCGGTTATGCGCCAATCTGACGCTACGGCACCAGCACAGGATGAGGCAGACCCTGAGCAGGATCGCATCGAAATTCCGGCGTTTCTGCGCCGTCAAGCGAACTGATCGCGGTAACAATATACGTTAAAGGGGTCGCCGCTTGGCGGCCCTTTTTCATTTAAAAGCATAGCGTTAAGTGACTGTAAGCAGTCTTTTGCCGATCTGTTACATACATGTTTCATTCAGTTACAAAGAGTGAGTTGAGCCTTTTGCCCGCGTTCCTTAACTGAATGTCCAACACGGCCGGGATGGGCCGGACACCACTCACCGAGGTTCATTTTGCAACATACGCTCAAAACTCCGATCACGTTTACAGGCGTCGGGCTGCACAGCGGCAAGCCAGCGACGATGGTCCTGAAGCCAGCGGCTGCGGGTCATGGCATCTGGTTCAAGCGATCGGATATCGAACTGGGCAACGCATTGATCCCGGCGATCTATGATGTGGTGGAGCGCACCCCGCTTTGCACCCGTCTGGTGAACGACGCGGGTGTGTCGGTGTCGACGATCGAACATATCGTGGCAGCCTTGGCAGGATGCGGTGTTCACAACGCGCTGATCGAGATTGACGGCCCGGAAGTTCCGATCATGGATGGATCCTCGATTGATTTCGTGCGCGGCATCATGGCCAAGGGTGTGCGTCGGCAGGCGAGCCCTGTTCTGGCATACGAAGTGCTCAAGCCCGTAACGGCGACCCGTGAAGGCGCAAGCGCGTCAATCGCGCCCGCCGATGGCCTGATCATCGACTTCCACATAGATTTCGAAGACGCAGCAATTGGCAGCCAGACCAAGACGCTGGATATGCGTAACGGATCCTTTGCGCGTGAGCTGAGCGATTGCCGGACGTTCTGCCGCCGCACAGACGTCGAAGAAATGCGCGAGAACGGCCTTGCGCTTGGCGGAACGCTGGAAAACGCGGTGGTTGTTCAGGGGGACGAAGTGTTGACCCCCGGCGGTTTCCGCCATGCCGATGAAGCTGTGCGTCACAAGATGCTGGACGCGCTGGGTGACCTCTATCTGGCCGGTGGGCCGATTCTGGGTCATTTCACAGGTGACAAGTCAGGTCATGCGATGACGAACACATTGCTGCGCAAGCTGTTCGAAACGCCGGGTGCCGTGCGTCCGATCCTTTGCACGCCCGAACAGGCCGCGCGCCTGCCGGGGCAAGGCCTTGTCTGGGACGAAATCCCCGAAGTCGCCTGATTGGATCAACTCTGTCGACAATTGCGCCAGAGGGCTTACTAAGGCGTTTTGCCCCGCAATTATATGTGCTAAACCAAGGCCAAATCCGGGGTTTGCCCCAATAATCAAGACGACAAGGATAGGCGGAATGGTTGGCACCAAAGCGGCAGTCAGATTCGCAGCGGCGATTCTTCTGGCAGCAGTTTTGACGGCTTGCGGCAGACAAGGCGCAGACCGCGATCAGAACCTGGAAGGGTTCACTCCGGAACAGATTTTCACGCGTGGTGAATACGAGCTGTCGCAGAATCGTTCGGATGATGCGGCGTGGTACTTTTCGGAAGTCGAACGTCTGTATCCCTATTCCGATTGGGCCAAACGCGCGCTGATCATGCAGGCGTTCTCGTACCATTCGGACAAGAATTATGAAGAAAGCCGCGCAGCGGCGCAGCGGTATATCGACTTTTACCCCACGGACGAAGATGCGGCCTATGCGCAGTACCTGCTGGCGCTGAGCTATTATGACCAGATTGACGAGGTCGGGCGGGATCAGGGTCTGACATTTCAGGCGCTTCAGTCCTTGCGCACGGTCATCGAAGTTTACCCCGATAGTGAGTATGCAACGTCGGCAGTGCTGAAATTCGATCTGGCTTTTGACCATCTGGCCGGAAAAGAAATGGAGATTGGCCGCTATTACCTGCGCCAAGATCACTATTCCGCAGCCATCAACCGGTTCCGTGTCGTGGTTGAGGACTTCCAGACCACGTCGCACACCGCCGAAGCCCTGTATCGTTTGATTGAAGCCTATCTGTCGCTGGGTCTGGTGGACGAAGCGCAGTCGGCCGGTGCGATCTTGGGATACAACTATCAGTCGTCCGAGTGGTACGACGCGGGTTACAAGCTGTTGACCTCGCGTGGGCTGGACCTGAAGAGCCGAGGAAACAATTGGCTCAGCCAGATCTATCGCCAGACGATCAAGGGTGAGTGGTTGTAATCGCCATGACCAAAGGCGTGGGACGCTAAGACCCGATGCTGCGCGCCCTCGATATCCGCGACATGCTGATCATCGACCGGTTGGAACTGACGTTCCAGCCGGGTTTGAACGCGTTGACCGGCGAGACGGGGGCGGGCAAGTCGATCCTTCTGGATTCCCTTGGCTTCGTTCTGGGCTGGCGCGGACGGGCCGAACTGGTGCGCCAGGGCGCTGCGCAGGGCGAGGTTGTGGCCGAGTTCGAGATATCCCCGGACCATCCGGCCAATGCGATCTTGGCGGAGGCTGGTTTGCCTGCCGGAGAGGAGTTGATCCTGCGCCGCGTAAACACGGCCGAAGGGCGCAAGACAGCCTGGGTCAACGACCGGCGCTGTTCGGGCGAGGTGCTGCGGGCGCTGTCTGAGACACTGGTGGAATTGCATGGCCAGCACGATGATCGCGGATTGTTGAATCCGCGCGGTCACAGGGCCATGCTGGACAGCTATGCGGGGGCAGATCAACAGCTTGCAGCCGTTCGCGCCGCGTGGTCCGAGATGTCGCGCGCCCGCAAAACTCTTACCCAGACTGAGACCGCTTTGGCAGCAATGCGCGCCGAAGAAGAGTTTCTGCGCCATTCGGTGGCTGAACTTGATCAGTTGGACCCGCAACCGGGCGAAGATGCAGAACTGGATGCCCGCCGTCGTTTGATGCAGGGCGCCGAGCGTACCCGTGACGATGTCGCCCGCGCTTTTGATCTGCTGGGCGGGGACGGCGCAGAGGGTGCGATGTCCGACGCGGTGCGTTGGTTGGAAGGCGTATCCGACAATGCGGGTGGGCAGCTAGAGGAACCGATTGCCGCGTTGGGCCGTGCCCTGATTGAATTGGGTGAGGCGCAGGACGGCGTCAGCGCCTGCCTTCAGGCGTTGGAGTTCAACCCGGCAGAGTTGGAACTGACCGAAGAGCGTCTGTTTGCTATTCGCGCGCTGGCCCGAAAACATGACGTTGCCCCGGATGATCTGAGTGGCTTTGCCGAGACTTTGCGCGACCGTTTGAACCGGCTGGAAACAGGGGATGCAGATCTGGCCGATCAGCGCGCTGCGGTTGCGGCCGCGCAGGAAAGTTATGACGCGGCTGCTGCGACCTTGAGTGCTACACGACAACAGGCCGCGGCCGAGTTGGATGCAGCGGTTATGGCAGAACTCGCGCCGTTGAAAATGGAACGCGCGGTGTTCCGGACCGAAGTGACCCCAGGCGAGCCTGGCCCCGAAGGTGTTGACGCGGTTGCGTTCACGGTTGCCACCAACCCCGGCGCTCCGTCCGGCCCGTTGAACAAGATCGCGTCCGGTGGGGAACTCAGCCGGTTTCTGCTGGCGCTCAAAGTGTGTTTGACCGGTGAAGACAGCGCCCGCACCATGATCTTTGACGAGATTGATCGGGGTGTGGGCGGTGCCACGGCGGATGCTGTTGGCCGTCGACTTGCGTCCTTGGCCCATGGTGGACAGGTTCTTGTGGTGACGCACTCACCTCAGGTTGCCGCCCGAGCTGCACATCACTGGCGGGTGCAGAAACATGTCACGGATGGGCAGACGCTTTCGACGGTAATCCCGCTGGCTGATCCGGACAGGGTAGACGAAATTGCCCGCATGGTTGCTGGCGATACCATAACTGACGAAGCACGCGCCGCCGCCCGTGCCCTGTTGGACGCATAGCCGCTCACACCCGCGCGATCTGGCTTTTAACTGTGCCGCCCGTGGCTTAGTAAGGCATAAGTATTGATCCCCGAGGGCACATGACCCAGTCGACCCGCACCGTTTTGCGCAACCAGCTCAATCAGGCTCTGGCCGCGATGAAGGATGCATGGCGTGTGATGCGGCGTCGGGGCCCCAGCCAAATACAGTTCTGGTTCATTGCCTTGGCCATCGGGATCGCGGCTGGCTTCATGGCGTTGGGCTTTCGCAAGGCAATTCGTGCGCTTCAGGCCTATGTCTACGACACCGAAGACATCCTGCTGCTGCACAGCCATGCGGAAAAGCTGCCGTGGTTCGTGATCCTGATCACGCCCATCATTGGCGGTCTGGTGGTCGGCCTCATCCTGCACAGGTTCACCGATGACGGGCGCGTTCGTTCCGTCGCCGATGTGATCGAAGGCGCAGCGCTGACTGATGGCCGGGTGGAACGCAAGGCAGGGGTCGCATCGTTTTTTGCATCCCTGATTACTTTGAGTACAGGTGGGTCATCGGGTCGGGAAGGCCCGGTGGTGCATATGGCGGGCGTTATCTCGACATGGGTCAGCGACCGTATCAACGCCGACGGCATCACCGGGCGCGACCTGTTGGGATGTGCGGTGGCGGCTGCGGTATCGGCCAGCTTCAACTCTCCGATCGCGGGCGCGCTCTTCGCGCTCGAGGTTGTCTTGCGGCACTTTGCGGTTCATGCATTTGCGCCGATCGTCATCGCTTCGGTGGCGGGCACGGTGATCAACAGGCTGGAATATGGCGACGTCACCGAGTTCGTATTGGATACACCCGGTTCGCTGCAATTCTATGTCGAACTACCCGCCTTTCTGATCCTTGGCCTGATTTGCGGGCTGGTTTCCCTGCTGTTGATGCGGTCGATCTTTTTTGCAGAGGATATTGGCAGCCACATTCAGGCCCGATTGTCCCTGCCGCGCTGGTTGCGGCCAGCGGTATCGGGCGCGATGCTGGGGCTTCTGGCGATCTGGTTCCCGCATATCATCGGCGTGGGCTACGAAACCACGGTCCGCGCCTTGACCGGAGATTTGGTGCTGTCCGCCGCCATCGTCTTTGCTGTGGTCAAAACAATTGCGCTGGCCATCACGATGGGGGGCCGGATGGGGGGCGGAGTTTTCTCTCCTTCGTTGATGATTGGCGCATTGACCGGGTTGGCGTTCGGCCTGATCGCAACAGGGTTGCTGCCGGATGTATCGGGTACACATACCCTCTATGCTTTTGCTGGTATGGGGGCCGTTGCTGCCGCGGTACTGGGCGCGCCAATATCGACAACGATGATCGTCTTTGAACTGACCGGAGACTGGCAGATCGGCTTGGCCGTTATGGTTTCAGTGTCCATGTCCACCGCGCTGGCTTCGCGCCTTGTCGACAGATCGTTCTTCCTGACACAACTGGAACGCCGCGATGTCCATCTGGCCGCTGGCCCGCAAGCCTATCTGTTGGCGATGCTTCGTGCCGGATCAGTGATGCGCCCCATCGGTGATCCACGGTCAATCACCAAGGAGGAAGCGCAGGAGCTGATCGAGCAGGGCCTGTGCGTTCAGGCCAGTGCCACGTTAGAGGCCGCAATGCCGTATTTCGACCGGGTGGACATCCCGTGCATTCCGGTCGTCTTGGTGGATGAAGACGGCTGCGAAGAACCCGTTGGCGCCCTGTATCATATTGATGCGCTCAAAGCCTATAATCGGGCTTTGGCGGCGACGGCGGCCGAGGAACATTCTTAACCGGGATACACAGTCGCGGCGTCCCCCAGATAGTTATCCCACGCAAACCAGTACGAGATATGCCCCGCAACACGCGGCAATTGTGTGCCATCAGGTCCGATCAAGGCCTCTTCGGTCATTGTCCATTTCCGGCCCGCCTGATCGACCAAGCCGCCGTCAGATGCCGTGAACCGGTTTGACTTCCTCTCATAGGCCCGGATTGCGCGCTTGTCCGGATTTCCGACCAAAACCAGCGCTTTGTTGTTAATTGCGTCATTGATCACGCGGGTCTTGCTGAACGCGTTCAGAGGCCACGCCCGTGCCGCGCCGAATTGACGGATGGCGAACACATAATCTTTCTGCTGATGGCTGGATTGATCGACCAGCGCGGGGAACATCAGCTCGGACGATGCGAAATAATCGCGATAGACCACGCCTGATCCATAGTTTCGCCGGTGCCCAGTTTTTACGGACAGAACCTTGGTGTCGGGGTGCGATGTTTTCCAGCTTTGCCATGTGGTGATCACAACCGGGCGCTGCTTAAGCTCAATCCCGCTGTTGACCAGCGGGCCGACAACCGGTTTGCCGGTATATTGGTTCCATAACGAATGCGTCTCGCGGTCGAACATCAGCTTGTTCGAGCGGTACAGGAAACCGGACGAGCCAAAGACCAGAGGCGCGCGTCGACCCGCCACTTGCGTTTCAAACAGAATTCCCGAACCGCACAGCGTGCAATAGGCCAATGCGACTGGGACGCCGCCAATGACCTCATTGAACATTTCGTGCCAGCCCATGATCCGCAGCGGGTAGGCGCGCTGGTCCCCGTTGATCGAGACGCCAAAAACCAGATCATCGTCTTTCAGGTAGTCCGCCCGAGACACTGGCACAAGCGTGGGGTTGTCCAGAGAGGGGATTCCATCCTTACGAACGCCGCCCCATGCGATTTCTTCCAGCCGGATTTTCATCTTCTTGGGCTGCAAGTATTCGGGGCGCAGAAAGTCGTCGAAATTGGGGTCGATCCCCAATAGCACCTCGCGCTTGAACGGAATCAGCGATGGGTGCGGGGTCAGTTGCGGGTTGTTTTCCTGCCAGAGCATCCAGTCGAACCAATCGGTTCCAATCGTCTCGCCCGTAAGATCGCGCATCACGCCCGAGATCTCACTGCTGCGCTGCCGCCCATAGCGCATCGCGGTCAGAAGGGCAGGGACGACATCCGGGTTTCCACGCTCAACCAGATAGGTCATGCCCTCTGCGAACTCGGAATTGCTGCCGTAAAGCGTGGACCGCACGGCCTGCAAAACCGGATCGGACTGCGCCCACAACGCTGTCGGCAGGGCAAGCCCAGCCCCAAATGTTCCGACGAAACTGCGGCGGGTGATCGACATGGTTTTCTCCGATGATGTGCTTCGCCATTTTGCCTGCAAATCGGATCACTTGCATTGAACAGGCGCGTGAGGAATGCGTGAAGTTTGTTCGGTTCGGGCTATGGCTGCAGTCGAATGGCCGCAACCACCTGACGGAATTGGTAAGCCGGGTTGATACTGTTGGAATTTCCGGTTTCTATGAGCCCGAGCAGAACCCGCAGTAATCGCGGATAACAAAAAAATTGGTTGAGGTCAGGCAATGAGCATCGTGAAACGACTGTTGAGTAGCCCCGTTATCTCGGTGACATTGGCGGGTTCGCTGGGCCTGATGATGTGGGAAGTCCACGAACTGCGCAAAAGTCACGTTGGAATAACTCATACCGCCCCGGTCTGGTCCAGTGATCGCGTGGCGCAGGTCGAAACCATTTTCACCGCCCTCAACATGAAAGAGCTGGACGTCCCGGTTGAACGTGCCGGCAGCGGTGGTGCGTTGACCAGTTTGGGAAATGACCTGATCGTCATGACCCATGAAGGGGGGTTCTTCGAAGTCAGCGGCGACGAAGCCGTAACGCTTGATATCGCGCCGCCGCCGAACGGATGGGAGGCCATGCTTGACTTCGAGAAGACCAACCCGGACTACAACTTTGCGCATTTTTTCTTTCGCTATAACGACGTAGACATCGTCGACGGAAACCTAATCGTCTCATTCACCGAGTGGGTCGAAGCAGACAATTGCTACCGCACGACCTTGTCGACTGCTCCGCTGAACGGCACCTCTGCCGACGCGGTTTCGATCAGTTCGGGTGACTGGACCATTCTTTACGCGACAGACCCCTGCCTTGCCCCCAACCCGGATGGACGCGCGATTCAGGGCCACATGGCGGGTGGCCGGTTCCGCGTGGACGATGATGGCATGCTGTACCTGGCCGCCGGCGACTATGCGATGGACGGAATATATGCGCCGGTGGCGCTGTCGCAGGACCCTGACCAGATGTATGGAAAGGTGATTGCCGTCGATACGGCAACCGGTGACCACAGTGTTGTCAGTCAGGGTCACTCGAACATGCAGGGGATCGCGCTTGATGCTGAGGGGCGGTTGTGGACGGTCGAGCATGGCCGTCGCGGAGGGGATGAGTTGAACCTCATTCGTGAGGGGACAGATTATGGGTGGCCGCAGGTTTCACTGGGCACGCGTTACAACAAACTGCCTCTGCCCGATACGCTTGACTATGGCCGTCACCCGGAATTCCAGCTTCCAGCTTACTCATGGTTGCCCTCGGTCGCCGTAAGCTCGCTGGCGCCGGTGGACGATTTCCATCCTGCGTGGGACGGTGATCTGCTCGCGGGATCGCTGGCCGGAAACAGCCTGTTCCGAATCCGCACGAACGGTGAAAGCATCCTGTTTGCAGAGCGCATTCCGCTCGGGTTTCGTATCCGCTATGTCCATCAGCATGATGACTCGATCGTGCTTTGGACTGACCAGAAGAAAGTGCTGCATCTGACGGTCGGAGAATTTGATCCAAGTTACCAGTTTGCTGTTGCCAAAATTGGCGCTCTTGATCTGTCGAACAGAACTGCCAGCGCGGTTGAAACGGCGTTGGATGGCTGCGCCGAATGCCACGGCTTTGGCGTACTCCCAAGCGCCAGCGCCCCGTCCTTGGGCGAAGTCTACGGCAGAAAGATCGCGGGTCTCACGGATTTCGACTATTCTCAATCGCTTGCCTCGGTCGGAGGAGAGTGGACGCGCGAGCAATTGGTTGCGTTTCTGGACAATCCGCAGTCCGTGGCCGCAGAAACCTCGATGCCTGACCCGGCGCTGGACGACCCGGAAGTTATTAATGCCTTGGTGGATATCCTTGTTTCACTGCGGGAGCAGGCTGAATAATCTCTGATGTTCGGGTGAAGGAAAGCTTCGGGCGTGCCTGAAGCTGAACGGGTTTATGCTCGGAAAGAGCAGTGGCGGGAAACTTGGGCGTTAGGTTTCCCAACGTGCCTAAGAGCGCGCCAAACCACCCGTGGAACTTGTCCGGCGCTGATCGGAACGTCTTGTTTTCTTGATTCAAACAGCAATTTTCAGCTATTATCGGCAAAGTTGGCCCGGCTTATTTTTAGAATTCAACCGAAATTCGTTCTTCTTAACCGGGTATCTGGCACTACAAATACACGTAATTTCAAACGACTAGACGACAAAAATACGAACTTGCACCAAGGCTCATGAGATTTGGGGGCAATTTACTATGTTTTTACTGCGTCTCGCTTTGTGTTCTTTGAATTACACAACACTCCACGCGCGCGCGTGGTGTTCGGCGCTTTTGCGGTTGCCCGACAGAAATCGGGTCAAGGATCGCTTGTTGAAGTGCGCAATATTCCACGCCGCCGCGTTAAGACGCGCAGAGCAGCCCTTGGTTCACGCCCACGTTCCGGTGAATTGTCGGGATAGAAATCCGGTTTTGAACTTGGCGTCTTGCAAAAAAGGGTCGTGCCATGCGGGTTTTTGATGCCGCCCTGATCGGCGCTGGTCCCGCAGGTTATGCCGCCCTGACCGCGATGCGAGGTTTTTCCGGGTCGTTGGTTGTTGTCACGGGTGCCACGTCCAAACCCTTTGAGGGTGGACCGGCCAAGATCGTTTCGGTCGCCTATGAACGGCGCGAGCCCGCGTATCTGGCCGAACGAACGGCTGTGTCCGGAGATGCCCCTCCTATGTTTGTTGCCGCAGAAGTTGGTGGTTTGGCCAATTACTGGGGAAAGCAGCTTCAGGTCTACGACCGGGATGACCCTTGGGGGCAGGGACGCTTCCTGGAAAATTGGAGGGCATATCGTGACGCGTGTGAAGCCGTTCAATCCGATTTCGAGGTAGTTGGCGGAGTTCGGCGGCAGTCACTGGAAAACGGGTTTGAGAAAAGCGCACCGCGCCTTTTGACGGGCACCAAGGAAAAACCGGGGTCCGGACTGCGCGCTATGGCAAATGCGGTGGAACAACGCTTGCGTCAGATGTCGGATGTCGAAATCCGCAACGGTCGCGTGCAGCGTATTGAAACCGAACAGGAACTGGTGCGGTTGGAGCTTGACGACGGCACCCGGATCAAGGCCCGTCGCGTGTTTCTGGCTGCCGGTGTCCTTGGCACGGCAACCCTGCTGGCGCGCAGCCTGCAAGCAGCGACCGAGATCAGATTTCGCGACCATGCACCCTATACGATCAACTGCCTCAGGCTTGGCCGTGTGCTGGGATCGCCGCGCAGCTATACGAACCGGGGGAATTTCAACGCGCTGACGCTCAAGTGGAAACAAGACGGGCTTTGTAAGCTGTTCGCCTCGGTCTACACGGTGTCCCAAGCCCCGCTGAGCATGCTGACGACCCGGTTCGGCTTGGGTCCGCATTTCCGCGGTCGGCGCATTGGGCGCATTATTGATTTTGTACAGCCAGTGCGAATTTGGACACCAAAAACGCTGGTGCAGTTTCACCATCTGCCGGGGCAGGACCGGATAGAAGCGATACAGACGCCGAACCCGGATAGGGACGAAAACTTGCAACATCTTCTCGACTGGCTCGCCTCTCATGGCGTGCGCGGCGCCTTGGGTATCACCGATCCCGGGCAAGGGTTTCATTACCACAGGTTGACCCTTGGGCAGCAGCATGAGCCCGTGGATCAGGTCGTGCGATCTGCTTTCAATGGGAAGGTCCGCGTGATCGACGCATCTTGCCTGCCCGAGATTGGCTGCCCTCCGCACACATTGACGTCAATGGCGCAAGCGTACGGGCGTGTTCGCCATGACATGGCGGCAGTTGAGGCAGTAAAAGAAGCGATTTAGATCTGTTCGACCTTGACCGACTCGATCCGGTAAAAGGCAACGTATCCCTTGATTTCGGCGACTGCGGGGATCGGGTCTTCATAGCTCCACGCCGCGTTTTCCGTGACAGAGGATTTGTTCACGATCGAAAAGTGGGCGGCATCGCCCTTGTGCGGGCAATGCGTGCGTTTGTCGGTGCGATCCAGAAACGCCATCGCAATGTCTGACCGTGGGAAGTAAATTACAGGTTCCAGATCACCCTCCAAAAGCTCCAGCGCATTTGTGCTTTCACCAAGGACTGCACCGCCGGAGCGGACGCTCCACTTTCCCGGCGCTTTGCGGATTGTGATCTCGGTCATGCCTGTTCCTTCCCTTTTTTCTGGGCCTCTCCTCTGCCCGGTGTTTGTAACAGTCCGGTGTCAGACCGGACTGGTTGCGGCATCCAACCACAGTTGCGCCTCCGCGCCCAGCCTTGGCCGGATTTTTTCCGCAACGTCGCGGTGATAGGCGTTCAGCCAATCGCGCTCGTCGGTGGTAAGCATCTCAACCACGATCAGCCGCCGGTCAATCGGGACAAAGGTCAGAGTACGCCAGTTCAGCATCGCGCGTTCGGTATCACCACTGGGCAGGGCAGGCGCCTCCTGTACGACCACCAGATTTTCGATCCGGATTCCGAAGGCACCCTCGCGATAATAACCCGGTTCGTTTGACAGGATCATGCCGGGTTGCAGTGGGACTGAGCTGACACGCGATAGCCGCTGTGGGCCTTCGTGAACGCTTAGATACGCCCCGACTCCATGGCCGACGCCATGGTTGAAATCCTGCCCCGCCGCCCAAAGCGGTGCCCGCGCGATGCATTCGATGTCACGCCCGGCCAAACCGACGGGCCAGCGCAGCATGGACATGTTAATCATGCCCTTCAACACGCGAGTAAAGCAGGCTTTTTCCTCATCGCCCACCTTTCCGATGGCGATGGTTCGGGTGATGTCCGTGGTGCCGTCCAAATATTGGCCGCCGCTGTCCAGAACCAGTATGTGCCCGTCGTTCAACACGCTGTCGGTTTCTTCGGTTACCCGATAGTGCATGATCGCACCGTTCGGGCCGGTTCCGGCGATCGTGTCGAACGAGATGTCCTGAAGTGCATTATCCCTGCGCCGGTTTTCTTCCAGCCGGGTGACGACTTGGGTTTCGGCCACTGTGCCGGGGGGCTGTGCATCCAGCCAGCACAGGGTTTCGACAACCGCAACAGCGTCGCGCAAATGCGCCTCGGCGCTGCCGGCGATTTCAGCCGAGTTCTTGCAGGCCTTGGGCAGGGCGCACGGGTCGCCGCCGTCGACCATCCGGTCTTGCAAGACATCTGCCACGGCTTGGGGCAGCGTGCTCAGATCGACCTGTACCTTGCCTTCAAGCGCAGCGAGGTTGTCCAAGAACGCGTTCGGCTCGTGGATATTCACCCTGTCACCCAGAGGAATGACCAGTTTCTCCTTGGCCATGAACAGATCCACCAGCCCATCAGCATGTAGGATCGCGAACCCGTGTGCCACAGGGTTGTAGCCGATATCTGAGCCGCGAATGTTCAGCAGCCACATGATCGAGTCCGGCAGGGTAATCACAGCGGCCGAGCATCCTGCATCGCGCAGGTCTTTGGCAAGGCGCGTGATTTTACTCTTTGTGGTTTCACCGGCAAAGTCCAACGGATGCGCTTTGACGGGGTTGAGCGGCGGTTCTGGTTGGTCGCTCCAGATACGGTCGACGAAATTGGGGCTGCGCACCAGTTCGATGCTGCTGCCGGACAACTCTTTCTGAGCGGCTGAGATCTGCCCGGCGGCGTGCAGCCAAGGGTCAAAGCCAACTTTTCCCCCATTGGGCAGTTGTTCCTTCAACCATTCAGTCAACCCAACTTCGGGCCACGGCACCGGAGTGTAATCGGATGCGACCTGAGCCTTGACCTGAGTGCGGTAGCGTCCGTCAACAAACACACCCGCGATGTCCGACAGGGCAACACAAAACCCGGCGGACCCGGTAAATCCGGTCAACCACGCCAGACGTTCGTCCCGGGGGGCAACATATTCGCCCTGATGCGCGTCCGCGCGCGGGATCAGGAACCCATCCAACCCCTCTTGCGCAAACTCGGCCCGTAACGCGGCCAAGCGCGGAGGGCCCTGTTCCGGACGTGCGGTCACGGCAAAGGATTGAAACATGTCTCACCTCGTTCAGATCGGAGTGCACTCCGTTTTGTTATAGGATTCGGCGCTTTAGCCTGCTTTCCTCATCCCCATGACCCTTGCGCGTGCCCTTGGGTCGCTGTCAAACAGTGCGGCCAGTTGTTCGGTCATTGCACCGGCCAGTTGCTCGACATCCGTAATTGTGACCGCGCGGTCGTAATACCGCGTCACATCATGGCCGATCCCGATGGCCAGCAGTTCGACCATCTTGCGCTTCTCAACCATTGCAATCACGTCACGCAGGTGTTTTTCCAGATAATTCGCGGGGTTAACGCTGAGTGTTGAATCATCGACAGGCGCACCGTCCGAAATCACCATCAAGATCTTGCGCTGTTCGCGCCGGGCCATCATCCGTCGATGCGCCCATTCCAACGCTTCGCCGTCGATGTTTTCCTTCAGCAGCCCTTCTTTCATCATCAGGCCCAGATTGGGGCGCGCGCGACGCCACGGAGCATCTGCGCCCTTGTAGATAATATGGCGAAGGTCGTTCAGTCGGCCGGGCTGCTGGGGGCGGCCGTCGTTCAGCCATGCCTCGCGCGCCTGACCACCCTTCCAGGCGCGGGTGGTGAAGCCCAGAATTTCGACCTTTACGTTGCAGCGTTCAAGTGTACGCGCCAGAACATCGGCGCAGATTGCCGCGATCGAGATCGGACGCCCACGCATCGACCCCGAGTTATCCAGCAACAGCGTCACGACGGTATCGCGGAACTCGGTATCCTTCTCGACTTTGAAGCTGAGCGGAGTCGTCGGGTTCGCGATGACACGCGCCAGACGTCCGGCATCCAGAATGCCTTCTTCGCGGTCGAATTCCCACGACCGGTTTTGCTGTGCCTGAAGGCGGCGTTGCAGCTTGTTGGCCAGACGGCTAACCGCACCCTTCAGCGGTTCAAGCTGTTGATCGAGATAGGCGCGCAGCCGTTCCAGTTCGGCGGGTTCGGCCAAATCCTCGGCCTCGATCTCTTCGTCGAAGGTATTCAGGTAGACTTTGTAATCAGGGTCCGCCTCGGACGCAGGCGGCGGGGCAGGCGGCTCTAGCGGGGCTTCGCCTTCGGGCATCTCGGCCTCTTCGCCCATCTCTTCGTCGGCCATCTCGTCCATCGAGACTTGGGCCTGCGACTGATCCTGCTGCTCCTCCTGGGATTGCTCAGGGGTGGCATCAGCATCCTGCTCATCCTGATCGTCCTGACCGGTACTATCCGGGTCGGGCTGTTCTTCTGCGTCGTCCTCGGCCTGATCTTCCTGCTCGTCGTCCAATTCGTCAGGGTCATCCCCCAACTGGTCGCCGTATCCCAGGTCCTTGATCATCTGGCGGGCAAACTTCGCAAACTCTGCCTGATCCGAGAGGATTTCATCGAGGCTTTCAAGCGTGCCGCCAGCCTGTTCTTCGATAAACCCGCGCCAGAGGGTCATGATGTTCTCGGCTGCCGGGGGCAGGTCGCGACCAGTGGCCAGATGGCGGATCAGGTACCCTGCTGCAACCGACAAGGGCGCATCGGCGGGTTGCTTGCACTGATCGTACCCACGGCGGATCGCCTCATGTTCAATTTTCACGTCGATATTGGACGCGGTGCCGGGCATGTCCCGCGCACCCATCGCCTCGCATCGGGCGGTCTCCATCGCTTCGTACAGGTCCCGCGCCATATCCCCCGGAGGGGCATAGCGTGCGTGCGTTGCGTCATCGTGGTACTTGCGTTGCAGCGCCAAAGCGTCTGCGGTTCCGCGTGCCAGCAGCACCTCTTCGCGCGTCATGCGGCGGCTGACTTGTGGCAGGCGCATCGATTCACCCGACATGCCCGACGGATCGACCGTGTATGAGACGTTCAGCTCGGGGTCATCAGCCATCACTTTCGTGGCTTCGGCCAAAGCTTTCTTGAACGGATCAGCGGGGTTATCGTTTGGTTTGCTCATCGGCGGCAGGTCCGGTCTTGTTCTGTCCCGGCAACCTAGAACCATTCCGGGGTCTTGACCATAGGGCCAGCCCTGTTTTCACACAAACTGAGCTACAACAGGACGGCGCGGCACTCGGATATCCGGTGTTCCAACTGCCGTTCAGCCCCCGCAGCGATCCGAGCATCAAAGCTGTAATCCATATCGGCCAACAGATACGCAACCTCAACCCAGCCCCGCACACGCCAGCGTTTGGGCTGATGCTCTTCAACACCTTCTGACAGCGCCCATGGCAAGACCGCTTCGAGCATCAGGTCGAATTGATTATGAAGCGTTTCTGCCGAACCCGCCGTTTCACCCAAACGGGCCTTTTGACGCGCGGCCAATGCTTCGAGCCGCCCTGAACATACCGCAAATAACTCGGCCCGGTCAGAAGAACCAGTTGGAAGGGCCAGAACCGGCGAGGCCAACAAGACGGCAACCGTGGTCACAACTGAAAAATATCGGAAACACGACATGCAATGACTATAGCATGGATATTTATTGTATATACGTTAATTATACAAATTACATCGGTTTATGTGATCAATACACAACATTGGGGCGTATGATCCCGAAACTGACGATATATGGGTCTGACCTATGGGCGCGCTAAGCCAGAGTTCGATTAGGCTGAAACGCTGACTACATCGCACCCACGGGTGAGCTGTAGCCATATTCCTCACAGTATTCATTCAGAAGCGCCCGGGCCTGTGGGCCGATCTTTTCCCACTGTTTCGCGTCTATCTGAGGTTTGTCGTGGTGCTTGCCCTTATAGAGCTTCTCGGCGTTTACAGGGCCGACATCCAGATTGTCTTTGTGAACCTTGAAACCTTTGTCCTGAAGAAAGTCGATCAGGGCCTCAGAGTCGGTTTCAATTCGGAATACAAAGTCCGGGTTCTGCCCGCGAATGATGGTCGCCCACAAGCAAAGCGACGCGATGGCCCGTTCGATATCCGTCTCAAAACTGTTCAGATCAATCCCGGTTTCCGCCAGAATATGCGTGCGGCGAAACTCGTACGAGGCGGGGGCATGTTCGTTTTCGCGGATAATCGAGGGAATGGCGGTTGCCGGATCCCGAACCGTTTGGATCATGAACTGCCACTTCAGGGCCTTGCGCGTTTGGGCAACAGGGTCAGCGGCCCAAGGGTTTTCCGCCGCGTCCACCGCAAACATCCACGAACTAATGCCGTCTTGTCCGTCAGCTTCGTGGCCGACATCCAGACCAGATTTGGTACAGAGTTCGGCCACGAATCCGGTTCCGGTTCGGGGATGACCAACACATAGAATTGGTCGTTGATAGACATGTTGAACATGTTGCTTCAACCGACGCTCAAACTCGGCCAGTTCCGTGTCCCGCTTGTGTTTCTTCAGGTATTCCAAGCGGTTTTTCTTGGGGTGAATATAGGAATCCGTTGCGCCTTCGGACCAAGACAAATCGGATGCAACGGGCGGAAATATCGTGAGCGAATCCTCTGGCGTCGCTACTTGGTCATGCAAAAACACATCCGATGTCGTGTCCACGCGGTCGAAGCGATCAATAAGCTTTGCGGCAAACCCCGGAGTGAGCGCATAACACGGGTTCGACATTCTGACCTTGTGATTTGTGCGGAACCGCTTGAAACGGCCATGATCCTTGGACAATGCCCACCCAAGTCGCAACATCATTGTTGATCTTGGGGTGAAGTCGATGTTTCCACGCTCGATTCCGTGCCAGAGCCTTCGCAAGACACGCGACGTCCACGGGTGCAGCACAATATCATCTTCCATCACGAGAACCCGACCGTCCTGCTGGCTGGTCAGCCGCCATATGTCCAAGTGACTGGCAAAGTTTGCGACCTGCTGAGGAATCAGCACGTTATTGGGGCAATCGCAATCATCCTTCCCGCACCGAAAACACGGCGGGAAGGTCGCTATGCGCTGTTCTTCATAGAGCGACTGAACGGCTGGATGATCCGGCGTAAAAGCGTCGTGCCATTCAAATGAGGTGATCCCGAACTCTGCCAGATGAGAGGGGATACGATCGCGACGCTCCTGAGCCTCGGGAAGGCTCAGGACAATGATCCGGTCGACTATTCCTTCAAAGACACCGAGCCCGGTGGTCGGGCACGGGTCAGATCGGAACAACATCTACGACTTATCCCAACGAGGCGTTTGCCGCGCTTTCCGGGAGTTCCTCGTCAAAGCAGCGCTGGTAGAATTCCGCGACCGTCTGGCGCTCCAGCTCATCACACTTGTTCAGGAAGGACAGGCGGAACGCGTAGCCGACATTGCGGAAAATCTCGGCGTTCTGCGCCCAGTTGATGACGGTTCGGGGGCTCATGACGGTCGACAGATCGCCGTTCATGAATGCGGTTCGCGTCAGGTCTGCAACGGTGACCATCTGGCTGACGATCTTGCGCCCTTCTGCCGTGTTATAGTGCGGCGCCTTGGACAGAACGATCATCGTCTCGGCGTCGTGGCTGAGGTAGTTCAGCGTTGCGACCAGAGACCAGCGGTCCATCTGGGCCTGGTTGATCTGCTGGGTACCGTGATACAGGCCCGTCGTGTCGCCCAGACCAACAGTGTTGGCGGTGGCGAACATACGGAAATACCGGTGCGGCGTCAGAATCTCGTTCTGGTCCAGCAGGGTCAGGCTGCCGTTGGCTTCCAGCACGCGCTGCAGCACAAACATCACGTCCGCACGCCCGGCGTCGTATTCGTCGAACACGATCGCAACCGGATTGCGCAGGGCCCAAGGCAGGATACCTTCGCTGAATTCAGTGATTTGAACGCCATCGCGCAGCTTGATCGCATCCTTACCGATCAGGTCAATCCGGCTGATGTGGCTGTCGAGGTTCACGCGCACGGCGGGCCAGTTCAGACGCGCGGCGACCTGTTCGATATGCGTCGATTTACCCGTGCCGTGATAGCCTTGGATCATCACCCGGCGGTTGTGGGTAAATCCAGCCAAAATCGCCAGCGTGGTTTCAGGGTCGAACTTGTAGGTCGGATCAACTTCGGGCACCCGCTCGGTCACTTCGTAGAAGCGTTTGACGTGCATGTCGGTGTCGATGCCGAAGACTTCGCGAACCGAAATCTCTTCTGATGGTTTTGCGTTTGCGTCAATCGGCCAATCCATGCCTGTCGTCCTTATCCTGATACCGCAGCCTCACGAGGGGCCTCCGACCCTGTGTGTGGTGCAACAATTTACGAGTGAGGGCAAGGGAAAGCCGCCCGCGTCGTGACGCAGGCGAGTGTTTCTTCGGTGTTGGCCGCAAAGTCGTGTATTTTTCGTCACTGAGACATGTCGCTGCTGGCTTCGTTTAGCTGCGTTCATTCACGGCCCCATGCACGTCTGAAAATCGCTCCTCTGTCAGGATGAACCAGCAATTGTCGAAGAGCACCGCGGCAATCATGCGAATAATCAGTTAATATGTTGCTTTGATTTGCGCGAGTTGATGATTAAGCTCACGATGTGCAGGGTTTTGTAAAGAGTACTGAGTGCGGGGTCATGGTTTCCAAGGTCAAACCCACTTCTGATTGTCGCGCTATGGCGGGCGATGGCTGGACCGTTTTGAGGCCCTACCGGGCAAGGGGTGCAGTGCATGGCATTTGACGTGCTTCTTCATGATGTCAGGACCAATGGCATCGGCGACTATTCCGTTCGCAGCTCGACGCAAACTGCAATCATTGATGGCCAGACAATCTCGTTTGATGGGGGGGCGACCTATCAGCCCTATACCTATCTTGGTCAGGGGAACTATCGGGGAACCGGGGAATCCGGTGAATTTATCCAAGTAGGCGGCAATATCTATGCTTGGGATACCGACAATCCGACTGGCCCAATGCAAACCGGCAACTGGAAGATTGATCAGGGCGATCTCGATCCGACGGACCCGCCATGCTTTGTCGCGGGTACGTTGATCGAGACAGATCAAGGTTCACGCGCGGTAGAGGACCTGAAAGTCGGCGATTGGGTTCTTGGGGCCGAGGGGCAATCTCTACCCATTGTCTGGATCGGTCAGCGAACCCTTACTGCACAGACCTTGCATTTACAGCCAAAGTACCGGCCAGTGCGGATCCAACGGGATGCGTTGGGTGCGGGATTGCCCAACCGCGATCTATATGTGTCGCCGCAACATCGGATCGTTCTCGAGGGGTGGCGGGCCGAATTGCTGTTCGGTGAAGAAAGCGTATTTTGTGCCGCCATTCATCTGGTCAACGGAGATACGGTTCATCAGGTGCAAGCAGATAAGCCGGTGACGTATTATCACATCGCCTGCGAGGAACACGCCATTCTGACTTCCCACGGTTTGCGCAGCGAAAGCCTGTTTCTTGGGGATCGCGCGCTGAAGTCCTTTCAGCGCGAGGACGTCGCCGAATTGCTTGCGCTGTTTCCCGAACTGGAAAGCAACAGGTCAAGGCAACAAACGCGGCTGCGTTGCCTCAAGCGGGCCGAAGCCAGCGCATTGCAAGGTTTGTTCTGACGATCTGCCGAATTATTTGAAGTTCCGGCTGTCCTTGATCTGATCCCAGGCCCAGACGACCTCTTGCAACTGTTCTTCCTGGCTGCGATCGCCGCCGTTCATGTCCGGGTGCAGCACCTTGATCAGTTTCTTGTAGGCCTTGCGCACCTCGGCTTTGGTCCAACTGTCATTGGCTTCCAGAATCTCAATCGCGCGGCGTTCCGTGGGGGGCAGACGGCGGCCGCCACCGCCCGACGTGCGGCCGGGGTTCTTGGTGGCGTTCGCGCCCAGAACCTGATGCGGGTCTTCGATGCCCAAACGGGCCCATGCGCGCGCTTCGGGGTCGCCCATGGGCTTGGTCTCGCGCTCCCACACTTTATCCTTGGATCGCTGCGCGTTCAGTTCAGCCTCGGTCGTGCCGTCGAAGAAGTTCCATTTCTGGTTATATTCGCGCACGTGCTGCTGGCAGAACCAGAAGAAATCGTCCAGCACGTCCGGCGCTTTGGGCGCGCGGAATTTGCCCGCCTCTTCACAGCCTTCGTGGTCGCAGATTCGCACCGATGTCTCAGACGCGCCCGACATCCCCCGACGCCCGCGCGGGTTCTTTTTCTTGGCGTTGGAGACGGACATATCGAATCCGAAAGGGTCTGATTTCGTCATGCTGTGATCCTTAAGAACGCATCTTCTCGACTCGGAGGCAGCAGTTTAGTCTAAGCAGCCGAAAGTAGAAGAGGGGGGCGGTAAAATTTTTGCCGCTAGGCGTAAAAATGACTGTGACTGACGAAATCCGAACCTGCCTGCAAGCTGCCTTTGATCCGCATGAGCTTGAGGTGGTCGACGACAGCGAAAGCCATCGTGGGCATTCCGGCTATCAAGACGGCGGTGAGAGCCATTTCAACGTCCGTATCCGCGCCACGGCCTTCAAGGGACAATCCCGCGTCGCACGTCACAGGGCGGTCCATAAAGCGCTGGGAGACATCGTGCCGCGCATCCACGCGCTGGCGCTGGATATTGGTGAGTGACCGCGCCAGCTCGTTTATTGAGGAGGGGGAGATGGAAGCCAAAGAGACAATCGTTACACTGGAATCGACGTTGACGTGTCCCGCCTGCGGGTATGTCGAAACGGAAACCATGCCAACAGACGCGTGCCAGTGGTTTTACGAATGCAAATCCTGTGGTGAAGTTCTGAAGCCGCTGGAAGGTGATTGCTGTGTCTACTGCTCTTACGCAACAGTGCCATGCCCGCCGATCCAAGCAGGGCAGGCGTGCTGCGGATAAGTTCGACCCCCGCTAAGGTTTTTCCTGAGGCTCGGGGGCTTCTGCCCCTTTCAGTGACAGCGGCGGTTCCTTTACCTCTTCGGCGATCGGAGCTGGGGCAACTACGGCCTCAGGTCCCGGCAAGGGCTGCGCCAGCGGCACACCCTCGGGCGTTTCGCTTGGGCCACGGGTTGAGACAAAGCCCACTTCAATTTCGCGTCGAAAGACCAGAACATTGCGCCAGTTCACGGTGGAACTGGTCAGGCCCGAACGCTCTTCGCTGGGCAGCAGTTCCGCGCGCTGGTATTCCCAGCCGTCCTGCCCCATCTGGTTCAGCACCTGTTCAACCGAGGCCGCGAACCGGTCTTCGGCGGTTTTGGCTCCTTTCGCCTTGCCGCCTTTTTGCGGGGCGGGGACAACTTTGTATTCGTAGCGCGGCATCGGATCTTCCTACCTGTTCGTTCCCGGCAATCTAGCATGTTGAGGCTATTGGGAAAGTCATCTTCGCGCAGTCTGCGGCGTGTGTTGCCACAGCACAGCGCAAAAGAAAGGCGGCAGAGGGGATGCCCCATGCCGCCCTTGCACGAATTTCCGATGACTTAGCCGCCCAGTTTCTTGCTCACCAGCTCGTTCACAGCCTTGGGGTTGGCCTTGCCGCCGGTGGCTTTCATCACCTGACCGACGAACCAGCCCGCCAGTTTTGGGTTCACCTTGGCCTTTTCGACCTGCGCGGGGTTGGCGGCGATGATCTCGTCCAACGCAGCCTCAATCGCGCCGGTGTCGGTGACCTGTTTCATGCCGCGATCTTCGACGATCTGCGCGGGGTCGCCGCCTTCGGTATAGACGATCTCGAACAGGTCCTTGGCGATCTTGCCCGAGATCGCGTCCGAGGAAATCAGGTCGATGATCCCACCCAACTGCGCGGGCGAAACCGGGCTGTCCGTGATGTCGTGGTCTTCTTTCTTCAACCGGCCGAACAGTTCGTTGATCACCCAGTTCGCGGCCAGTTTGCCATTGCGACCCTTGGCGACTTCTTCGAAATACGCGGCGCTTTCCACCTCGGCAGTCAAAACCGAGGCGTCGTAATCCGTCAGGCCAAACGCCTCGATGAACCGCGCTTTCTTGGCGTCGGGCAGTTCGGGTAGCTTGGCGGCGATGTCGTCGACCCACGCCTGCTCGATCTCAAGCGGCAGCAGATCCGGGTCGGGGAAATAGCGGTAGTCATGCGCTTCTTCCTTGGACCGCATCGAGCGGGTTTCACCCTTGTCCGGATCATACAGGCGGGTTTCCTGATCGACGGTGCCACCACCTTCGACAATGGCGATCTGACGGCGGGCTTCGACCTCAATGGCCTGTTGGATAAAGCGCATCGAGTTCATGTTTTTGATCTCGCAGCGGGTGCCCAGATGCGAGAAATCCTGCGTTTCCTGATATTTCTCATAGGCACCCGGCAAACAGATTGAGACGTTCACATCCGCCCGCAAGTTGCCGTTCTGCATGTTCCCGTCACAGGTGCCCAGATACCGCATGATCTGGCGCAGCTTGGCGATATAGGCGGCGGCTTCTTCGGGGCCACGGATGTCGGGGCGGCTGACGATCTCCATCAGGCAGACGCCCGTCCGGTTCAGGTCGACGAAGGACATATGCGGGTCCATGTCGTGGATGGATTTGCCCGCGTCCTGCTCCATATGGATACGTTCGATGCGGACCATGCGCGCGGTGCCGTCGCCCATCTCGACCAGCACTTCACCTTCGCCTACGATGGGGTGGTAGAGCTGCGAAATCTGATATCCTTGCGGCAGGTCGGGGTAGAAGTAATTCTTGCGGTCAAAGGCCGATTTCAGGTTGATATCCGCTTTCAGGCCCAGCCCGGTGCGCACCGCCTGTTCCACGCAGTATTCGTTGATCACCGGCAGCATCCCCGGCATCGCCGCGTCCACAAAGGCCACGTTCGAGTTTGGCTCGGCCCCGAATTGGGTCGAGGCACCGGAAAACAGCTTGGCGTTGGATGAGACCTGAGCGTGCACCTCCATCCCGATCACCAGTTCCCAATCGTGCTTGGCCCCGGCAATGGTTTTGATTTTGGGCATTTCGTATGTCAGGTCGAGCATGGCGCGCCTCTATTTCCGCAGAAGTCTAAGCCTGCGTATTAGGCGCGCTGCGCCAAAGGAGCAAGGGGGAATCAGTGACCTGACAGGTGCAGACCCGAAGGCGTAAAGGTGACGTCCATGCCGCTGCGCAATTCTTCGCGGAACAAATCGCCAATCGCACGCAGGGCATCGCGGTGACCACGCGCCGCAAACCGTTCGGGCGAGTTGATGCGGACCGAATTGTTGAACCCATTCGCAGCATGCGCCCAAATCAGCGGATGCAGCTCGGTCATGTGGTCGCGGATCAGCCAGTTTGCGGCCTCGTGAATCTGCGCGCGCACCTCATCAGCCTTCTCATTCAGGCCACGCCCGTTCTGAATGGTGATGGCGCAGTAAGCGGCCAGCATGTTGACGGTTTCCTGATCAGGGCGTTGGCGCAGGATGTCACGCAACCCCTCCAGGAAATATTCCACGTCCAGCCGGGCACATGCCTCTGGGTCGAGGGCAATCGCGTCGAACTGCGCCCAGGTATATCCGCCAGCGCCCCAAATCTCGTGCGTCCGTGCGGCGTTGCGCAGGGCCTGAACCTCAAGCTCTTCATAGCTGCCGAACCAACGCGGCAGCAGGTGCGTGCCCATAGCACGCATATGACGCTGATTGTGCGGGTCCAAAGTAATCAGACGCTCGTATTTGTCGGCGACGCGGATGTTCGATTTACGTTGTCCAGCCAGCAGAGCGCAGTCGGCCGCGGCAACCAGCGGGCTTTCGGGTGCGGCCTCGCGGCATTTCGGAAGGATCGCCGCCGCCCGGTCGAAATGTGCAGCGCAGCGCGATTGGTGCAGGGGCGGCAATTTGGCGTCCGCAGACGTTCCGCGCCAGGCCCAGGCCAAATCAATATGTGCAAGAGCAACAACCAGCGCGATCATCGGATCGCCTTCGTGTTCTCGCATTTCGTCTTCCAGTTCGGAAATGCCGCCCAGCACGTCATAGTCAGACAGCGCTTTCCAATCAGAAAGCGCGTGCTCAACCGCCAGAACAACGTCGGCGCGGGCACCAAAGGCCAGAAGGTCTGCGATCGGCATACCGTCAGGCGCAGAGTCCCGAGCCTCGTCCGCGGCCCGCATTTGCCGGGACAGCTCGGACCAGCGCCCCTGACGCGCCAGATGACGCCCGGCTTCGATTGTCTTGCGCCCCACCAGATCTTCGGCCTGAAGCTCTGCGACAGGGATGTTCAGTTGCCCCTGATCAGGCAAAGCCGCAGCGACCTCGGGCGAAAACGCCATGTCGGGCGGCATCGTCAGAGAAGAAGCCTGTGAACTGGAAGAAGAGGTGCGGAACAACCGGAACATGGTGAAACTCGGAACTGTAAAAACTGGTAACGTAGGAACCAAGCTTCTCTGGAATTTGCATCAAATTCAAGATTTGGGGGGCTTTTTGTACCGATTTGGTGAACAGTGAGACTTTTTTCGCTGCATTGCCATCAAAATACACTGAAGTGATGGCGTTCCACGCGGAACCCGGCTTGTTTGAGGATGGACTCAAACTCCGTATGAGGAGGGATCGACTCATCTGGCAACCGAACTCGTTTTCCCGAGGTCGTAATCAACGAAACGCGCACGGAAAAGTCCCAGCGGGTGTCGAAACGGACATAGTCAATTTCTGACAGAGTCACCGCCGCTGTGCGGTTGCCGGTGAACCAATGCAGCTTGTTCTGATCAAGCGACAGACCCGCGCTGGTATCCCGCACAACGTCCCAAAGGGCCGGCAGCGTTGGCAGCGCCAGCAATCCAATCAGCCACCAGACGGCTTCGAACAGGATCACCAGCGAAACCAACGCCGCATATACAAGGATCAGGATCACGACTGTCCGGGGCGTTCGGTTGTGACGTGTATATGTGTACGGTGTCATGCGCCCAGAATGCGTGAGACCATTTCGGTCGTATCACGCGACAATTCCGCAGTATCGGCTATGCGCCTCAGATGTGTGCGGATCAGGTCCTGACGGCCTGAGTCATACCGTTTCCATGTCTGAAAGGCCGAACACATTCTTGCGGTGGTCTGTGGGTTGACGGGGTCCAGCTTGATCAACCAGTCCGCAAGCAAGGCATAGCCCGCACCATCGGCCCGGTGGAACCCTGCGTGGTTCATCGCCAACGCCCCCATGACCGAACGGAAGCGGTTGGGGTTTTTCCAGTTGAAATCCGGGTGCTCGGTCAGCTTTCGCGCCACATCTGCCGTGGCTTCGGGCGCGGCCAGCGAAACCTGTAGGCCGAACCATTTGTCCATCACCAGCCTGTCATGCTGCCACTGGTCGTAGAAGGCGGCCAGTTCCGCCTCACCTTTGCCCGCGCGCAGCAGGCAGGACAGAGCGGAAAGTTGCAGGGTCATGTTGTTGGCGGATTTATAGTCTTCTGCGGCCTTGGCTCCACCGTCCAGCCGCGAGGTCAGCGCCAGTGCCGCCCCACCCAGCGCGCGCTTGCCTGATTGCTCGGCGTCGGGGTTAAAGGGCGCGTCAATTACGGTTTCGCCGTGTAGACGCGGCAACAGGTCCTGAACATGCTGCGCGGTCACCTGCCGCAGGGTTTCTACGGCGGTCCAGATCGCCATTGGATCCGGCGTTTCACCGCGTTCGTGCAGAGCTGCCGCCAGTTCCGATTGCGTCGGCAGGCCCAACATCAGCGCGCGATAAGCCGGGTCCAGATCGCGATCGCGCAGCACGGCCAGCAGCCCGTCCAGATAGTCGGCATCGGGCGACGCGCCGTTTTGGATCATCGCCAACAATGTTTCCTCGGCCAGCGACCGCCCAGCCTGCCAGCGGTTGAACGGGTCGGTGTCATGGGCCAGCAGAAAGGCGCGCTGGGCGCTGCTTTGATCCTGTTCAAGGATCACGGGGGCCGAGAAATCCCGCAGGACCGAGGCCGTGGGCCGCGCCGCCAAGTCGGTGAAGGTAAATTTCTGGCTGGCTTCGGTCAGTTCCAGCACCTCGGTCGCGCGAACCTCATCTCCGTTGGGGCCCAGCAGACCGACGGCCACCGGGATCACTTGCGGCAGTTTCTCAACCTGACCCGGCGTGGGGTCGGTGCGCTGCGACAGGGTCAGGGTGTAGGTGCCGTCCGCCCAATCCTCGGCAACCGTCACGCGCGGAGTCCCCGATTGGCTGTACCAGCGCTTGAACTGGCTCAGATCGCGGCCCGTCGTATCCTCGAATACCTTGATCCAGTCTTCGATCGTGCAGGCTTGCCCATCATGACGGTCGAAATAGAGGTCCAACGCTTTCGCGTATGCCTCATCCCCGACCAGCCGTTTCAGCATTCCGATAACTTCGGCACCTTTTTCATAGACGGTGGCGGTGTAGAAATTGTTGATCTCCTGAAAGCTCTCGGGCCGGACGGGATGCGACAACGGCCCGTTATCCTCGGGGAATTGTCGCGCGCGCAGGTCGATGGCGTCGTGGATGCGCTTGACCGGGGCCGAGCGCATGTCGGACGTGAACTGCGCATCGCGAAACACTGTCAAACCCTCTTTCAGGCACAGTTGGAACCAGTCGCGGCAGGTGATGCGGTTGCCTGTCCAGTTGTGGAAATACTCATGAGCAATGATCGCTTCGATCCGCTCGAAATTCATATCGGTCGAGGTCTCGGGGCTGGCCAGCACAGCGGAGGAGTTGAAGATGTTCAGCCCCTTATTCTCCATCGCGCCCATGTTGAAATCATCCACGGCCACGATGTTGAACACGTCCAGATCATATTCGCGGCCATAGACGTCCTCATCCCATTTCATCGACTTCTTGAGAGCCTCCATGCCAAAGGCGCATTTGCCTTCGTCACCGGGACGGACCCAAAGGTTCAGTTCGACGTCGCGACCTGACAAGGTGGTAAACTGACCGGGATGGGCAATCAGATCGCCCGCGACCAGAGCGAACAGATAAGCGGGCTTGGGCCACGGGTCGGTCCATTCGGCCCAGCCCTCGCCCTTGCCGCTGGGGTTGCCGTTGGACAGCAGCACCGGCAGATCGCCATTGATGCGCACGGTGAAAGTGGACATCACGTCGGGGCGGTCGGGGTAATAGGTGATCTTGCGGAAGCCTTCGGCCTCGCACTGGGTGCAATACATGCCGTTGGACATATAAAGCCCCTCAAGCGCGGTGTTGTTGCCGGGGTCAATCTCAACCTCGGCCTCCCAGATAAAGGGCGCGTCGGGGGCGGGGGCGGTCAGGCCCTTGTCGGTGATCTCGGGCGTGATTTCCACACCATCAATCGCTGCGCGGATCAGGGTCAGGTCCTCGCCATGCAGAAAGAAATTGCGATCTGATGCTTCGGGGTTCGGGCGGAACGCAATGCGCGAGGTCACACGGGTCGCGTGGGCGGCCAGATCAAAGGTCAGATGCACGCTGTCCACGATATAGCCGAACGGTGTGTAGTCTTTCAGATAGATCGTTTGGGGGGCAGCGTCGCGCATCGGGACCTCGCTTCATTTGGTGTCTGGCGCGACGTTATGATCTGAGGCGATGGGCTGCAAGCGGTGCTGCCTGACCTTGTCCAGCGTGGCGCGTGATTTTGGTAAGTTTTTTTTACCGGAACGTAACGACACACGTTGCCTATCGGAAACTTACCCACTAAACGCTGACTGCATACAATGGCGTACATGGGTGAGAGGAAGATCATGACCAGCAGACAGACACGCAGCGGACTTCAGGTCGACACGGTTCTGGCCGAGTTCATCGAGGGCAAAGCCCTGCCGGGAACCGGTGTGACCGCCGATACGTTCTGGGATGGTCTGTCGCGCATGGTGGCCGAGCTGGGACCGAAGAACCGGGACTTCCTCGCCAAGCGCGAAGAGATTCAGGGCCAGTTGGACACCTGGCACGTGGACCGCAAAGGTCAGGACCATGACGCCGACGCCTACAAAGCCTTCCTGCGTGAGATCGGCTATCTGGTTGAGGAAGGTGATGATTTCCAGATCGAAACCGCCAATGTCGATCCCGAGATTGCAGCGACCCCCGGTCCGCAGCTGGTTGTGCCAATCACCAACGCCCGGTTCGCGCTGAACGCCGCCAATGCGCGCTGGGGCAGCCTGTATGATGCGTTGTACGGAACCGACGCGATGGGCGATCTGCCAGCCGCCGGTGGCTATGACGAGGCGCGTGGCGCGCGTGTGATTGCATGGGCCAAGGGCTTTTTGGATGATGCCGTGCCGCTGGCCGCTGGCTCGTGGGCCGATGTGTCCGAGCTGCGCGTTGAAGGCAGCGCGCTGGAGCCTGTGCTGGCCGATGCATCGGCGTTTGTGGGCTTTGGCGGAGCGGCCGAAAAACCCGATTTTGTGCTGCTGAAGAATAACGGGTTGCATGTGAAAATCGTCGTCGATGCCTCTAGCAACATTGGCGCGGAGGACCCTGCTGGCATCGCGGACGTCTATCTGGAATCGGCGTTGTCCACGATCATGGATTGCGAGGACTCGGTTGCCTGTGTGGATGCCGAGGACAAGGTTGTCGCCTATGGCAACTGGCTGGGCTTGATGAAGGGCGATCTGGCCGAAGAAGTGACCAAGGGCGGCACCACCTTCACCCGGAAGCTGGCTGACGATCTGACCTATACAACCGCAGGCGGCGCGCGGGACGTGCTGAAAGGCCGCTCGCTGATGCTGATCCGAAATGTGGGCCACTTGATGACCAACCCGGCCGTTCTAGACGGCGAGGGTAATGAGATCGGTGAGGGCCTGATGGATGCGCTCTGCACTACGCTTATTGCGATGCATGACCTGCAGCGTGAGGGCGGAAACTCGGTCAAGGGTTCGGTTTATGTTGTGAAGCCCAAGATGCACGGCCCCGCCGAAGTTGCCTTTGCGGTCGAGATTTTCGACATGGTTGAAGATATCCTCGGTCTGCCGCGCAACACGGTAAAGCTGGGTATCATGGATGAGGAACGCCGGACGTCCTCGAACCTGAAAGAATGCATCCGCGCCGCGAAATCGCGTGTGGCCTTCATCAACACAGGCTTTCTGGATCGCACCGGGGATGAGATCCATACCTCGATCGAGGCGGGTCCGATGCTGCCGAAGGGCGATATGAAGGCGACGCCGTGGATTGCATCCTATGAGGATCGCAATGTCGATATCGGTCTGGCCTGTGGTCTGAAGGGCAAGGCGCAGATCGGTAAAGGTATGTGGGCGATGCCCGACCGTATGGGCGATATGCTTGATCAGAAGATCGGTCACCCGAAATCGGGCGCGACCTGCGCTTGGGTGCCGTCGCCGACCGCTGCGACCCTGCACGCCACGCACTACCACAAGGTCGACGTTCTGGCCCGTCAGGATGAGCTTGCCGCCGGTGGAGCGCGCGGCACGCTGGATGATCTGCTGACCGTACCGCTGTTGGGCGGCCGCAACCTGAGCGATGATGAGATCACTGTCGAGATCGAGAATAACGCGCAGGGTATTCTGGGTTATGTGGTGCGTTGGGTCGATCAAGGCGTGGGCTGTTCGAAAGTGCCGGACATCAACGATATCGGCCTGATGGAAGACCGTGCGACCTGCCGGATTTCGTCTCAGGCGCTGGCCAACTGGCTGCATCATGATGTGGTGAGCGAGGAACAGGTGATGGCCGCCATGCAGAAGATGGCTGCCGTGGTGGACCGCCAGAACGAAGGTGATCCGCTGTATCGTCCGATGGCGCCCGGCTTTGACGGCGTGGCGTTCCAGGCGGCGTGTGATCTGGTGTTCAAAGGCCGCGTCCAGCCTTCGGGCTATACTGAGCCGGTTTTGCACGCGCGCCGTCTGGAACTGAAAGCCAGCTTGGTGTGATTGGATAGGGTGGGAACGAGGGGGCTGTCTGCCCCCTCGCGCTCCCCCGAAGATATTTTTAGCCAGATGAAAGGGATCAGGGATGGCTGTTACATTGCGCAAGGCACGCACGATCGTGCGCAAGGCTTTGGAAAAGGGCCGCGAGTTGGAACTGAAACCTCTGTCGGTTGTTGTTCTGGATGCTGGTGGCCATGTGATCGCGTTTGAGCGCGAAGACGGTGCTGCGCCCGGACGCTTTGCGATTGCGCAGGGCAAGGCTTATGGCTCGGTCATGCTGGGTATGGCGGGGACCGCGCAGATGGCGCGGGCCGAGGCGCAAGCTTATTTCATGGCGGCTGTGAACGGCGTTTATGGCGGTCAGGTTGTGCCAGTGCCGGGCGGCGTGTTGCTGCGCGACAAGAAGGGCGCTGTGATCGGTGCTGTCGGCGTGACCGGCGATACCTCGGACAATGATGCGATCGCGGCGATGGCCGGGATTGAGGCGGCCGGTCTGATCGGCGAAGTCTGATTGAATGAATTTTTCGGAGAGCCGCCAAGGCTCTCCGATCTGCGGTGTTCGCAGAATGCCGGGGAAACGGGCAGGGTCCTGGATAGGTGCCCGAATGTGCAGTGTTGAACATGTACCTGCGCTGATACACAGGGGGTGTGCTATTGCACGCTTTAGACCCTGAGGATAGCTTTCCTGAAACGCGCAACAGATTGGGAAAGCGGAATGTCTCGGCCCGTCGTCGGTATCATCGGCAACTCTTACCTTTTGAACGATGAGTACCCGACCCATGCGGGCGGGACGATGAACTCGGACGCGGTGGCGAACGTGTCGGGCTGCCTGCCGCTGCTGATCCCGGCTGACCCGCGCTATGTCTCGGTCGAGGAATTGCTGGAGGTGTGCGACGGTTTCCTGCTGACAGGAGGTCGGCCCAACGTACACCCGGAAGAATACGGTGAACCCGAAACCGAAGCGCATGGTGAATTTGACCGTGCGCGCGATGCGATCACCTTGCCGCTGGTGCGGGCCTGCGTGGAACGCGGCCAGCCATTCTTTGGCATCTGCCGAGGGTTCCAAGAGGTCAACGTGGCAATGGGTGGCACGTTATATCCGGAGATCCGCGAGTTGCCGGGCCGGATGAACCACCGCATGCCGCCGGACGGAACGCTTGAAGAGAAATTTGCGCTGCGTCATATCGTGAGCTTGTCCGAAGGCGGTGTGTTCCACCGGCTTATGGGCGCGCGTGAGGTGATGACGAACACGTTGCACGGACAGGGCATCAAAACCGTTGGACATCGGATCGTGATCGAAGGCCATGCGCCCGACGGGACGCCGGAGGCGATCTATGTCAAGGATGCGCCGGGGTTTACGTTGTCTGTCCAATGGCACCCGGAATGGGATGCCGAGAATGATCCCGTGTCACGCCCGTTGTTCAAGGCGTTCGGGGCTGCGGTTCACGCGTGGTCTGAAGGGTCCGGCGCGAGCCTTATCCAGCAGAGCGCCTAGTTCGTGCGCCGGTCCAGGAGAGAGGGACCAGACCGGCGCAACGCGATCAAATCAGCAGGTTGAACTGATTGATCAGGGGTAACGTCCGTGCACGTTCACCAGTCAGGTCGAAAAGCGCGTTTCCAAGTGCTGGCATGGACGGAGGCGTTCCCGGCTCACCAACGCCACCCAAACGGGGGTTGGTTTCAAGAACGCGCACTTCGGTTTGGGGCGCGTTATGCATCCGCAGGGCGTCATAGTCCGGGAAGTTGTGCTGTTCGACCTCACCGTCTGAGAAGGTGATCTCGCCCATCACGGCCGCGGACAGCCCATAGATCATGCCGCCGAACATCTGCGCCTCGACCGTGCCGGGGTCCAGCGCGAGGCCGACATCACAGGCGATCCATGCCTTGGCGATGCGGATGGTGCCGTCTTCATCGACCACCTCGATCACCTGCGCGACCGGAGTACCGAAGCTGTAGGTCATCGCCACGCCGCGTCCGACGCCGTTGGGGGTTTGGCCGGTCCAACCCGACATTTCCTTGACGGCCCGCAGGACACCTGCGCTGGGGGCATGTTCCCCCATGGCCAGCTCCAGCCGGAAGTCCAGCGGGTCACGGCCAGCGGCATGGGCCATTTCGTCCATGAACGTCTCGTGGAAGAACCCGTTGTGGCTGTTGCCGACCGAGCGCCAGAACCCGACTGGAATGTCCAGATCAGCGATATGTCCGCTGACGCGGTAGTTGGGCACGGCGTAAGGCTGGTTGAACAGCCCTTCGACGATCACCTTGTCTGGTCCACCTCCGGGCAGATCCATATAGCGCCCAACCACCTGGTGAGAGCTGGACTGCGACGCGACCTTGCCATCAATCAGCACTGCAGCGCCATCCTTGACCGCGCCGCGCATCCGGGCAATCGCGCCGGGACGGTAGAAGTCGTGGCGGGTGTCCTCTTCACGGCTCCAGGTGGTCTGAACCGGGACGCCGGGCATGGCCATCGCGACCTTGGTGGCGATTTCCGCAAAGTCCAGTTCGCCGCGCCGACCAAATCCGCCACCCATATAAGTGGTGTGTACGTCAACGGCATCCCGGTCCAGATTGGCGGTCTTGGCGGCCTTGCGCTGTACAAAGGTCGGGGCCTGATTGCCGCACCAGATATCCAGTTTGGTGCCGGTAAACAACGCGGTGGCGTTCATCGGCTCCATCGTCGAATGCGCCAGATAGGGCACCTGGTATTCGGCAGTGATCTCGGTAGCGCCTTCGGGCAGAGTTTCTACGTCGCCATCATCGCGCAGGGTCGTGTTTGGCGCGTCATCGAACGCCTCGGCAATCTTTGCGAAAATCTGGTCAGTTTCCGGCGGGTAGGGGGCATCGCCCCAGTCCACGTCAATCGCTTCGACTGCCTGAATAGCCAGCCACGTGTTGTTGGCGATCACGGCCACGCCATTGCCAAGATCGACCACTTTTTCCACGCCGGGCATGGTTTCGGCGGCGGTGGCGTCAAATCCGTTCATTGCACCGCCCAGCTTGGGGTTCACTCGGCAGGATGCGAATTTCAGACCTTCGGGGCGCACATCCACGCCAAACTCTGCCGTGCCGGTCGATTTCCCAACTATGTCCACCCGCGGCAGGTTTTGCCCCAGCAGCCGCCACTTGGACGGGTCGCGCAGTTCGACATGGGGCGGGTCGATTTGACCCGCGGCTTCGGCCAGCTCGGTATATGGGATGCGAGAGCCGTCTGTCGCAATCACTGCCCCTGCTTGGGTTTTCAACTGCGCGCGGTCAACGCCCAACCGATCTGCTGCCGCCTGTTTCAGTGTTTCCCGCGCGGTAGCCCCGGCCTCGCGCATACGCTCAAAACCGTCTCGCATCGAGGTTGACCCGCCAGTGACCTGCAGGCTGAGAGTTTTACCCACAACACCAAGGGCTTCCCCCAGATTGTGCTGGAAATCGGTGATGTCATACCCCTTGTTTGGCAGACCTTCGCCAACCAAAGCCGAGTTGTAATAGGCCGCCGCAGCGGGACCATGCAGAACACGGATATCGTCCATCTCCACGTCCAGCTCTTCTGCGATCAGCGCGGCCCAGGTGGTCATCACGCCCTGTCCCATTTCGGCGCGCGGGGCGAACAGGGTCACGCCCTGCTGATCAATCAGGATAAACGGGCTGAGGGCGGTTTCGCCTTCCGCCGGTTTCAGCGGGTTCGCTGCCGGGCGGGTTACGTAATACGCACCAAACGCAACGCCACCGACAACGGCAGCCGAACCGATCAGGAACGTGCGGCGAAGGATTTTACCAACAGATGCCATTACTTACGCCTCCTTCAACTTGGAAGCCGCATCGTGGATCGCCGCCCGAATGCGCGGGTAGGTTCCACAACGACACAGGTTGCCCTGCATCGCATCGTCGATATCGGCATCGGTCGGAGAGGGGTTCTCGGCCAGCAACGCGGCCGCCTGCATGATCTGACCCGATTGGCAGTATCCGCATTGCGCGACCTGATGATCGACCCAGGCTTGCTGGATCTTGGCCATCGCGTCCGGCGTGCCGAGCCCTTCGATCGTCGTCACGTCGCCCCAGACATCAGACAACGCAACCTGACAGGACCGCACGGCCTCGCCGTCGATATGAACAGTGCAGGCACCACAGGCGGCCACACCGCACCCAAACTTGGTTCCGGTCAGGCCGACCTCATCCCGTAGGACCCACAGCAGGGGAACATCGTCAGGCAAGTCCACCTGATATGACGTACCGTTAACTTTCAAACTGGTCGCCATGGTGATCCCCTCTTGGCTTTGGTGACGTGCTGACATACTTAATATGAGATGTCAGACAGTCAACTGACAAAAGAAACAAAAAATGTCAAAGGTTCAGATGAGAGACTTTGTGCTCGACGAAAAATCCCGGTCTATTCTTGAATCCGCCCTGCGGGTCTTTTCGACCTATGGATTCAAGAAAACCTCGATGGATGACATTGCAAAAGGTGCGGGGATGTCGCGCCCTGCGTTGTATCTGTACTTCGAGAACAAAGAAGCCATTCTTCGAAAACTGACTGAACTGCATTACGAAGAAAAGACCGAGGCCGTTGCCAAGGCGTTGAATGCGGACGGGTCGGTGTCACAGGTTTTCGGAAACGCGATCCATGTTCAGACGGACGGAATGGCGGAAATCATGTCTTCAGCCCATGGGCTAGAGCTGCTGGACGCAGGTATATCCATGGCATCTGACATCGTCACACAGGGTGAGGCACAGATGCTGGCGCTTTATGCGGATTGGCTAAAGCGCGAGTCGGTGAACGGGCGGATACGCCTGTTCGACAGCCCGCGAGAGACGGCCAAGATGATCGGCGCCGCGCTGCGTGGCAACAAGATCGCGGCAACGGATCATCAGGAGTTCGACCGAATGAACGCGAACCTCGCCACGATTGTTGGCGCGGGGCTGGAGGTCAAGTAACCCGCTGGCGTTGTTTGTATTCCGGTGTGTCCCACAACCGGTTCGCCATGATATCCGCCAGAATGTCCACCGCGCGTTCAACATCCTGTTCGTCGATGTATAATGGCGTAAATCCAAACCGCATGATGTCGGGCGCGCGGAAATCTCCGATAACACCTCGGGCGATCAGCGCCTGCATCGCTGCGTAGCCTTCGTCAAACCGGAACGAGACTTGGCTGCCACGCTGCTCAGCCTCGCGCGGACTGGCAAGGCGCAGTTCAGGGCAGGTGGCTTCGACCCGATTGATGAACAACTCGGTCAGTTCGATGGACTTGGCGCGCACGTCCGCCATATCGACCATGTCCCAGACATCCATCGCGGTCGACAGCGCCGTCATCTGTATGATCGGAGGGGTGCCGACCCGCATCCTTTCGATCCCGCTGCCTGGGCGGTAATCGAGGTCGAAAGAGAAGGGGGCCTCATGCCCCAGCCATCCTGATAGCGCGGGGCGAACGCGGTCGGTCAGGCGCGGAGCGACGTAGATGAAGGCAGGCGCGCCGGGGCCGCCATTGAGGTATTTATAGGTACAGCCCACTGCGAAGTCGGCGTTACAGCCGGACAGGTCCACAGGAATGGCGCCGGCAGAGTGGGCCAGATCCCAGACTGTGACGGTTCCGTTGGCATGTGCAAGCTCTGTCAGCGCCTTCATGTCGTGCATCCGGCCCGAACGGTAATCGACCTCGGTCAGCATCAAAACGGCCACGTCTTTGGTGATGTGCGCGGCCACTTCCTCGGGTGCGACAACTCGCAGTTCATACTCCGATCCCAACGAACGCAGCAGCCCATCCACCATATACAGATCGGACGGAAAGTTTCCGCTGTCCGACAACACGACCTTGCGCTCGGGGCACAGTTCCAGTGCCGAAGCCACCGCTTGATAGACCTTGATCGACAATGTGTCGCCGGTCACCACGCTGCCGGGCTCTGCTCCGATCAATCGGCCGATGCGATCGCCCAATCCGGTCGGAAGCCCCATCCATCCGGCCTTGTTCCAGCCGGTGATCAGCATGTTCCCCCATTCCTGTGTCATCATTTCCGCCACGCGCGGCGTTGCTGCTTTTGGTATGGGGCCAAGCGAATTGCCGTCCAGATAAACCACGCCTTCCGGCAGATCGAACATAGCTTTGGTTGCTTTGAAATCAGTCATGGGCGGGCCTTCGTCTTTGCGTATCGACCAAGGGCTAGCTTATCCGACCCTATCTGTCTATCGGTGCCGCTGAGGGCGCAAGGTGAGAAAAATTTCCTGCGACTATCTGCGATTTTGCGATTCCTGTCGGAAAGCGATAGATGATCATGCAAAAGCGACATCCAGCACCGCAATCGAGCAGAAAGTTACTTATCTATGCGCAAAATCGACATGCCTCCGGTCTGGTTGTTGGGCTGCGCGGTCCTTGCTTGGTTGCAGGCGCGATACCTGTCGATGGGATTGTCGCTGGACGGCAGCTTCACGGATTTGCTGAGTGGCATTCTAATTGGTGGGGGCCTGATCCTTATCCTGCTTGCCATCGCAGAGTTCCGCAGACACCGCACAACAGTCATCCCGCATGAAACGCCCAGCTCTTTGATTCAAAGCGGTATTTTCAAACGCAGCCGTAATCCGATCTACCTGGGTGATGTTCTGATTCTGACGGGGCTTGTCCTGCGCTTTGACGCGGTTTTGTCGCTGGTCCTGGTACCTGTATTTGTCTGGCTGCTGGAGCGACGCTTCATTCTGCCCGAAGAAGACCGCATGCGCAGAACATTCCGCGCAGACTTCGCAAGATATGAGCGCAGCACGCGCCGATGGATCTGAGGACTTACGTAAAATGACACCACGTTAATATTGCTGCGCTTGCGAAATAATATTGCGCAGGATACATGGATGCTTGATGAACAATACCGACCACCCGCTCAATGTGAGTGAAAATTAGGGGGATAATGCCGGTGAAGATAGGAACACCAAAAGAGATAATGGACGGTGAAAACCGGGTCGCGATGACCCCGGATTCAGCCGTTCAGCTTCAGAAACTTGGCTACGACTGCGCCATTGAATCCGGTGCGGGCGCTGCGGCCGGGTTTTCGGACGCAGTGTACGAGGCGGCAGGCGTAGAGATCGTCAAAACAGCCGCCGCGCTTTGGAAGGCAGCGGACATCGTCGCCAAGGTGCGTCAGCCGAATGAGACCGAGCTGAAGCGTCTGACCAAAGGCAAGACGCTGATCTCGTTCTTCAACCCGGCTGGGAATGAAGAAGGGATGGAGTTGGCCAAATCCAAAGGCGCGAATGTGATCGCCATGGAGATGGTGCCGCGAATTTCGCGTGCGCAGAAGATGGACGCGCTGTCCTCGATGGCGAATATCGCGGGCTACCGCGCCGTGATCGAGGCGGGCAACAATTTTGGTCGCTTCTTCACCGGTCAGGTGACGGCGGCGGGCAAGGTGCCGCCTGCGAAGGTTCTGATCGTCGGTGCCGGTGTCGCGGGTTTGGCCGCCATCGGGACCTCGACCTCGCTGGGTGCGATCACCTATGCGTTCGACGTGCGCCCCGAAGTGGCCGAGCAGGTCGAGTCGATGGGTGCCGAGTTCGTCTATCTGGACTTTGAAGAGCAGCAGCAGGATGGTGCGGCCACTGGCGGTTACGCTTCGGTCCAGTCCGAGGAATTCCGCAACGCGCAGTTGGCCAAGTTCCGCGAGCTGGCGCCAGAGATAGACATCGTGATCACCACCGCGCTGATCCCGAACCGCGAAGCGCCCGAGCTTTGGACCAAGGATATGGTCGAAAGCATGAAACCCGGCTCGGTCATCGTGGACCTTGCGGCCGAAAAAGGCGGCAACTGCAAACTGACCGTCGCGGATGAGAAGATCGTGACCGACAATGGCGTGACCATCATCGGCTATACCGACTTCCCCAGCCGGATGGCGTCGCAGTCTTCGTCGCTGTACGCGACCAATATCCGCCACATGATGTCTGACCTGACGCCCGAGAAGGACGGTCAGATCAATCATGACATGGAAGATGACGTGATCCGCGGCTCGACCGTGACCTTTGAGGGTGAGATCACCTTCCCGCCGCCACCGCCGAAAGTGCAGGCGATTGCGGCGCAGAAAAAGCCCGAGGTCAAAGAACTGACCCCGGAAGAGAAGAAGGCGCAGGAGGTTGCGGCGTTCAAGGCGCAGACCAAACAGCAGTTCACCCTGCTGGGTGTTGGCGGCGCGCTGATGCTGTTGGTGGGTCTGGTCGCTCCGGCCAGCTTCATGCAGCACTTCATCGTGTTCGTGCTGGCCGTGTTCGTTGGCTTCCAGGTGATCTGGGGCGTGGCGCATTCGCTGCACACCCCGCTGATGGCGATCACCAACGCGATCTCGTCGATCATTATCGTCGGGGCCTTGATGCAGATCGGATCGGGCTCGTTCCTTGTGATCCTGCTGGCGGCGCTGTCTGTCTTTATGGCCGGGATCAACATCTTCGGCGGCTTTCTTGTCACCCGGCGCATGCTCGCCATGTTCCAGAAATCTTAAGGAGGCCGGGTAGATGATTGGCTTCACCACTGCCGCTTATGTTGTTGCGGCTGTCCTTTTCATCCTGTCCCTGGGCGGGTTGTCGAACCAGGAAAGCGCCAAGCGCGCCGTCTGGTACGGCATTGTCGGTATGGCGCTGGCGGTTTTCGCCACGCTTGTGGGTCCGGGTTCGGGCCTGTGGCTGCTGTCGCTGCTGCTGATCGCTGGTGGCGGTCTGATCGGGTCCTACGTGGCCAAGCGCGTGCAGATGACCGAGATGCCGCAGCTTGTAGCCGCGATGCACTCGCTGGTTGGTCTGGCGGCTGTGTTCGTGGGCTTCAACGCGCATTTTGAGATCGGCAACGTGGCGCAGGTCATGGCGATTGCCGACAGTGCGAAAGAGGCGGACCTGTCTGATCTGGGCGCGTTTGCCAAGCTGATCGCCAAGAAGACCGCCGCGGAACTGACGATCCTGCATGTGGAACTGTTCTTGGGTATCTTCATCGGTGCGATCACCTTTACCGGTTCGGTCGTGGCTTATGGCAAGCTGGCGGGTAAAGTGACGTCTGCGGCGACCAAGCTGCCCGGCGGTCATGCGCTGAACGCGGCGGCGGCTGGCCTCTCGCTGATCTGTCTGGTCTGGTACACCGCCTCGGGCGGTCTGTTCCCGCTGATCCTGATGACGCTGGCGGCGCTGTTCATCGGCTATCACCTGATCATGGGTATCGGTGGCGCGGACATGCCGGTGGTTGTGTCGATGCTGAACTCGTATTCGGGTTGGGCTGCGGCAGCGATTGGTTTCAGCCTTGGCAACGACCTGCTGATCGTGGTTGGTGCGTTGGTCGGTTCGTCGGGTGCGATCCTGTCCTACATCATGTGTAAGGCGATGAACCGTCACTTTGTCAGTGTGATCCTGGGCGGTTTTGGCGGCACCTCGGGTCCGCAGATGGAAGTTGAGGGTGAGCAGGTGGCGATTGACGCCGACGGCGTTGCCGCGGCTCTGAACGATGCCGACAGCGTCATCATCATCCCGGGCTACGGCATGGCGGTTGCGCAGGCACAGCAGTCGGTCAGCGAGTTGGTCCGTAAGCTGCGCGCCAAGGGCAAAGAGGTGCGTTTCGCGATCCACCCCGTTGCCGGTCGTCTGCCGGGTCACATGAACGTACTGCTGGCCGAGGCCAAGGTGCCTTATGACATCGTGCTGGAGATGGACGAGATCAACGAGGACTTCCCGGAAACGGATGTGGCCATCGTGATCGGTTCGAATGACATCGTGAACCCTGCGGCGCAGGAAGACCCCAACAGCCCCATCGCCGGGATGCCGGTTCTGGAATGCTGGAAGGCCAAGCAGGTGTTCGTGTCCAAGCGTGGTCAGGGCACCGGGTATTCGGGGATCGAGAACCCGCTGTTCTTCAAGGAGAACACGCGGATGTTCTATGGCGATGCCAAGCAGTCGCTGGACAAGCTGCTGCCGATGATCGACTGATCTGTGGCTTTGAGTAAATTGCAAAGGGCGCCTTCGGGCCAAGCCACTATAGGTAAATGTTGACGATCTATCGACCAGCAGCTAACCTGCTGGTCGTTTTCGTTTAGAAATAAGAGCTTGTGACATGCCGGACCCCAAAAAGGCTTCGCA